>NZ_JBIUYQ010000002.1:560385-701627 GCF_044744605.1 Kitasatospora sp. NPDC087271
CCCGGCCTTAGGCCCCCGGGCCGGCCCCTGTTGCCGCCTTAAAATTCGTCCCCCGGGGCGCCCCCCTCCGGGGGGGGGGCCCCCCCCCCGGGGCCCCCCCGCCGCCGTCGTTTCCACCCGCCTCAGAACGGCCGCAGCGCCGGCTCCTTGCGCGCCCCGCCGAGCAGCCGCTCCAGCGCCACCTCCACATCGCCCCGCCAGGACAGCGTGGTGCGCGCCTCCAGCCGCAGTCGCGGGTAACGGTGATGCGAGCGGACGGTCTTGAAGCCGACCGCGAGCAGGTGGTCGGCCGGCAGCACGCAGCTGACCGGCTCAGGACCGGCCGAGCCGAAGGCCTCGATCGCCCGCACCCCGCGCCCGAGCAGGTCCTTGGCCACGGTCTGCACCAGCACCCGGCCGAGCCCCTGCCGCTGGTAGCCCGGAACCACCCGGCTGACCATCAGCTGGACGGCGTCCGGCGAGACCGGACTGGTCGGGAAGGACTGCGACCGGGGGACGTAGGCGGGCGGCGCGTACAGCACGAAGCCGGCCGGCTGGTCGTCCACGTAGACGATCCGGCCGCAGGACCCCCACTCCAGCAGCACCGCGGAGATCCACCCCTCCTTCTCCAGCTCCGGCTTCCCGGACTCCACCGCCGCCTTCCCGCTGACCGGGTCCAGCTCCCAGAACACGCAGGAGCGGCAGGTCGTCGGCAGATCGGCGAGGTTGTCCAGGGTCAGCGGAGCGATCCGGCGTCCCATGCCCCGCACCTCCTCCTCCACTTCACGGTCGAGCATGCCCCCACAGACGCCGACGGGTGCATGTTTCACGTGAAACAGTGCTCACGCGGAACATGCACCCATCGGGTGTCGTCCCCGGCCCGGCTCAGCCCTGCGACAGCCGCAGACCGTCCTCGCCCGGGGCCAGGCTGTCCAGGATCCGGTTCAGGTCCTCCACCGAACCGAACTCCAGCACCACCTTGCCCTTGCCCAGCTTGCCGCCGCGCTGCGACACCTCGACCTTGACCCGGGTGTCGAAGCGGTCCGACAGCCGGCTCGCCAGATCGTTGAAGGCCGGGGAGATCAGCTTGCCCGCCTTCGGCGCCTGGCGCTTCGGCTTCCGGTCCTCCTCCTCGGCCATCAGCGCGACGATCTCCTCGGTGGTCCGCACCGAGAGGCCCTCCGCGACGATCCGCTTGGCCAGCAGCTCCCGCCGCTCGTCGTCCGGCACCCCGAGCAGCGCCCGGGCGTGGCCGGCGGTCAGCACTCCGGCGGCGACCCGGCTCTGCACGGTGGGCGAGAGCTTCAGCAGCCGCAGCGTGTTGGAGACGTGCGAACGCGAGCGGCCGATCCGGTCGGCCAGCTCGTCGTGGGTGCAGGAGAAGTCCCGCAACAACTGGTCGTAGGCGGCCGCCTCCTCCAACGGGTTCAGCTCGGCCCGGTGCAGGTTCTCCAGCAGGGCGTCCAGCAGCAGCTTGTCGTCCTCGGTGGCGCGGACGATCGCCGGGATCTGCTTCAGCCCGGCCTCCTTGGAGGCGCGCCAGCGGCGCTCGCCCATGATCAGCTCGAAGCGGTCGGGCGCGACCTGGCGCACCACGATCGGCTGGAGCAGACCGACCTCCTTGATCGAGACGACCAGCTCGGCCAGCTTGTCGTCGTCGAAGACCTCACGCGGCTGACGCGGGTTGGACGTGATCGCGTCCAGCGGCAGCTCCGCGAAGAAGGCACCGGCCGCCGGCGCCGGCTGCGCCTGCTCGGCCCGCTTCTCCGCGGCCGCCCGGGCCGCCACCGTGCCGCGGCCGGTCGGCAGCGTCGGTACCGAGGTGGGGGACGTCGCACCGGTCGCCCCCACCGGGGCCGGTGCGGGCGCGGCCCCGCCGTCCACCGGCACGGCGGGGCGGATCAGCGCCTCCAGCCCTCGTCCCAAACCCCTGCGACCGCTCACCGATGACCCTCCGTCGTACCGTGCTGTGCCACCGGGGCTCCGTGCCCCGTACCGCTGCCGTGCCGCTGCTGCCCCAGGAGCGGGCCGCCGCCCGTCCCCGCCGCGCGCAGCCCGAGCTCGCGGGCGGCCTCCAGGTAGGAGAGCGCCCCGGTCGAGCCCGGGTCGTAGGTGAGGACCGTCTGGCCGTAGCTGGGCGCCTCCGAGATGCGCACCGAGCGCGGGATCGCGGTGCTCAGCACCTCCTGCGGGAAGTGCGTCCGGACCTCCTCGGCGACCTGGGCGGCCAGCCTGGTCCGGGCGTCGTACATGGTGAGCAGGATGGTCGAGACGTGCAGCGCGGGGTTGAGGTGCGCGCGCACCAGTTCGACGTTGCGCAGCAGCTGGCCCAGGCCCTCCAGCGCGTAGTACTCGCACTGGATCGGGATCAGCACCTCCCGCCCGGCCACCAGGGCGTTGACCGTCAGCAGGCCCAGCGAGGGCGGACAGTCGATCAGGACGTAGTCCAGCGGCTGCTCGTAGGCGGCGATGGCGCGCTGGAGCCGGCTCTCCCGGGCCACCAGCGACACCAGCTCGATCTCGGCGCCGGCCAGGTCGATGGTCGCGGGGACGCAGAACAGCCCCTCGACGTCCACCACCGGCTGCACCACGTCGGCGAGCGGCTTGCCCTCGACCAGGACGTCGTAGACGGAGGGCACCTCGGCGTGGTGGTCGATGCCGAGGGCGGTGGAGGCGTTGCCCTGCGGGTCGAGGTCGACGACCAGGACGCGCAGTCCGTGCATGGCGAGCGAGGCGGCCAGGTTGACGGTGGTGGTGGTCTTGCCGACCCCGCCCTTCTGGTTGGCGACCACGATCACCCGGGTGGCGCCGGGGCGGGGAAGACCCTCACCCGCTCGGCCGATCGCCTGAACCGCAGCCTGGGCAGCCCTCGCGATGGGCGTGTCATCGATCTGGTCGATGGTCTCCGAGTCCTGCATGAGGGTCAGTGTTTCACGTGAAACCGGAGCGGCAACAGTCGCCGCCCGGCTGCGGCCGAGGATTCCCGAGAGCAAGGAGCGACGTTTCACGTGAAACACCATGCCCGCTATGTCGGAAATCTGACGTTGCGACACACCGGTGTCCTCCCGTCGACCGGCCGTCACCCCGACGGCCACCGGAACGCCGACGGGCGGGCGGCTCCCCCCTCAGGAGGAACCACCCGCCCGTCGTCGAGCCTGTCCGGCGTCACCCGCCTCAGCGGCTGCGGCGCCGCCCGCCCCGGCTGCGCTCGCCGGTCCGGGCGCCCGCGTTCCGTCCGGCCCGGGCCGCCTTCGCCCGCCGGGTCGCGGCCTTCACCCCGCCGGGGCTCTCCCCCGCCTTGACCTGGACCACCCGGGTCGAGGTCTCCAGGGTGCCCTCGCCGACCGAGATCACGCTCCACTCGACCGCACCCAGCTTGGTCAGCCCGGCCCGCGAGTCGGCCAGCTCCTGCTCGGCGCTGTCGCCCTTGAGCGCCAGCATCTGCCCGTGCGGACGGAGCAGCGGCATCCCCCAGCCGGCCAGCCGGTCCAGCGGCGCCACCGCCCGGGCGGTCACCACGTCCACCGCGAGCTTGCCGACCATCTCCTCGGCGCGGCCGCGCAGCACCGTGACGTTCTCCAGCCCCAGCTCCCGGACGACCTCCTCCAGGAAGGTGGTCCGCCGCAGCAGCGGCTCCAGCAGCGTCACCGAGACGTCCGGACGGGCCAGCGCCACCGGGATGCCCGGCAGGCCGGCGCCGGAGCCGACGTCGCACAGGGTGGAGCCGGCCGGCAGCAGCTCGGCGAGCACCGCGCAGTTGAGGACGTGCCGGTCCCAGAGCCGGGGCACCTCGCGCGGCCCGATCAGCCCGCGCCGCACGCCCGCGGTGGCCAGCAGCTCGGTGTAGCGGACCGCGGCGTCGAAACGATCACCGAAGACCTCCCGGGCGACGGCCGGGGCCTCGGCCAGCTCGGGCACCTCGGTCGCCTCGACCGCCTCGGCGGCCGGCCCCGCAGCGGCCGGATTCACGTCGTCCGCCCCCGGCCGGCCAGCGGCCGCGTTCTCCGTGTCCATCTCGACCTCTCCGATCCCCGGATCCACCGACCCGCTCTCCGCACAGTTTCACGTGAAACATCTCGCGCCGGGCCCACGCCCCGCGAAGGGACGACGACCCCGCCCGCACGAGGCGGACGGGGTCGCGTCCGGTGAAGCCCACCGGCCGCCTCGGCGGCCGGTCGTCGTACCGCCGGCCTCAGACCGGCAGCACGACCACGCACCGCTCGGGCTCCTCGCCCTCCGACTCGCTGCGCAGACCGGCGGCCGCGACCGCGTCGTGGACGACCTTGCGCTCGAAGGGCGTCATCGGCCGCAGCTTGACCTGCTCGCCGCTGCTCTTCGCCTGCTCGGCGGCCTCGGCACCGAGCGCGGCCAGCTCGGAGCGCTTGCGGGCCCGGAAGCCGGCAATGTCCAGCATGAGGCGGCTGCGTTCCCCGGTCTCCCGGTGGACAGCCAACCGGGTCAGCTCCTGCAGCGCCTCCAGCACCTCGCCGTCCTGGCCGACCAGGCGCTGCAGCGCGCGGTCGTTGCCCTCACCGACGATGGAGACCAGGGCGCGGTCGCCCTCGACGTCCATGTCGATGTCACCGTCGAGGTCGGCGATGTCGAGCAGACCCTCCAGGTAGTCCGCCGCGATGTCGCCCTCCTGCTCCAGTCGGGCGATGACGATCTCGTCGGTGCTGGCGGCGGCCTCGGCCTCGACGGCGGAGGTGGTGCCTTCCGTCACTGATGGACTCCTTCGGAGATGGGCCCAGATTGGTGGGCCGGGAACGAAGCTCTGCGCGCTGTCACAACGGGTCCAGGGCCGGTCAGGACTTCTTCTTCGGCCGCTGGCCGCCACGCTTGGGCTGCTGCCGAGCGGTGCCCGGCTTGGCCGCGCCGGGCTTGGCCGGGCCCTGCTGGGCGGCCGCCGGCTTGGCACCGGAGTCGGCCGGGACGGTGTCGGCGGGCTCCTCGGCCGGGGCCTCGGTGTCCTTGGTCAGGTCGGCGGTCTGCTGACCGGCACCGCTCTGCTGGCGCTGCGCCTTGGTCTGCTTGCGGGGCTGCTGGCGGCGTGCCTGCGCCGACTCCTCGACCACGGCGGCCGCCGCCGAGGCGGCGTCGAGGGTCGACTTGGACGGGGGCAGCAGGCCCCAGAGCGCGCCCTTGATCTCCGAACCGTCCGGGTTCAGCCGGCCGGCCTTCTTCAGGCGGACCTGCCGCTCGTCCCACGCCTTGCTGCCCGGGGTCGGGTTGTTGTGGATGACGATCAGCTGCTGGCCCATCGACCAGACGTTAGTGGTCAGCCAGTAGACCAGGACACCGACGGGGAAGTTGATGCCCATCACGGCGAACATCACCGGGAAGACGTACATCAGCATCTTCTGCTGCTGCATGAACGGCGTCTTGACCGTGAGGTCGACGTTCTTGGTCATCAGCTGGCGCTGGGTGATGAACTGCGACAGCGACATCATGATGATCATCACCGCGGTGACGATCTTGACGCTGGTCTCGTGGCTGCTGACGAAGGTCGCGGAGAGCGGGGCACCGAAGATGTGCGCCTTGCCGGCGCTCAGCAGCAGGTCGCCGTGGATGACGCCGATCGGCTCGCTCTTGGCGACCTTGGCGAGCACGCCGTAGAGGGCGGTGAAGAACGGCGCCTGCACGATGATGGGAAGGCAGCTGGAGAACGGGTTGGTACCCGCCTCCTTGTACAGCTTCATCATCTCTTCGGACTGGCGCTGCTTGTCGTTCTTGTAGCGCTCCTGGATGGCCTTCATCTTCGGCTGGATCGCCTGCATGGCCCGGGTCGCCTTGATCTGCTTCACGAAGAGCGGGATCAGGCAGATCCGGATGACGACCACCATCGAGGCGATGGCCAGACCCCAGGCCCAGCCACCGTCCGGGTCGAAGATGTTGCTGTACAGCGAGTGGAACTGGACGATGATCCAGGACACCGCTGTGTACAGGGGATTCAGGAAGGAGAAGGTCACCGGTCAGGCTCCTTGGACATGTGGATTGGCCCCTCGGGGCCAATGGTCGCCGGGCCCTCGGGGTCCGGACCGGCGGGGGTCGTGGTCACCGGCTGTCCGGTGGCGGACCGGCTGCTCAGCCAGTCTCGCAGCCGCCGGTGCCACACCGGATGCTTACGCGGCGGAACGTGATCGACCCCGCCGGGCGTCCACGGATTGCAGCGCAGGATGCGCCACACGGTCAGTCCGCCGCCCTTGACCGCCCCGTGCACCTTCACGGCCTCGTAGCCGTAGTGCGAGCAGGAGGGGTAGTAGCGGCAGACCGGACCGAGCAGTGGGCTGATGGTCCACTGGTAGACCCTGATCAGACCCATCAGCAGGAACTTCATCGTCCTGCTCCCGTCGGCGCCGTCGTGGCGGACTCCACCTTCAGCAACCGTTTCAGCGCCGCGTCCAGGTCACGTTCGAGGTCCTGGTACGAGGCGGTCGCGGCCTGGGGCAGCGCACGCACCACTATCAGGCTACCGGCGGGCAGCCTGGACAGACGATCACGAACGAGGTGCCGCAACCGGCGCTTGACCAGGTTGCGAACGACCGCCGGGCCGACGGCCTTGCTCACGACGAAACCCGCACGCGCCGAAGGAGTCCCCTCGGCGACGTGCGGGCGGGAGTCGCTGGTCCGGTCGGTCTGCCCCTTGGGGTCGCCTTCTCTGCTGAGATGGACGACCAGAAGGGGCCGGCCGGCCCGGCGACCGCGTTTCACCGCGGTCGCGAAGTCCTGGCGCCGCCGCAGCCGATTCTCGGAGGGCAGCACAACAGACTCTGTCGTGGATCAGGCGGACAGGCTGGTGCGGCCCTTGCCACGGCGGGCAGCCAGGATGGCGCGGCCGGCGCGGGTACGCATACGCAGCCGGAAGCCGTGGGTCTTCGCGCGACGACGGTTGTTCGGCTGGAAGGTGCGCTTGCTCACTCGGGGGCTCCTGAGGTGAATCGTAGGATGACGGGGGATCGCTTGGCCGTCACCGTGCGTCCGCGTGATCTCCCCTGATTCGGAAATCCGACCCATCGCCCCAGTTCGGCTGGGGTTCAGGGCAATCCACGGCGCCCGTGCTGCGCGCCTTATGGAGCGGGTGGACCCGCGGACATGCGGCAGCGGCCATCGACAACTCGACCTGGTTACGGTACGCGGGACGGGGCACGAGGGTCAAACCAGCTTTTTCGAGCGGCCCCCCGGAGGGCGCCCGGAGTCCCCTTCGCCCACAGCCTGTGGACAACGACTTGATCCGGCTCTGTTCGCTGACTACCGTTGCAGGACTTGTCTGGTTTGTTCTTCGAGTTCTTCCTCGTGGGGTCGGTCCGCCGGAGACGGACCCGCCGATCCACAGTCTCCTGATCCACCACCCCCTGCTGGAGCCGCGGGGAACCGAGAAAGCGTGCACCAGTGGCTGATGTCAACAGCGACCTCGTCCCGGTCTGGGCGAGAGTCGTCGAGCGGCTGGTCAGCGACCCGGACGTCGGGGAGATGGACAAGCAGTGGGTGCAGCGCACCCAGCCGATGTGGATGATGCACGACACCGCCCTGCTGGCGACCCCCAACGAGCGGGCCAAGCAGGTGCTGGAGGGCCGGCTGCTGCCGCAGCTCACCGAGGCCCTCAGCCGCGAGCTCAGCCGTCCGGTGCGGATCGCCGTGATGGTCGACGCCAACGCCGTCCCGACCACCCCCGCACCCGCCGCCCAGGCCCCGGCCGAGCCGTACCCCGGCCCGACCGGGGAGGATGCCGGCGGCTACGGCGGCCAGGACTACCAGCAGCCGTACGAGCAGGACTACGACCGGCCCCGCTACGACACCGGCGGCTACGAGCAGCGCCCCGCGCCGTACGGCGGCCCGGCGGCCGGCCCGGCCTGGCCCGGCTACCCCGAGCAGGGTGGCTACCCGGAGCAGGGCGGCGGCTACCCCGACCAGAACGGGTACCAGGAGCAGGGCGGCTACCCCGAGCAGGGCGGCGGCTACCAGGAGCAGCCCCCCGGCTACCGCGACGCCGACGAGCCATCCCGGCCGGCGCCGCGCCCGATGCCCGGCCCGCCCGCGACCACCCAGGGCGACCTGTTCGGCGGCGCCTACGGCCCCGGCCCGAACGAGCAGCCCCGCGCCGGCGCCGGCCGCCGCGCCCCCGGCTCACGCCCGGCCGGCGGCCGTCCCGCGGACAAGAACGCGCCGGAGCGCGCCACCGAACGCCCGGCCGTCCCCGGCGTGCCCGCCCCGCCCGGCGCCCCGCCGGCCGGCGGCTCCCGCAAGGACGAGCCGGCCGCCCGGCTGAACCCCAAGTACCTCTTCGACACCTTCGTCATCGGCGCCAGCAACCGCTTCGCGCACGCGGCGGCGGTGGCGGTCGCCGAGGCCCCGGCCAAGGCGTACAACCCGCTCTTCATCTACGGCGAGTCCGGGCTGGGCAAGACCCACCTGCTGCACGCCATCGGGCACTACTCGCGCAGCCTCTTCCCGGGCACCCGGGTGCGCTACGTGTCCTCGGAGGAGTTCACCAACGAGTTCATCAACTCGATCCGGGACGGCAAGGCGGACACCTTCCGCCGGCGCTACCGGGACATGGACATCCTGCTCGTGGACGACATCCAGTTCCTCGCGAGCAAGGAGTCCACGCAGGAGGAGTTCTTCCACACCTTCAACACCCTGCACAACGCGAACAAGCAGATCGTCCTCTCCTCGGACCGGCCGCCCAAGCTGCTGACCACGCTGGAGGACCGGCTGCGCAACCGCTTCGAGTGGGGCCTGATCACCGACGTCACCCCGCCGGAGCTGGAGACCCGGATCGCGATCCTGCGCAAGAAGGCGATCCAGGAGCAACTCAACGCCCCGGCCGACGTGTTGGAGTTCATCGCGTCCCGGATCACCCGCAACATCCGGGAGTTGGAGGGCGCCCTGATCCGGGTCACCGCCTTCGCCAACCTCAACCGGGCGCCGGTGGACCTGGAGTTGGCCGGGATCGTCCTCAAGGACCTGATCCCGGGCGGGGACGAGGACGCCGGGCCGGAGATCACCGCGCAGGTCATCATGCAGCAGACCGCCGCGTACTTCGGGCTGGGTGTGGACGACCTCTGCGGATCCTCGCGCAGCCGCGTCCTGGTGACGGCCCGTCAGATCGCCATGTACCTCTGCCGGGAGCTGACCGACCTCTCGCTGCCGAAGATCGGCGCGCAGTTCGGCGGCCGCGACCACACCACGGTGATGCACGCGGACCGCAAGATCCGCTCGCTGATGGCCGAGCGCCGGTCGATCTACAACCAGGTCACCGAGCTGACCAACCGCATCAAGAGCTAGCCGCAGGGCCGGTGGCGGGGCCGGGGCCGGGGCCGGGTCCGGCGCCGAGGTGGCCGGAAAGGGCGTCAGGAGCGATCCTGACGCCCTTTTCTCATGTCCGCAGGTGTGCCTCGGGCGCCGGCTGGGCAGAGATGCCGTCGACGGACGTTGCGCCAGTCCACAGCCCGCGCCGAACATCTGACCGGTGATTCGAAAACCGGGGCCGCGCAGGGCAGTTGTCCACAGGGCGGGCACCTTCCCCGTAGTCCACAGGCCGGGGCGTCCGAAGTTATCCAGAATTCGTCCACAGGCGTGTCGCCGCTACGCTCTTCCGCGCAGGTCAGGTGCCTGTGGACTTGTGCACAACCGTTATCCACAGGGTGTGGACAATTGACGGGCCGCCAATGGGCCATCCGGGTTGTCCACCGGTTGTCCCCAGGGGAGGGACGGTTATCCCCAGGTTGTCCACAGCATGATCCACAGTTCGACAAGCGTGGGGCGGCGTTCATGCCCTGGTGTGAAAGGCGTCACGTAAAGTTGACCGGCGCCCGTGGATAACCGGGCCCGGATCTGGGGACAGCCCTGGGGATAACCTGTGGATACCCAGCGTGCCCTGTGGGTAACGCTCCGCTGTCCACAGCACCGCGTGTTCGTCCACAGCCGCCGTCCACACCCGCTGTGGACAAAAAAGTGGGTCTGACCTGGGGAAACGGGGTTATCCACGGTTTCCACAGGCCCTACTACTACCACTACACATTTAGACCCATCGACTCGCTTGAAAGTGGGTGGGCCCCGAATCTGTGGACAACCGCGCCCCGACATCTGTTCGGCTTGCTTCCGCCCGTCTGCCCCGTCTGTCGGCGGAGTACGTCAGACTGTCCTCGGCGACTGGAAGCGGAGTGGCACAGCTCGGTGGACAGCCCGACCGACGATCAAGATCAGACGAACCAGAGTGCGAGCGGGAGCGCTCGATCCAGGAGGCGGTTACCGGTGAAGTTCCGGGTGGAGCGTGACGTCCTCGCGGAGGCGGTGGCCTGGGCTGCCCGCAGCCTCCCGGCACGGCCGCCGGTGCCGGTGCTGGCCGGCCTGCTGCTGACGGCACAGGACGGCAGCCTGGCACTGTCCGGCTTCGACTACGAGGTCTCGGCCCGGGTCGAGCTGGAGGCCGACATCGAGGAGGCCGGCACCGTCCTGGTCTCCGGTCGGCTGCTGAACGACATCTCGCGCAACCTGCCGAACCGGCCGGTGGAGATCTCCACCGACGGCCAGCGGGTCAGCGTGGTCTGCGGCAGTTCCCGATTCACCCTCCCCACCCTCCCGGTGGACGAGTACCCGGCGCTGCCCCAGATGCCGACCGCCACGGGCACCGTCTCGGGCGACGTGTTCGCCTCCGCGGTCAGCCAGGCCGCGGTGGCCGCCGGCCGCGACGACACCCTCCCGGTGCTCACCGGTGTCCGGGTCGAGATCGAGGGCGACCGGATCACCCTGGCCGCCACCGACCGCTACCGCTTCGCGGTCCGCGACCTGCTGTGGAAGCCCGAGCAGTCGGACATCTCGGCCGTCGCCCTGGTGCCCGCCAAGACGCTGCAGGACATCGCCAAGTCCCTGGGCAGCGGCGACAACGTCTCGATCGCGCTCTCCTCGGGCGGCGCGGGCGAGGGCCTGATCGGCTTCGAGGGCGCCGGCCGCCGGACGACCACGCGGCTGCTGGAGGGCGAGTTCCCCAAGTTCCGCAGCCTGTTCCCGACGGAGTTCAGCGCCGTCGCCGCGATCCAGACCCAGCCCTTCCTGGAGGCGCTCAAGCGCGTCTCGCTGGTCGCCGAGCGCAACACCCCGGTCCGGCTCAGCTTCGAGCAGGGCGTGCTGACCCTGGAGGCGGGCTCGGGCGACGACGCCCAGGCCACCGAGCGGATCGACGCCGACCTGGAGGGCGACGACATCTCGATCGCCTTCAACCCGGGCTACCTGGAGGAGGGCCTCAAGGCCATCGACTCCGCCTACGCCCAGCTGAGCTTCACCACGCCGACCAAGCCCGCGCTGCTCAGCGGCAAGGCCTCGGTGGACGCCGAGGAGGACAAGGCGTACCAGTACCTGATCATGCCGGTCCGCCTCTCCGGCTGACCTCGCGGCCGCTGCCCGCAGGCCGTCACCCACAGGCTGTGCACACCGGCTGTGCACAGCCTGTGGGCGTCCTCCCCCGGTCGGCCCGACCACAGGGAGCCGCCACCGCCGCAGCGCGTAGGCTCGGGGCGTGCGGCAACGGCGCCGCCGGCAGGCACGTCACCACAGGTAAGGACTTGGTCATGGAGCTCGGCCTCATCGGTCTCGGCAAGATGGGCGGCAACATGCGCGAGCGGATCCGCCGCGCCGGCCACACCGTCATCGGCTACGACCGCAACCCGGACATCTCCGACGTCGAGAGCCTCCAGGAGCTCGTCTCCAAGCTGCAGGGCCCGCGGGTGATCTGGGTGATGGTCCCGGCCGGCGCCGCCACCCAGGCGACCGTCGACGAACTCGCCGAGCTGCTCTCCCCCGGCGACGTGGTGGTCGACGGCGGCAACTCCCGCTGGACCGACGACATCAAGCACGCCGAGGCGCTGGCCGCCAAGGGCATCGGCTTCGTCGACTGCGGCGTCTCCGGCGGCGTCTGGGGCCTGGAGAACGGCTACGCCCTGATGTACGGCGGCGACGCCGAGCACGTGGCCCGCGTCCAGCCGGTGTTCGACTCGCTCAAGCCCGAGGGCGACTTCGGCTCGGTGCACGCGGGTGCCGTGGGCGCCGGCCACTTCGCCAAGATGGTCCACAACGGCATCGAGTACGCGATGATGCAGGCGTTCGCCGAGGGCTGGGAGCTGCTGGAGGCCGCCCCCGAGGTCACCGACGTGCGCGAGGTCTTCCGCAGCTGGCAGGAGGGCACCGTCATCCGCTCCTGGCTGCTGGACCTGGCCGTCCGCGCGCTGGACGACGACGAGCACCTGGCGAAGCTGCGCGGCTGGGCCGCCGACTCCGGTGAGGGCCGCTGGACCGTCGAGGCCGCGATCGACCACGCGGTGCCGCTGCCGGCGATCACCGCCTCGCTGTTCGCCCGCTTCGCCTCCCGCCAGGACGACTCGCCGCAGATGAAGATGATCGCCGCGCTGCGCAACCAGTTCGGCGGCCACGCGGTCGAGTCCAAGTAACCCGCACCCCCCAGAAGGCGAGCGCAGTCCACAGCCATGCACGTCGCGCATCTGTCGCTCGCCGACTTCCGGTCGTACGCCCGGGTCGAGGTTCCCCTCGACCCGGGCGTGACGGCCTTCGTCGGGCCCAACGGCCAGGGCAAGACCAACCTGGTCGAGGCGATCGGCTACGTCGCCACGCTGGGCAGCCACCGGGTCGCCACCGACGCCCCGCTGATCCGGCTGGGCGCCGAGCGGGCGGTGGTCCGCACCTCGGTGGTGGACCGCGGCCGCACCACCCTGGTCGAGCTGGAGCTGACCCCGGGCAAGGCCAACCGGGCCCGGATCAACCGCTCCGACAACGTCCGCCCGCGGGACGTGCTGGGCCTGCTGCGGACCGTCCTGTTCGCCCCCGAGGACCTCAGCCTGGTCAAGGGCGACCCGGGTGAGCGCCGCCGTTTCCTGGACGAGCTGCTGACCGCCCGGGCCCCCCGGCTGGCAGGGGTCCGGCAGGACTACGAGCGGGTCCTCAAACAGCGCAACGCCCTGCTGAAGACCGCCGCGATGGCCCGCCGGGCCGGTGGCGGCAAGGGCGCCGACCTCTCCACCCTGGAGGTCTGGGACGGCCATCTGGCAAGGGCCGGAGCCGAGTTGACGGCGTTCCGGATCCAGCTGGTGGCTTCCCTCCAGCCGTTGGTGGCGGCCGCGTACGGGCAGCTGGCCCCGGGCGGCGGCGACACCGTCCTGGAGTACCGCAGCTCCTTCGAGGGCGGGCTGCCGACCAGCCGCGAGCAGGCCGAGGAGCAGCTGCTGAACGCGCTGCAGGCGGTCCGCAAGCAGGAGGTGGACCGCGGCATCACCCTGGTCGGCCCGCACCGCGACGAGCTGGTGCTCAGCCTCGGCCCGCTGCCCGCCAAGGGCTACGCGAGCCACGGCGAGTCCTGGTCGTTCGCGCTGGCGCTGCGGCTGGCCTCGTACGAGCTGCTGCGCGCCGACGGCGGCGAGCCGGTGCTGATCCTGGACGACGTGTTCGCCGAGCTGGACGCGGCCCGCCGGGACCGGCTGGCCGAACTGGTGGCCGGCGGCGAGCAGGTGCTGGTCACCGCGGCGGTCGCCGAGGACGTGCCGAAGGCGCTGGCCGGCGCCCGGTTCGCGGTCGCCGACGGCGCCGTCCGCCGGATCGACGCCTGACTCCCCCCGCACCTTCGCAATCGCCGTCCGGGCACTCCCGTAGGCTGGACGGCTCACCGGCGCGCGTCCGCGACCGTTGTCCACAGGCTGGGGAAAGGAGATCGCCGTGAGCGAGCCGGCGGAGCACTCCCCCCGGCCGGGCGACCCGGCGCCGACCGGCGCCGACCTCGCCCGCTCCGCGCTGCGGGCGGCCCGGGCCCAGGCGCGGCAGCGCGGCGAGCAGGTCCGGGAGAAGCGCGAGGCGAAGCGGCACGGCCTGCGCAGCGGAGCCCGGTCGGACGGCCGCGACCCGGTCCCGCTGGGGGCGGCGCTGAACCGGCTGCTGACCGAACGGGGCTGGGAGTCCTCGGCCGCGGTCGGCGGGGTGATGGGCCGTTGGCCCCAGATCGTCGGCCCGGACATCGCCGCGCACTGCCACCCCTCCTCCTACGACGACACCGCCGCGGTGCTCACCGTGCAGTGCGACTCCACCGCGTGGGCCACCCAACTGCGTTGGCTGGCAAGACAGTTGGTAGCCCGTCTGAACCACGAGCTGGGCCACGGCACGGTCCGCACCATCAAGGTGCTCGGCCCGGCGGCGCCCGCCCGCGGCTACGGCCGGCTGCGCGCCCCGGGGAGCAAGGGGCCGGGCGACACCTGGGGCTGACCGGGTTGCCGGCCCGTCGCCGGGGGCGCGGAGCGGACCGCGATCTTCCGGAATCCCTGACAGCCCTTCCAGGCGCTCTGGGCCCCCGGGGCGAGTATCGGGACATGTCCAGAGGGGATTCAGGGCGGCATATCTGCCTTCAAGGGCTGCCAAACGCCCATCTCTGTCAGTCGTACCGGTAGACTGAGAGCCAAACACTGTTGCTAGTGGCAACCGAGTCGAAACGCCGTGGTCGCACGCCCGCCCACACGGGGCGGGAATGCGGCCCGTGCTGTGCCAGAGAGGGCGCTTCGTGGCCGATTCCGGCAACCCCAGCCAGATCCCAGACCAGACCGACCAGGCTTCCTACACCGGTAGCAACATCCAGGTGCTGGAAGGCCTCGACGCCGTCCGCAAGCGCCCCGGCATGTACATCGGCTCCACCGGCGAGCGCGGCCTGCACCACCTGGTGCAGGAAGTGGTGGACAACTCCGTCGACGAGGCGATGGCGGGGTACGCCGACACCATCGACGTCACGATCATGGCCGACGGCGCCATCCGCTGCGTCGACAACGGCCGCGGCATCCCGGTGGACATCGTCCCCGGCCAGGAGAAGCCGGCCGTCGAGGTCGTGCTCACCGTCCTGCACGCCGGCGGCAAGTTCGGCGGCGGCGGCTACGCCGTCTCCGGCGGTCTGCACGGTGTCGGCGTCTCGGTCGTGAACGCGCTGTCCACCCGCCTGTCGGTGGAGATCCACCGCGACGGCTCGCGCTTCACCCAGGACTACAAGGCCGGTGCGCCGACCGCTCCGCTGGCCACGCACGAGGGCTCCGAGCAGACCGGCACGACCGTCACCTTCTGGGCCGACCCGGAGATCTTCGAGACCACGGTCTACTCCTTCGAGACGCTGTCCCGGCGCTTCCAGGAGATGGCCTTCCTCAACAAGGGCCTCTCCATCTCGCTCACCGACGAGCGCCCCGAGCACGTGGACGAGGAGGGCAAGCCGCTCACCGTCACGTACAAGTACGACGGCGGCATCGCCGACTTCGTCGCCCACCTCAACTCCCGCAAGGGCGAGGTGATCCACCCCTCGGTGATCGACTTCGAGGCGGAGGACAAGGACAGGGCGATCTCGGTGGAGATCGCGATGCAGTGGAACTCCTCCTACACCGAGGGGGTCTACAGCTTCGCCAACACCATCCACACGCACGGCGGCGGTACCCACGAGGAGGGCTTCCGCGCGGCGCTGACCGGCCTGGTCAACCGCTACGCGCGGGACAAGAAGCTGCTCCGGGAGAAGGACGACAACCTCTCCGGCGAGGACATCCGCGAGGGTCTGACCGCGATCATCTCGGTCAAGCTCGGCGAGCCGCAGTTCGAGGGCCAGACCAAGGACAAGCTCGGCAACACCGAGGCGAAGACCTTCGTCCAGAAGGTCGTCCACGAGCACCTCAACGACTGGTTGGACCGCAACCCCAACGAGGCCTCGGACATCATCCGCAAGTCCATCCAGGCCGCCACCGCGCGCGTCGCCGCCCGCAAGGCCCGCGACCTCACCCGCCGCAAGGGCCTGCTGGAGTCCGCCTCGCTGCCGGGCAAGCTCTCCGACTGCCAGTCCAAGGACCCGGCCGAGTGCGAGATCTTCATCGTCGAGGGTGACTCCGCCGGCGGCTCGGCCAAGCAGGGCCGCGACCCGCGCACCCAGGCCATCCTGCCGATCCGCGGCAAGATCCTGAACGTCGAGAAGGCCCGGATCGACAAGGTGCTGCAGAACACCGAGGTCCAGGCGCTGATCTCGGCCTTCGGCTGCGGCATCCAGGAGGACTACGACGAGTCCAAGCTCCGCTATCACAAGATCGTCCTGATGGCGGACGCCGACGTCGACGGTCAGCACATCCGCACCCTGCTGCTCACCCTGCTGTTCCGCTTCATGCGGCCGCTGGTCGAGTCCGGGTACGTCTACCTCGCCATGCCGCCGCTGTACAAGATCAAGTGGGGCAAGGACGACTTCGAGTACGCCTACTCCGACCGCGAGCGCGACGCGCTGATCGCGGCCGGGGTCGAGGCCGGGCGCCGGCTCCCCAAGGACGACGCGATCCAGCGCTTCAAGGGTCTCGGCGAGATGAACGCCGAGGAGCTCCGGGTCACCACCATGGACGCCGAGCACCGGCTGCTCCTCCAGGTCACCCTGGAGGACGCCGCCCGCGCCGACGAGCTGTTCTCCGTGCTGATGGGCGAGGACGTCGAGGCACGCCGCTCCTTCATCCAGCGCAACGCCAAGGACGTCCGCTTCCTGGACGTGTGACGCCGCCCGACCGGCAGCGAAGCACGTACCAGTCCGCGTGAAAGGAAACTGACCACCAGTGGTCGACGACAACCGTCCCGAAGGCGAACAGCCCGAGACCTCCACAGCCGCCGAGGCCACCGCCCAGGTGACCATGCGGATCGAGCCGGTCGAGCTCGAGACCGAGATGCAGCGCTCGTACCTCGACTACGCGATGAGCGTGATCGTCAGCCGGGCGCTCCCCGAGGTCCGCGACGGGCTCAAGCCGGTGCACCGGCGCGTGCTCTACGCGATGTACGACGGCGGGTACCGCCCCGAGAAGGGCTACTACAAGTGCGCCCGCGTCGTCGGCGACGTCATGGGCAACTACCACCCGCACGGCGACACCTCCATCTACGACACCGTCGTCCGCCTGGCCCAGCCGTGGTCGCTGAGGATGCCGCTGGTGGACGGCAACGGCAACTTCGGCTCCCCGGGCAACGACCCGGCCGCGGCCATGCGCTACACCGAGTGCAAGATGATGCCGCTCGCCATGGAGATGATGCGCGACATCGACGAGGGCACCGTCGACTTCGCGGCCAACTACGACGGCCGCTCGCAGGAGCCGACCGTCCTGCCGGCACGCATCCCCAACCTGCTGGTCAACGGTGCCACCGGCATCGCGGTCGGCATGGCCACCAACATCCCGCCGCACAACCTGCGCGAGGTCGCCTCCGGCGCGCTCTGGGCGCTGGAGCACCCGGACGCCTCCAACGAGGAGCTGCTCGAAGCCCTGATCGAGCGGATCAAGGGCCCCGACTTCCCCACCGGCGCGCTGATCGTCGGCCACCGCGGGATCGACGACGCCTACCGCACCGGCCGCGGCTCGATCACCATGCGCGCCGTGGTCGAGGTCGAGGAGATCCAGGGCCGCCAGTGCCTGGTGATCACCGAGCTGCCGTACCAGGTCAACCCGGACAACCTCGCGCTGAAGATCGCCGACCTGGTCAAGGACGGCAGGGTCGCCGGCATCGCCGACGTCCGCGACGAGTCCTCCTCCCGCACCGGCACCCGCCTGGTGGTCGTGCTCAAGCGCGACGCCGTCGCCAAGGTCGTGCTGAACAACCTCTACAAGCACACCGAGCTGCAGACCAACTTCGGCGCCAACATGCTGGCCCTGGTCGACGGCGTGCCGCGCACGCTGTCGCTGGACGCCTTCATCCGGCACTGGGTCAACCACCAGGTCGAGGTCATCGTCCGGCGCACCACCTTCCGGCTGCGCAAGGCCGAGGAGCGCGCCCACATCCTGCGCGCCCTGCTGCGCGCCCTGGACATGATCGACGAGGTCATCGCGCTGATCCGGGCCTCGGCGAGCGCCGACGCGGCCCGCACCGGCCTGATGGGGCTGCTCTCCATCGACGAGCTCCAGGCCAACGCCATCCTGGAGATGCAGCTGCGCCGCCTGGCCGCCCTGGAGCGCCAGCGGATCATGGACGAGCACGACGAGCTGCAGCGCAAGATCGACGAGTACAACGCGATCCTGGCCTCGCCGACCCGCCAGCGGGAGATCATCTCCGAGGAGCTCACCGCGATCGTCGAGAAGTACGGCGACGAGCGGCGCTCCACCCTCATCCCGTCCGACGGCGACCTCTCGATCGAGGACCTCATCGCCGAGGAGGACATCGTCGTCACGATCACCCGTGGCGGCTACGTCAAGCGGACCCGCTCCGACCTCTACCGCTCGCAGAAGCGCGGCGGCAAGGGCGTGCGCGGAGCGCAGCTCAAGCAGGACGACATCGTCGACCACTTCTTCGTGACGACGACGCACAACTGGATCCTGTTCTTCACCAACAAGGGCCGGGTCTACCGCGCCAAGGGCTACGAGCTCCCGGACGCCGGGCGCGACGCCCGCGGCCAGCACGTGGCCAACCTGCTGGCCTTCCAGCCGGAGGAGCACATCGCCCAGGTGATGGCCGTGCGCACCTACGAGGACAAGCCCTACCTGGTCCTCGCCACCCGGGCCGGCCTGGTGAAGAAGTCCGCGCTGAAGGACTACGACTCCCCGCGCTCCGGCGGCCTGATCGCGATCAACCTGCGCCAGGACGAGGAGGGCCAGGACGACGAGCTGATCGGCGCCGAGCTGGTCTCCGCCGAGGACGACCTGCTGCTGGTCTCCAAGAAGGCCCAGTCGATCCGCTTCACCGCGACCGACGACGCGCTGCGGCCCACCGGCCGCGCCACCTCCGGCGTCAAGGGCATGGCCTTCCGCGAGGACGACGAAATGCTCTCGATGAACGTCGTCCGCCCGGGAACGTACGTGTTCACCGCCACCGACGGCGGGTACGCCAAGCGCACGGCCGTGGACGAGTACCGTGTCCAGGGGCGTGGCGGCTACGGGACCAAGGCGGCGAAGATCGTCGAGGGCCGGGGCTCGCTGGTCGGCGCGCTCGTGGTCGACGACACCGACGAGATCATGGCGATCACCCTGTCGGGTGGGGTGATCCGCACAAGGGTTTCCGAAGTTCGTGAAACCGGACGTGACACCATGGGCGTCCAACTGATCAACCTCGGTAAGCGCGACGCGGTCGTGGGCATGGCCCGCAACGCGGAAGCCGAGGACGAGGAGACGGTGGAGGACGAGGTCGCGGACACCGCTTCCACCGAAACGGCTGAGGGTGCGGAGACGACGGCCGGCGGCGACGCCGAGGTCTGAACCGAACCACGGGCCGGTGCCGTCGCGTCCTGATAGAGGGGCGTGGCGGCACCGGCCGCCCACCAGTTCCGGGCAATCCCGCCGGGCGCTGGATGACGAGTGACGAAGCAGGGCGGTGCCGCCGTCCTGGTGGGAAGTGCGGGAGGACCAGGTGAGTGGAGCCACGGGTGCTGCGGGAGGACCCTCCGGCGGCCGTCCGGGCGCGCAGGGCGGGGGTGGGTACGGCGCGCCGCAGCCGCCGGCCGAGCACTCGGCCGCGTCCACCTCGCTGATGCCACCGGTCGGCGGAGCGGGACAGGGCGGCGCGACCTACGGCGGACAGACGCCCCCGCCGCCGGGGGCCCCGGCGCCGGGCGCGAGCGGATTCTCGCAGCCGACCACCTATGCCAAGGGGCAGCCGACCCCGGCCCGGGGGACCCGGACCAGCGGCAACACCCCGCCCGGCGGCACGCCCGTCCCGGGCGCGGCGCGCCGGCCGGCCCCGGCCGCCCCACCGGCGGCCGCCGGTGTCGGCCTCGGCCGGACCCGCAAGGCCCGGCTGCGGGTGACCAAGGTCGACCCGTGGTCGGTCATGAAGGTCAGCTTCCTGCTGTCGCTGGCCGTCGGGATCATCATCATCGTGGCCGCGGCGGTGCTGTGGATGACGCTGGACTCGCTCGGCGTCTTCGACTCGCTGACCAAGACCCTCAAGGACGTCACCGGCTCGGACAGCGCCGGCGGCCTCAACCTGATGGACTACGTGGGCTTCGGCAAGGTGATGACCTTCACCTCGCTGATCGCCGTGGTCGACGTCGTCCTGCTGACGGCGCTGTCCACCCTCTCGGCGTTCATCTACAACGCGGCGGCCGGCTTCACCGGCGGCGTCGAGCTGACCCTGGCCGAGGAGGACTGACCCCGGTCGGATCCTGACCCCTGGTCAGTTCGCCGTCCACGGACGGAATGGACGGGCCCCGCAGGCTGTTGCAGCCTGCGGGGCCCGTCGGCATTTCGGGTGACAGCCGGCCGCCCGCGGCGTGCCGCCCGGGAGCGGGCCGGCCGCGGTGGGATTAGCTGGGTGGCGCCCGGTCCACGCCTGGGAGTGCCGCAGGCCGCCCCCGGTCCGCCCGACCGGGTCAGGGGACGTTCCGCAGGACGGCTGGACGGAGGCGCGCGGTGGCGAAGCTCGCAGGTCAACTGGTCGAGGCCCTGGACGGGCTGTTGGGGGTTCCGGTACCGCTGCGGGTCCAGGCCTGGGACGGCAGCGTCGCCGGGCCGCCGGGAGCCCCCACGGTCGTCCTGTGCAACCGGCGGGCCCTGCGCCGCCTGCTCTGGCAGCCGGGCGAGCTGGGCCTGGCCCGGGCGTACGTCGCGGGGGACCTGGAGATCGCCCCCGGCACCGACCTCTACGAGGTGCTCTCGGCCGTCGCCCGGTTCGTCGAGCGGCCGGAGATCCGCCGCCTCGACCTCGGCCCGCGGGACGTGCTCGGCGCCGGCGGGCGCCGCGTCCTCGCGGCCGCGCTGCGGGCCGGGGCGCTCGGCCCCGAGCCCACGCCGCCCCAGGAGGAGGTCCGCAGGGCCCGCGGGCGGCTGCACAGCCGCAGCCGGGACCGCGCGGCCATCAGCCACCACTACGACGTCGGAAACGACTTCTACGGGCTCGTCCTGGGCTCCTCCATGGTCTACTCGTGCGCCTACTGGACCCCGGAGGCCAAGAGCCTGGAGGCCGCCCAGGAGGCCAAGCTCGACCTGATCTGCCGCAAGCTCGGCCTCCGGCCCGGGATGCGCCTGCTGGACGTCGGCTGCGGTTGGGGCTCGCTGCTGCTGCACGCGGCCGAGCACTACGGCGTCACCGCGGTCGGCGTCTCCATCTCGCGGGAGCAGGTCGCGCTGGCCCGCCGGCGGGTCGAGGAGGCCGGCCTGGCCGGGCGGGTGGAGGTCCGACTCCAGGACTACCGGGAGATCGTCGACGGCCCGTTCGACGCGATCTCCAGCGTCGGGATGGCCGAGCACGTCGGCTCCGAGCAGTACCGGGTCTACGCCGAGGGCCTGCACCGGCTGCTGGTGCCCGGCGGCCGGCTGCTCAACCACCAGATCGCCCGCCGCCCCGACCGCCCCGGTGAGCCGCACCGCACCAGCCCCTTCATCGACCGCTACGTCTTCCCCGACGGCGAGCTCTCCCCCGTCGGTTCCACCGTGGCCCGGCTGGAGGAGGCCGGCTTCGAGGTCCGGGACGTCGAGTCGCTGCGCGAGCACTACGGGCTGACCCTGCGCGAATGGGTGGCCAACCTGGAGGCGCACTGGAGCGAGGCGGTCCGGCTGGTCGGCCGCGGCCGGGCCCGGGTCTGGCGGCTGTACATGGCCGCCAGCGCGCTCGCCTTCGAGGAGAACCGGATCGGGATCAACCAGATCCTCGCCGTCCGCAGCACCGAGCAGGGCTCGGCCGGCCTCCCGGCGACCCGCGAGGAATGGCTGCTGCGCCCGGCCGCCGGAGCGCCGCCGCTGGTCGGCGGGGTGCCCGCCGGGAACCCCGTCGGCCCGGATTTGGGAGATCGGCCATCGGTCCGCTAATCTTTCAGTGCGGCAAGGGCCTATAGCTCAGACGGTTAGAGCGCTTCCCTGATAAGGAAGAGGCCACAGGTTCAAGTCCTGTTAGGCCCACCACCGCGAAGGGCCCGGAGTGATTCACTCCGGGCCCTTCGGCGTTTCCCCCGCCGTTGCGGGAACCGCGCGTCCCACCGGGCTGTTCTCCGGGGAGGGAACGTGTGGAGGGATGGTGACGACATGGCGGTCTTCTGGGCGATGAGCATTCCCGGACTGGTCTGCGCCCTGGTGGTGCTCGCGGTGGTCGACCAGCTCGCGCTGCGGGCGCGCCGGTCACGCTGGGTGCCGTGGCGGGGGACCGGCCGGGAGGGGCAGATCTCGGCCACCGGCTTCGAGCAGCTGCACGCGCAGTTCGCCGCCGGCAAGCAGCACGAGCTGGACGAACGCGGCACGACCCTGATGCTGCGCGACGAGGAGGGCGAGGGGGCGCCGCCCCGGACGAAGGTCGACCTGGCGGGCGGGAAGGCCGTGGTGGTGACGCCGTCGAACCGCCCGTCCGACCGCCCGTCCAGCGCCCCGCCGGGCACGCCGTAGGGCCCGGCCGGGGAGGGTCGGCCGTACGGCAGGAGGTGCGGCGTCAATCCTCGGCCCGGACCGCCGGGTTGGCCGCAGCGGTGGCTGGTCACGATTGGGACACTGGTGTGTATCATCGGCCGCAAGGGCAGTCTGGCACCCGGCAGCCCGTTCGCGATCGAAACACATCTGGACTCGTCGGCCCGGTCAGTCCGGCCGGAGCACCGGCTCTTGAGTCCGCCAACGCAAGAAGGACGAGGTCCCGCGGTGAAGAAGCTTCTCCTGGTCGCCCTGGTCGCCCTCGGCGGCTTCTTTGTCTACCGTCAGGTCCAGGCGGACCGCGCCGAGCAGGACCTGTGGACCGAGGCCACCGACCCGGTTCCGGCCGGTCGCTGAGCCCGGACGATCCGACGATCTTCGGAGGCGCTTCACCGCGCCTCCAGGGCCGGCCGGCCCGGTCACCCGACCGGATCGGCCGGATCCCAGGCACCGCCCGGACGCCGCCTCGGCGGCAGGTCCGGTCGGCCCGGGGGGAGGGCGCCGGGAACGGCGCCGGAACCCGGTACGCTAGTGCCCGTCGGCACCCGCGGTGCCGTCGAGGGGCATTAGCTCAGTTGGTAGAGCGCTGCCTTTGCAAGGCAGATGTCAGGAGTTCGAATCTCCTATGCTCCACAGCTCATCGCAGTCGTGACGCCGATCGGCCGCTGACCTGAATCCCGGTCAGCGGCCGATCGGCGTTTCCGCGTCCTCAGGGCGTGTCCGACACGCCCTGAGGACGGGCGACGGGTCAGTGCGGCCCGCGCGGGTCGTGCGGCCTGGGGTGGTCGCCGTCGCCGTCGCCGTCGTTGTCGGGCCGGCCGGGCGGCGGAGCGGGCTCGGTGGCCGCGTCCCCGGCCCGGGGCCCGGCGGGAGCGGCCGGGGCGCTCTGCGGGGCGCCGGCCGCGTCGACCGGCCCGGGGGCCGTCGCGCCAGCGGCGTGCGCCCCGGCGGGTTGCTCGGCCCGGTCGGTCGGGGGTTCGACCAGCCACTCCGGGTTGCTGTGCCGGCGCCACCACTGCCAGGCCACGATCCCGCCGCCGATCGCCAGCGCACCGGCCACGGCGAGGCCGGTGGCCAGGCCGTTGCACCGCTTCCGCCGGGCGTTGCGGGCGGCGAGGTGGCTGATCTCGGCCGAGGTGACGTTGCCGTGCAGCGCGGTCAGCGCGGCCGCGCCCCGGGTCTGGGCCTCCTGGGCGACCGGGGTGACGGCGGCGCGGGCCTCCTCGACGGCCTGGGCGACCCTGGGGCCGACCGTGGCGCGGGCCTGGTCGGCGGCGCGGGCGGCGGAGAGCCGGGCCGCCAGAGCGGCCTCCTGGGCGCGGTGGAAGGCCTTCAGGGCGTTCTGCTGGGCTTCGGGCGGCAGACTGGCGAAGGCGTGACCGAACTGCGGGGCGATGTGCCGGTCGTACTGGACGCGGAGGCTCTGGGCGGCCTGGGCGGCTTTCGGCCCGAAGGTGTCCAGGGCCGGGCCGAGGCGCTGCTTGGCGCCGTCCGCGAGGTGCGCGGCGGTGTCCCGGGTCTTGGTGGCCGTCTCACGAGCCGAGTCCGAAAAGGTCACGAGTCTCTCCTCCTGGGTGGCGTCCTTTATGCACATATCCACCTGAATGCTGATCATGCATGCTGATTTGTCCACCGGCATGTCGGAGTGGGCCGTACGCGGGGTGCGGAAGGAGCCGGGGAGCGGGCCCGATGTCGGATCCGCCGCAGTAGGCTGGCGATTTCGGCGTCCCGTACGGGAGGGGAAGAACCTCATGCTGACCGGCTGCTACCGGCACCCGCAGACGGCCACCGGCGTCTCCTGCACCCGCTGCGAGCGGGCGATCTGCCCGCAGTGCATGGTGGCCGCCTCGGTGGGCTTCCAGTGCCCGGAGTGCGTCGGCGGCGGGCACGCCGGGACGCGGCGGGCGACCACCCGGTTCGGCGGGGCGATCGCCCGGGACGGCGGGCTGGTCACCAGGGTGCTGATCGGCATCAACGTGGTCGTCTTCGTGCTGGCCGCCTACGTGCTCACACCGCGGCTGGGCCAGGTCTGGGAGCTGTACAGCGCCGGGCGGGCCGTCCTGGGCGGTCCGGACGGCGTCGCCGACGGCCCCGCCCAGTGGTACCGGCTGCTGACCTCGGTGTTCCTGCACCTGCAGTGGTGGCACATCGGGATGAACATGCTGGTCCTGTACTGGCTGGGCCCCACGCTGGAGGAGGCGCTCGGCCGGCTGCGCTTCCTGGCCCTCTACCTGCTCTCCGGCCTGGGGGGCAGCACCCTGGCCTTCCTGATCGACGGCAACTCGCTGCGGTCGGTCGGGGCCTCGGGCGCGATCTTCGGGCTGATCGGTGCCACGGTGGTGATGCAACTGCGGAACCGGGGCCCGCTCGCCCCGGTGATGGCGTTCCTGGTCTTCAACCTGGTCGTCACCTTCTCGCGGACGGACATCGACTGGCGGGCGCACATCGGCGGCCTGGTGGTGGGCGCGCTGACGGCGGCCGGTCTGATGTACGCCCCGCGCGAGCGCCGCGGCCTGGTCCAGGGGCTGGCGTTGACGGGGTCGCTGGCCGTGGTGGCGGCGATGCTGATGATCGGGATGGCCCGCTACGGCGCGTGACGCCGCGGGTGTTTGTCCACAGCGGGTGCGGGGTTGTGCACAGGCTGTGTGCCGCCCGGGGTGTGGACTGCTGTTCTACGCGTGTCCTGCTGTGCGGTTTTCCCATTCTCGGGAACTTTTGCACAGCTGTGGAAAGCCCGCGGTCGAAAAGTTATCCACAGGCTGGGGGGACTTTTCCCCAGTGTGGATAACCATGTGGATAAGCAGGAGAGTCTGATGATGGGGATAACCGACCGGTTTCCCGCCCGTGTCCGGGCATGCCTGACCGCCGCCCGGCACCAGCGGTCCGAAACGGCGGAGGTGGCTCGACCGGAGCCTCAGGAGGAGCGGGAGGTCACTTCCACTGGGTGGAGACGCCGAACCCCGCGGCGATGAAGCCGAAACCGACCAGGATGTTCCAGTTCCGCCAGCTCTCGACCGGGTAGCTGCCGCTGGTCACGTAATAGGTGACGATCCAGACCAGGCCGATCAGGAACAGTGCCAGCATCAGCGGTGCGACCCAACTGCGGCCCGAACTGATCTTCACCGCGGCCGTGGTCGGCGGGGTGTAGTCGGACTTCTTGCGGAGTCGAGACTTCGGCACGAGGAGCTCTCCTGTCGATGCGCTGTGAGACCGCGCAGAGGTGCAGCGGGGGTCGGTCGGCCGGTGACGGGCGGTGCGGAACGCACGGGACCGTTCCCGCACGCGCCACCGGCGTCCGTTAGCGTAGTGGCTCGGTGGGTCTTAAGGAGATAAGGGTACGGTGCCTAATTTGTCGATTCCCCCTCGGCCGACCACTACCCGCCGCTCCGGCACCCGAATTGTCGGGCGTGCCCTGACCTGTGCGGTCTTCGCGCTCGCCGGACTGCTCTTCTACATCAGCGCGCAGACCGCCCGCGGCACCGACCTGCGGACGGACAACTCGCTGCTCAGCCTCGGCGACGTGATACGCCAGCGCAGCTCGCAGAACCAGCAGGCCCAGGCCCAGCTGGCCGACCTCCAGGCCCGCGCGCAGGAGCTCACCGGGCAGCAGGGCGGCAACCCCGCCGACGCCGCCCGGCTGGACGGCCTGCGGCTCGGCGCGGCCCTGGAGCCGCTGCAGGGCGGCGGCCTGACCGTCACCCTCAACGACGCCCCGCCGAACGCCACCGCCCGCATCCCGGGCGTCCCCGAGCCCGGCGTCAACGACCTGGTCATCCACCAGCAGGACATCCAGGCCGTGGTCAACGCGCTGTGGCGGGGCGGCGCCGAGGGCGTGCAGGTGATGGACCAGCGGCTGATCTCCACCAGCGCCGTCCGCTGCGTCGGCAACACCCTGCTGCTCCAGGGCCGGGTCTACTCGCCGCCGTACGTGGTCCGGGCGGTCGGCCGCACCGATGCGCTGAAGGCCGCCGTCGACGGCGACCCGACGATCCGCAACTACCTCCAGTACGTCCAGGCGTACGGGCTCGGCTGGAAGGTCCAGGAGAGCGGTGATCTGACCCTCCCCGGATACTCCGGCACCACCGAGCTGCGGTCGGCGGGCGGGCAGCAGTAGCGGACCGGCCCCGCGGTCGTTGATCCCGGGTCTACTCTTGACCCCAGTCCGCTACGTCGAGGGAGCACCATGTACGGCTGGATCTGGCGTCACCTCCCGGGAAACACCCTGGTCCGCGCCGTCATCTCGCTGCTCCTCATCGTGGGGATCGTCTATCTCCTCTTCACCTACGTCTTCCCGTGGGCGGAACCGTTGCTCCCCTTCGGTGACGTCACAGTGGACGGCGGCGAAGGCGCCGCGGCCGGCTGAACCGGCGGCCCTGCTCCTCCACCCTGCCGACCCCGCCCCGCATCCCACGGAGACCACGCGAGAATGACCACCCAGCCGACCGCGCCCCGCATCCTGGTCGTGGACAACTACGACAGCTTCGTCTTCAACCTGGTCCAGTACCTGTACCAGCTCGGTGCCACCTGCGAGGTGGTGCGCAACGACGAGGTGACCGTCGAGCACGCCGTCCGCCGGTCCGGCGGCGAGGACGACCAGGGTTTCGACGGGGTGCTGCTCTCCC
The DNA here is from genome assembly GCF_044744605.1 of Kitasatospora sp. NPDC087271. Classification (NCBI taxonomy): domain Bacteria; kingdom Bacillati; phylum Actinomycetota; class Actinomycetes; order Kitasatosporales; family Streptomycetaceae; genus Kitasatospora; species Kitasatospora sp. NPDC087271. Next base: position 587,333 of record NZ_JBIUYQ010000002.1, read on the forward strand.
CCGGGCCCGGGGCGCCGGAGGAGGCCGGGGTCTGCATCGGGATGGTGCACCACTGCGCGGGGATCGGGCTGCCGGTGTTCGGCGTCTGCCTGGGCCTGCAGTCGATCGCGGTCGCGTACGGCGCGGTGGTCGACCGGGCACCGGAACTGCTGCACGGCAAGACCTCGCCGGTCGAGCACGAGGACGGCGGGGTGTTCGAGGGACTGCCCTCGCCGCTGACCGCCACCCGGTACCACTCGCTGGCGGTCGAGCCGGCCACCGTGCCGGACGAACTGGTGGTCACCGCGCGCACCGACAGCGGCGTGATCATGGGCCTGCGGCACCGCGAACTGCCCGTCGAGGGCGTGCAGTTCCACCCCGAGTCGGTGCTCACCGAGGGCGGGCACCGGATGCTCGCCAACTGGCTGGCGGAGTGCGGCTACCCGCAGGCCGTGGACCGGTCGGCCGGGCTCGCCCCGGTGATCGGCCGGGGCTGAGCGGCGTGACCGCGCTGCGTCCGGAGGGGCGTTACCAGCCGGAGGCGGGCCCGGGCGACGGACGGCCGTACGGCGGCGCGCAGTACGGCGGCGGCCCGTACGGGGACGGCCGGTACGGCGACGGGCAGCACCACGGTGACGCGGCGGCGTACCCGCAGCCGTACCCGGCTCAGCCCGGACAGGGCGCCGCCGAGGACGCCTGGGGCGTGTACGAGCAGGCCGAGCAGCCCGCCGCGTCCGGCCCCGAGTACCCCTGGCTGCCCGACCAGACGCTCCAGCTGCGCCTGCCCCTCGACATCGGCGGGCCGGCCGCGGAGCCGGCCCCGCCCACCGGCGGCCGGGCCGAGCGCCGCAGGGCCGCCCAGGGCCGGACCTCCGTGCGCGCGGGCGTCGGTCGGCGCCGGGCGAACGGCCGGGGCGCCGGGGCGAAGGCGCGGCCCAAGGAGTCCGCGGTCGTGGTGGCCGCGCGGCTCGTCGGGGAGCTGTGCATCACGCTCGGCGTGGTGATGCTGCTCTTCGTCTCGTACCAGCTCTGGTGGACCAACGTGCAGGCCGACGCGGCCGCCGACGGCGCCCGCAACCGGCTGGAGCAGCAGTTCGACGCCGCCCTGGCGCCGCCGAAGCCCGGGCAGCCGGCTCCGGACCCGGCCAAGCCGGAGTCGTTCGAGCCCGGCAAGGGCTTCGCCATCATCTACCTGCCCAAGCTGGGGCTGAAGTTCCCGATCGCCGAGGGCACCTCCAAGCCGGCGGTGCTCGACAAGGGCCTGGTCGGCCACTACACCGGCACCGGGATGCCGGCCGACAAGGCGGGCAACTTCGCGCTGGCCGCGCACCGCAACACCCACGGCGAGCCGTTCCGGTACATCAACCAGCTCGGCAAGGGCGACAAGATCGTGGTGGAGACCGCCACCTCGTACTACACGTACGAGGTCACCAGCAGCATCCCGGAGACCTCTCCCAACAACGTGAGCGTGATCAAGCCCGTCCCCAACGGCGCCGGTTACGCGGGCGCCGGCCGGTACATCACGCTGACCACCTGCACCCCGGAGTTCACCTCCAAGTTCCGCCTCATCGTCTTTGGCAAGATGACCGAGGAACGGCCGCGCAGCCAGGGCAAGCCGGCCGCGATCACGGGCGGGTGACCGCCCGGGCACCCGGCACGAAGGGGGAGCACCGGAGATGACGGACGAGACCGCGCAGTCGGCCGAACCGCGGGAGGAGGCCTTCCCGCCGCCCGAGGCCGGCCCCGCGCCCGCCCGGCGCGGCCGCAGTCGGGCGCTGGCCGCGCTCGGCGTCTTCGGCGAGCTGCTGATCACCCTGGGACTGGTGCTCGGCCTGTTCGTGGCCTACTCGCTGTGGTGGACCAACGTCGAGGCCGACCGCTCGGCGGCCGCGGCCTCCGACCGGCTGCGCGACACCTGGGCCGCGAGCCCGACCGGCACCCCCTCGGCCGCCCCCGGCGGGACGTCCGCCCCCGCCGCGCCGTTCGCGGCCGGGGACGCGGTCGGCTTCCTGCACGTCCCGGCGATGGGCCGGGACTACCAGGTGCTGATCCGGATGGGCACCGACAGCGACACCCTGGCCGAGGGCGTGGCGGGGGTGTACGAGCAGCCCTACCGCGCCGCGATGCCCTGGGACCAGGCCGGCAACTTCGCGCTGGCCGCCCACCGGGACGGCCACGGCGCCAAGTTCCACGACCTGGACGCGGTGCACAAGGGCGCCGCGGTCGTCGTCGAGACCAAGGACAAGTGGTACGTCTACCGGGTCGACAGCACCCTGCCGGAGACGTCCAAGTACGACACCGGCATCGTCGCGCCCGTCCCGGTCGGCTCCGGCTACACCGGCCCCGGCCGGTACATCACGCTGACCACCTGCACGCCGGTGTACACCTCGCGCTACCGGATGGCGGTCTGGGGGAGCCTGGTGCGGGTGGACGACGTGGACGCCAAGCGCACCCCGCCGCCGGAGCTGCGTCAGCCCTGAGCCCGTCGGCCGCTGCTGAGGTCCGGCTGCTGCGGCCTGGAACCCGCGGCCCGGTCGCCGTAGCCCGGCACCGAGAACGCCAGGCACCGAGAACGCCAGGCACCGAGAACGCCCGAGGGCCCGTCGCAACCGCTGCGACGGGCCCTCGGGCGTACGGCCGGACAACTCCCACCAAGCCTCAGATCCAGGGGAACCAGGGCTTAGTTGTTGTTCCCCCCTTTGGTGTTGGAGGGTGAGGGGGAGAGGGGGTCACCCCCTTTGGGTGGATCGGCCGGCTTCGTGATGAGCATCACCTGGGTGTTCGGGTCCAGCTGGGTTCCGGCGGCCGGGTTGGTGCTCACGACGATGGCGTTCGGGTCCGACGGACCGGACACCACCGTGTAGAGCAGCCCGACCTTGCTCAGCTGCGAGATGGCGTCCGACAGCTTGACGTTCTGCAGCGGCGGGACCTGGGGCTTGTCCTGCATCTTGAAGATCGTCAGCGTGATCTTCGTGTTGGCCGGGACCTTGGTGTTGGGCTGGACCGACTGCGCGGCGACGGTGTTCGCCTTGCTCTGGTCGGTGGTCTGCACCGTCTTCGAGGCGTCGACCTGGAAGCCCAGGCCCTCCAGCTGGGCCTGCGCCACCTCCTTCTGCGCGCCGCCCACGTTCGGCACGGTCACCTTCGACTTGCCCTGCGAGACGGTCAGCTTGACCGGCGCGGTCGGGTCGCCGGCGGTGCCCGCCGCCGGGTCCTGGGCGGTGACGTTCTCCTGCGGAGCGGTGTCGTCGTCCTTGTACTCGGTGGTGACGTTGGTGAAGCCGGCGTCGCCGAGCGCCTTGGTCGCCTGGTCCTTGGTCTTGCCGACCACGTTCGGCAGGGGGGCCTTGGCCGGGCCGGAGGAGAGCTGCACCGTGATGGTGCTGTTCTCCGCGACCTGGCCGCCGACGGCCGGGTTCTGGGTGCAGACCTGGTCCTTCTTGACGTTGGCGTCCGGGCAGGCGAGCTTGTCGCCCTCGGCCACCACGAGCTTGGGACCGGCCGCGGCCGCGGCCGTCTTGGCGTCCGCGAGGCTCTTGCCGACCAGGTTCGGCACGGCGACCTTCGGGGTCTCCGTGGTGCCGCCGCCGTTGCCGTTGAACATGGCCTGGGCCACGAAGAAGGTGCCGACCAGGACCAGCACGGCGGCGACCGCCAGCACGATCCAGGAGGTGTTGCTCTTCTTCGGCGGCTGCTCGCCGCGCCGACCGCCGTCCCGGCCGTAGCCGTCGTCGTGGCCGCCGCCCGCCGGGCCGTCGGCGTAGGCCTGGCCGTAGCCGTCGTCCTGGTAGCCGCCCTGCGGGCCGTAGCCGGGCTGCGCGCCGGCCTGCGGCAGGACGGTGGTCGGGCCGCCGCCGGGCTGCTGCGGCAGCACGTTGGTCTGGCCGTACGGGTCGTGCTGCTGCGGGTAGCCGTTCTGGTCGTAGCCGTACCCGGCGCCCATGCCGTACGCGGCGGCCTGCTGGGCGGCGGCCACCGGCAGGCCGTCGAGGAAGCGCTCGATGTCGTCGCGCATCTCGTCGGCGCTCTGGTAGCGGTAGTCGCGCTCCTTGGCGAGCGCCTTCAGCACGATCGCGTCGATCTCGGGGCGGACCTCGGGATCGAAGACGGACGGCGGCTGCGCCTCCTCCCGGACGTGCTGGTAGGCCACCGCGACCGGGGAGTCGCCGACGAACGGCGGGCGGACGGTCAGCAGTTCGTAGAGCAGGCAGCCGGTGGAGTAGAGGTCGGAGCGGGCGTCGACCTGCTCGCCCTTGGCCTGCTCGGGGGAGAGGTACTGGGCGGTGCCGATGACGGCCGAGGTCTGGGTCATGGTCATCCCGGCGTCGCCCATCGCGCGGGCGATGCCGAAGTCCATGACCTTGACGTTGCCCTGCCGGGTCAGCATCACGTTGGCCGGCTTGATGTCGCGGTGCACGATGCCGGCGCGGTGCGAGTACTCCAGCGCTTGCAGGATGCCGATGGTCATCTCCAGCGCGCGCTCGGGCAGCAGCCGTCGGCCGGAGTGCAGCAGCTCGCGCAGGGTGGACCCCTCGACGTACTCCATCACGATGTACGGGATGGAGATGTTGTCGATGTAGTCCTCGCCGGTGTCGTACACGGCGACGATCGCGGGGTGGTTCAGGGACGCCGCGGACTGCGCCTCGCGGCGGAAGCGGGCCTGGAACGACGGATCCCGGGCCATGTCGGCCCGGAGCGTCTTCACTGCGACGGAACGGCCGAGCCGGGTGTCATGGGCGAGGTACACCTCGGCCATGCCGCCGCGTCCGAGGACGCCGCCGAGCTCGTACCTGCCGCCTAGGCGACGAGGCTCTTCCATAGTTCCGACCCTCTCCCTCACCTGCCGGCGAGGTTGTGACGTAGGTGTCCCCGCACGCTCTGGGTGACGCCGAGCGGGTCTCGACCGGTTCTCCGGCCGGGCCGTGCGCCGTCTCGCGGGCGGCAACGGGCACACCCGCTGCTGGCGGATACGCTACCGGTCGCACCGCATCGGACCGGAGTCGGCCGTCGGCCGATATCAGACCGGTATCCGGACGGGGGTGTCGATCGTGACTTTCCACTCACGGTCGGGCCTCCTCCTCACTTGCCGAGGACGGCCTGCATCACCGCCTTGGCGATCGGGGCGGCCAGCCGGCCTCCGCTGATGCCGTCGCGGTTGTTGGAGCCGTCCTCGACCACGACCGCGACCGCGACGGACTGGCCGTCGGTGGTCTTGGCCCACGAGGTGAACCAGGCGAACGGCAGCCCGGCATTGTCCTCGCCGTGCTGCGCGGTACCGGTCTTGCCGCCGACCTGGAGGCCGGGGATCTTGGCGTTCTTGCCGGTGCCGTTCTCCACCACCGAGACCATCAGGTCCTGCATCTTCTGCGCGGTGGCCGGGCTCATCGGCTGGGAGAACTGCTTCTCGGTGTGCTTGGAGATGGTGGTCAGCGAGGCCGAGCGCTCCTGGTCGACCAGGTACGGCTGCATCAGGCTGCCGTTGTTGGCGATCGCGGCGGACACCATGGCCATCTGCAGCGGGGTGGCGCGGGTGTCGTGCTGGCCGATCGAGTCCTGCGCGGTGCCGTCCAGGCTCGCGCTGTTCGGGAAGATGCTCTTCTCGGAACGGACCGGGGTGTCGATGGTGCTGTTGAAGCCGAACTTCTCGGCCTGCGCCCGCATCTTGTCCTTGCCGAGGTCCGCGCCCATCTTGGCGTAGACCGTGTTGCAGGACTGGTCCATCCCCGACTTGACCGTGGCGTTCCCGCACTTCTCGAGCGGCGACTCGTTGTTCAGCACCGTCTGGGTGCCCGGCAGGGTGTACGGGTCCGGCGTCGCGGTCTGGTCGTCGATGTTCTGGTACAGGCCGTTCTCGAACGCGGCGGTAGCGGTCACCAGCTTGAACGTGGAGCCGGGCGGATAGGTCTCCTTCAGCGCCCGGTTGAGCATCGGCTTGTTGGGGTCGGCGTTGAGGTCCGTCCAGGCCTTGGAGTCGCCGCTCTCGCTGCCGGCGATGGTGCCCGGGTCGTAGGACGGGGTGGAGACCAGCGCCAGGATCGCGCCGGTCTTCGGGTCGATCGCGACGGCGGCGCCCTTCTTGTCCCCGAGGCCGTCCCAGGCGGCCTTCTGGGCCTTCGCGTTGATCGTGGTGACGACGTCGCCGCCGCGCTGCTGCTCGCCGGTCAGCATGTCCAGGGTGTTGCGGAAGAACAGCCGGTCGTCGGTGCCGGAGAGGATGCCGTCCTCCAGGTTCTCCAACTGGCTGGAGCCGAAGACCTGGGAGGAGTAGCCGGTGACCGGGGCGTACATCGGGCCGTCGACCCAGGAGCGCTTGTACTTGTAGCGCAGGCCGTTGACGAAGTCGGACTTCGTGACCGGCTGGCCGCCGACGATGATGTTGCCGCGCGGGTGCGCGTACCGGTCGTACTGCTGGCGCTTGTTGTTCTTGTTGGTGGCCCAGGCATCGGCCTGGACGCCCTGCACCCAGTTGGTGCGCACCATCAGGGCCAGGATCAGGACGAGGCAGAAGATCGAGACCCGGCGGATCGGCTTGTTCATCGAGCGGGTCCTCCCTGGCCCTCGGTGGCCGGGGTCGCTTCGACCCCGGGTCGGCGGGCGCTGTCGCTGATCTTCAGCAGGATCGCGACCAGCGCCCAGTTGGCGACCACGGACGACCCGCCCTGGGCGAGGAACGGCATGGTCATACCGGTGAGCGGGATCAGCCCGGTGACCCCGCCGGCCACGACGAAGACCTGCAGCGCCATCGCCGACGAGAGCCCGACGGCGAACAGCTTGCCGAACGGGTCGCGGGCCGCGAGGGCGGTGCGCAGGCCGCGCTGCACCAGCAGGGCGTACAGCAGGAAGATCGCCATCAGGCCGGTCAGCCCGAGCTCCTCGCCGAACGAGCCCAGGATGAAGTCGCTCTTCGCGGCGAAGTTGATCAGCCAGGAGCGGCCCTGGCCGAGGCCCGAGCCGGTCACCCCGCCGGAGCCGAGCGCCATCAGCGACTGGCCGATCTGCTCGGTGGCGCCCTTGGGCGGGTGTGCTCCGAAGGCGGCCATCGGGTCGAGCCAGGCGTCGATGCGGACCTTGACGTGGCTGGTGGTCATGGCGACCGCGACCGCGCCGCCGATCGACATCAGCAGGCCGAACAGGATCCAGCTGGTCCGCTCGGTGGCGACGTAGAGCATCACCACGAACAGGCCGAAGAACAGGAAGGACGTGCCGAGGTCGTTCTCGAAGACCAGGATCAGCAGGCTGAGCAGCCAGATCACGATGATCGGGCCGAGGTCGCGCCCGCGCGGCAGGTACAGGCCCATGAAGCGGCGGCTGGCCAGTGCGAGGGCGTCGCGCTTGACCATCAGGTAGCCGGCGAAGAACACCGTCAGGATGATCTTGGCGAACTCGCCGGGCTGGATGGAGAAGCCGCCCATCCGGATCCAGATCTTGGCGCCGAAGTCCTCCGCCCGGGCCGGGAAGAAGGCCGGCGCGGCGAGCAGGACCAGCGCCGCCACCATCGAGATGTAGGTGTAGCGCTGGAGCACCCGGTGATCCTTCAGGAACACCATCACGGCGATGAACAGCCCGATCCCGAGGGCCGACCACATCAGCTGGTTCCGGGCCGCCGGGAAGTTGGCGCTCAGCAGCTTTCCGGCCTTGTCGAGCCGCCAGATCATCACCACGCCGAGACCGTTCAGCAGGGTGGCGATCGGCAGCATCAGCGGGTCCGCGTACGGCGCGAAGCGGCGCACCAGCAGGTGCGCGACCAGCGCCAGCGCGCCCATGCCGAGTCCGTAGCCGACCATGCCGCTCGGCAGCGTGGAGTCCATCGCGAGCCCCACGTTGGCGTACGCGAGGATCGGCAGCACGACGGCGAAGGCCAGCAGGGCCAGCTCGGTGTTGCGCCGGTTCGGCGCGCCCTGGAGGGAGATGGTGGTGTTGGCCCGGCGCCGGGTGGCGGCGCGGTCGGTGGCCGTCCGGCGCCTGCCGGCCCGGCCGGTGTCGTCGCTCAGGTCGTAGGTGCTCACGTGGTGACCGCTCCCTGACGGCCGGCTGCCCCGCTCGGGGCGGGCCTATGTCGGATCACGGAGGTCACTGCTTCGGGCAGGAGTCGGCCCGGCTGCGCTCCTCCTCGGTCAGCCCGGACAGGTCGCCCGACGGGCCGGTGTTCGGTGCGGCGGCGTTCGGCGCCGGGGCGGACGTGCTCGGGGCGGTCGGGGTCGGGGTGGCCGGGGTCGGGGAGGTGGGAGCCGCCGGGGGGCGGGTCTTCTCCCCCGGGGTGGGCGTGACGGCCAGGAACGCGGCGTGGGTGGCCTGCGCCGCCTGGGTGGCCGGGACGGTCCGGGCGTCGGCGACCTTCTTGCAGAGCTTGACCCAGCCGTCGAGCTCCTGGACGGTCGCGGTGGCGGCGCCCAGGCTGTCGGCCGCGATGGTCTTGTTGAGGTGCTCGGCCTGGTCCTGCGGCAGGTACTTGAGCTCGACGTCCTTGTACGCGGTGTGCACCGAGGACAGGCTCAGGCCGGCCAGGTTCTGGTTGATGCCCTGGTAGACCGCGACGTGGTCGCCCTGCTTGCCGACGTAGTACTGGTCCTGGGTCCACTGGTAGCCGAAGAACCCGGCACCGCCGAGCAGACCGAGGGTGACCAGGACGGCCACCGAGACGGTGAGGCCCTTGCGCTTGCGCTTCGCGGGCGGCTCCTCGTCGAACTCCTCGGCGCCGTACACCGAGGGCTCGCCGGAGCCGTAGCCGTACTCGCCCTCGTAGCCCTCGGCGGGGCCGAAGCCGCCCTGGGCGGCGTCGTAGCCCTCGGCCGGGCCGAAGGCGCCCTGCGGGGCGCGGCCGAGGCCGGCGGCGCGGCCGGCCGGGGTGTCGGCGATCGAGCGGTCCGCGGCGGCCGAGGACGGCGGGGTGTCGGCGACCGCGCCGACCACCACCGGCACGTCGTTGTACTGGCCGCTCGTGGTGTCCGTGGCACCGACGTCGATGACGTCCGCCACGATGCAGGTGATGTTGTCCGGACCGCCGCCGCGCAGCGCGAGCTGGATCAGCTCCTGCACGGTCTGCTCGGGCGAGTAGTAGCTGCCGAGGGTGTCCTGGAGGGTCTGGTGGCTGACCGGGCCGGAGAGGCCGTCGGAGCAGATCAGGTAGCGGTCGCCGGCGCGGACCTCGCGGATCGACAGGTCGGGCTCGACCTGGCCGCGGCCGTCGAGCGCCCGCATCAGCAGCGAGCGCTGCGGGTGGGTCTCGGCCTCCTCCGGCGTGATCCGGCCCTCGTCGACCAGGCGCTGCACCCAGGTGTGGTCCTGGGTGATCTGCACCAGCGAGCCGTCGCGCAGCAGGTAGGCGCGGGAGTCGCCGACGTGCACCATGCCCATCCGCTGGCCGGTCCAGAGCATGGCGGTCAGCGTGCAGCCCATGCCCTCCAGCTGCGGGTCCTCCTCGACCATCTGCCGGAGCCGGTCGTTGGCACCCTGGACGGCGTCGCCCAGCAGGGTCAGCAGGTCGGCGCCCGGCACGTCCTCGTCCAGTCGGACGATCGAGCCGAGCACCTCGGAGGACGCGACCTCGCCGGCCGCGGCGCCGCCCATGCCGTCGGCCACGGCCAGCAGCCGCGGCCCGGCGTAGCCGGAGTCCTCGTTCCCCTCCCGGATCAGTCCCTTGTGGGAGCCGGCGGCGAAGCGCAGCACCAGGGTCATGCGACCTGTGCCCCCCTCTGGGTCATGGACGGGATGCTGTCCCTCATGCGCTACTACTTCCGCAGTTCGATGACGGTCCTGCCGATACGGATCGGCATGCCCGGCTGGAGCGGGGTGGGCGCGGTCAGGCGCTGCCGGTCCAGATAGGTGCCGTTGGTGGAGCCTAGATCCTCGACCGTCCACTGCCCAGTCTGATCCGGATAGATCCTGGCATGCCGGGAGGACGCGTAGTCGTCGTCCAGCACGATGGTGGAGTCGTGCGCGCGGCCCAGGGTGATGGTCTGGCCCTGGAGCGCCACGGTGGTGCCGGCCAGCGAGCCCTGCACCACCACGAGCTGGGTCGGGGCGCCGCGACGGCGTCCGCCGCCCTGGGTCTGGCCCGCCGCGGGGCCGGCGGCCGGGGCCTGTGCGGCGCGCCCGGCGGCCGGAGCGGCGGCGGCGCCGCCCGGAGCGGCGTTGGCGCCACGACGGGAGGAGCGGGGGTTCACCTTGGTCCCGAACAGGTCGCTGCGGATCACCTGGATCGCGACGATGACGAACAGCCACAGCACGGCCAGAAAGCCCAGCCGCATGACCGTGAGGGTCAGTTCTGACATGGCCGGCCCGCCTGTCGGTGAGCGAGGCGCGCGAACAACTCGGACACTACCCTTCGACCTGTCGGTAGACGATGGTGGTGGAGCCCACGACGATGCGGGAGCCGTCGCGGAGCGTAGCGCGCTGGGTGTGCTGTCCGTCCACCACGATGCCGTTGGTGGATCCCAGGTCGAGAACCATCGAAGGGGTGCCGGGGCGGATCTCGGCGTGCTTGCGGGAGACCCCGGGGTCGTCGATCCGCACGTCCGCCTCGGTCGAGCGGCCGAGCACGCAGGCCGCGCCGGTGATCTGGTGGCGGGCGCCGTTCACCTCGATCCAGCGGCGGACCGAGGCGCCGTGGCCGGCGCCGGGGAAGGCGCGGACGTTGCCGCCGGACGTCGCGGGCGGGCCCGGGGGCATCGCCGGGGGCGCGGCCGGCGGCGGGGGCGCGCCGTACTGGCCGGCGCCGGTCTGCTGCCACGGTGCGCCGGGGGCCGGCGCGGCCGGCTGGCGGTCGTAGCCGGACTGCTGCGGGGCGTACTGCTGCGGCTCCTCGGCCGCCAGGGTGCGGCTGCGCACCCGGTACAGGCCGGTGTCCAGGTCGTCGGCCTTCTCCAGGTTCACCTGGAGCGGGCCCATGAAGCTGTACCGCTGGGCCTCCGCGTACTCGCGGACCATGCCGGCCAGCTCGGCGCCCAGCTGCCCGGAGTAGGGGCTGAGCCGCTCGTGGTCGTGCGGGCTCAGCTCGACGATGAAGTCGTTCGGCACGACGGTGCGGTCGCGGTTCCAGATGCTCGCGTTGTTGTCGCACTCGCGCTGCAGCGCACCGGCGATCTCCACGGGCTGGACCTCGGACTTGAACACCTTGGCGAAGGTGCCGTTGACGAGACCCTCAAGCCGCTGTTCGAACTTCTTCAGCACTCCCATGGGACACCCCCTTCCAGGGTTCGTTCGCCTGCCTGCCGACCGGATCCCGCCGGGAGTCGGTCGTGCCTACTTGCGGTACTTCCGTACTGATCGTATCCACGCCGGGCCCTTCCGTACGGTTCCCGGACAGCGTGGTGCCCGGGGGTGGGCTCGGACACACAGGGTGACGCATACCGGGTACGGCACGCCAGGTGTGCCCGCCCGGATGGGCTCCCGTCACTCGCTCGCCCGTTCGTCGTGCATCCGTTCGGATGCGCTTCGTCCCGCCGGAGAACGGATTCGGAGCGGCCCCCCGGGTCGTGCTACTGTTTTCCACGTCGGAAGGGCCGCCCACCAGGGAGGCCGGTCCAAGGGAACGCGAAGACCACATGGTACCGAGCGGTTCGGAAGATCGGTCGGCAACGAAGACGACACCCATGCGCGGGTGGCGGAATAGGCAGACGCGCTGGATTCAGGTTCCAGTGCCCGAAAGGGCGTGGGGGTTCAACTCCCCCCTCGCGCACAGCGAAGCCCCGCAGATCTACGGATCTGCGGGGCTTTCTCGTTGTCCCGGTCAGGAACGGGTGGCGGGCAGCTCGGCGCGGACCTCGAAGCCGCCGTCCTGGGTGGGGCCGGCGCTGAGCGAGCCGCCCAGCAACTGCGCGCGCTCGCGCAGGCCGACCAGGCCGTGGCCGCCGCCCGGCAGGATCTCGTCCGGGTGGACCGGGGGCGCGTCGTTGCGCACCTCGACCCGCAGCCGGCGCCCCTTCGCCCGGACCTTCACGTGCACCGCCGCCTCCGGGGCGTACTTGGTGATGTTGGTGAGCGCCTCCTGGACGGTGCGGTAGGCGGCCCGCTCGACCGCCTCCGGCCACGGGCGGTCACCGGGGTTCAGTTCGGTGTCGGCGGCCAGCCCGCTCTCCGCGATCAGCCGGGGCAGGTCGGCCAGCCGGGGCTGCGGGGCGAGCGGGGCGTCCGGGCGCGGGCTCGCGGTGCTGCGCAGCACCCCGACCATCTGGCGCAGCTCGTCGAGGGTGCGGACGGCCAGTTCGCGGATGGTGCGGGCGGTGGTCGCGGCGGCCGGGTCGCCGGTGCTCACCTGGAGCGCGCCGGCCTGGATGCTGATCAGGCTGACCTGGTGCGAGACCACGTCGTGCATCTCCCGGGCGAGCCGGCCGCGTTCGCTGATCAGCACCCGTTCGGCGAGCAGCCGGCTCTCCCGCTCCTGGCCGCGGGTGAGCTCGTCGAGCCGGGCGGCCAGCTCCCGCCGGGTGCGGGCGAGCAGCCCGGTGGCGGCCGGGCCGGCGGCCAGCATCACCGACTGGATGGCGTAGAGCGCGGTGTCCCGGCTGAGTTCGAGGGTCTGCTCGGACAGCGGCCAGTGGAAGAACTCGACCAGCGTGAACAGGGTCGCGCAGGGGATGACGATCCGCGGGCGGGGGCGTTCGGCGGCCACCGTGTAGACGGCGGTGATCGGGGCCAGCCAGATGTCGTCGACGTAGCTGCCGGGCATGGTGAGCAGCAGCGCCGCCACCGGGAAGCGGCGGCGCCAGAGCAGGGCGACGGCGGCCAGCGTGGAGAGCGCGATCTGCCACCACGGGGAGTTCCGGGCCACCAGGGCGGCGTCCAGGAGGGAGTAGAGGGCGGGCAGCAGCAGCATCAGCCAGGGGGCGGTGCACCAGGCCGGGAGCCGTCTGGACGGCAGCTGTTCGGTGGCCGTCATGCCCCGTCGCCGGGTTTCGGCCGGACCAGCCCGGCCCGGTGGGCGAGCACCGCCGCCTGGACCCGGTTGGCCGCGCCGAGCTTGCCGAGGATCGCGCTGATGTGGTCCTTGACGGTGCCGGTGCCGAGGAAGAGCCGGTCGGCGATCTCGGCGTTGGACAGTCCCTCGCCGAGCAGGGCCAGCACGTCGAGCTCCCGGCCGGTGAGGGTGCGGGCGAGCGAGGTGGCCTCGGCGTCCGGGCCGCCGCCGTCCACGTAGCCGCCGATCACGGTGCGGGTCACGGTCGGGGACAGGATGTTGCCGCCGGCCGCGAGCACCCGGACGGCGTGGACCAGCTGCTCGGGGGCGGTGTCCTTGAGCAGGAAGCCGGCGGCGCCGGCCCGCAGCGCGGTGCCGATGTACTCGTCGCTGTCGAAGGTGGTGAGCATCGCCACGGCGGGCGGGTCCGGCAGGGCGCGCAGCCGGCGCAGCACCGAGATGCCGTCGAGGTCCGGCATCCGGATGTCGAGGAGCACCACGTGCGGGCGCAGGCGCTGGACGTGCTCCTCGGCCTGGCCGCCGGAGCAGTCGCCGACGACGTCCAGGTCGGGGGCGGAGCCGACGATGAGGCCCAGGCCGGAGCGGACCAGGATCTCGTCGTCCACGATCAGCACGCGGGTGTCGGTGATGGTGCCTCCTCGGTTCTGGCGGCCGGGGTCGGGCGGTCCGCGCGGGTCGTTTCGAGGGTAGGGGTAGCCGGGGTGGGGCGCCGAACGGATGGCGGTCCTCACCCCCGCCACATGGCGGGGGTCGGAATCCGCTACCCGGTTCACGCAATTCTCAGGCCGGGTGGGGAACCATGGAGTTGGCTGCCCTTTGTCGGCCTGCTCCATTCAGTGGGCGCCCGGTCGAGGTGAGGGCCGCCGGTCAGTCCGTCGGGCCCCCTGCGGGCACCCGTCGCCGGGCCGTGTGCGGATGCGCCCCACCATCTGATCGTTTGGAATTGAGCTGTGTCGTCCACTGTGAAGTCGGAGCCTTCCGCCACGTCCACCGGGCCCCGGCCCGTCGGCGTGCTCGACCGCTGGCGCCCGCGGGCCGCCGCCGTCTCCGTGTGGTACCTCCGGCTGCTGGCGCTGCTGAACGTGGCGACGGTGCTGCTGGTGCCGTGGGGGAACCAGGTCAACGAGCACAACGAGGGTGAGTACTTCACCCCGTACCTGATGACCTCGGGTCTGGCCAGCGCGGTGCTGGCGGTCTTCCTGGCCATCGCGATGCGGCGGCGCAAGCGGGCCGCCTGGATCTTCAACGCGGCCCTGGCCAGCATGTTCGCGGTGCTGTACCTGCTGGCCATGGTGATGCCCGGCGAGCGGTTCAAGGACCACCCGCTCAACTACATCTCCACCGTGCTGACCTGCCTGTTCGTCCTGGCGCTGGTCATCGGGCGGAAGGACTTCACGTCCAAGGGCGACCGCTCCAACCCGAAGACCGCGGCGGCCACCTTCGTCGGCGGGCTGCTGTTCGGCGGGGTCGTCGGCGCGCTGCTGGTCTGGGCGACCAACGGGCTCGGCGGCGCGGGCTTCTGGGACCTCTTCCGCTACTCCGTCGGCCGGATGATCACGATCAACCCCTCGGAGCACCTGCGCTCGGTGATCTCCTCGCCGACCTGGGTCAACGCGGCGATCAACGCGATGGGCGCGGTGCTCTTCCTGCTGGTGCTCTACGTGGCCTTCCGCAGCCCGCGCGGCAAGGAGCTGCTGAACCCCGAGGACGAGGCGAAGCTGCGCTCGCTGCTGGACAAGCAGGGTGAGCGGGACTCGCTCGGCTACTTCGCGCTGCGCCGGGACAAGGCGGTGATCTTCTCCCCCAGCGGCAAGGCGGCGGTGACCTACCGGGTGATCGGCGGGGTCTCGCTGGCCTCGGGCGACCCGATCGGCGACCCGGAGGCCTGGCCGGGCGCGATCGACTCCTGGCTGGCCGAGGCCCGCGAGCACGCCTGGGCGCCGGCCGTGATGGGCGCCTCCGAGGAGGCCGGCGTGATCTACGCCCGGCACGGGCTGGACGCGCTGGAGCTGGGTGACGAGGCGATCGTCGAGCTGGACGAGTTCTCGCTGGACGGCCGGGCGATGCGGGTGGTCCGCCAGGCGTACAACCGGGTCAAGCGGGCCGGGTACACGGTGCGGATCCGCCGGCACGAGGACATCCCCGAGTGCGAGATGGCCGAACTGGTGGCCAAGGCCGACCAGTGGCGCGACGGGGCGACCGAGCGCGGCTTCTCGATGGCGCTCGGCCGGCTCGGCGACCCGGGCGACGGCCGCTGCGTGATGCTGGAGTGCCACGACGGCGACGGCGAGCTCAAGGCACTGCTGAGCTTCGTCCCGTGGGGCCCGGACGGGCTCTCGCTGGACCTGATGCGCCGGGCCCGGGACACCGAGAACGGCCTGATGGAGTTCATGGTCATCGAGCTGCTGCAGCGTGCCGAGGAGGTCGGGCTGAAGCGGGTGTCGCTGAACTTCGCGATGTTCCGCTCGGTCTTCGAGCGCGGTTCGCGGCTCGGGGCCGGCCCGGTGCTGCGGTTGTGGCGTTCCGTCCTGGGCTTCTTCTCGCGCTGGTGGCAGATCGAGTCGCTGTACCGCGCGAACGCCAAGTACCGGCCGATCTGGGAGCCCCGCTACCTGCTGTTCGAGAAGAGCAGCGAGATCCCGCGGATCGGCATCGCCAGCGCGCGGGCCGAGGGCTTCATCGTCGCGCCGAGCCTGCCCGCCCTGTTCCGCCGCCGGCACTCCGGGGCCGCCGTGGTGGCGCCCCGGCTCCCGGTCGCGGCGCGGGACGGGAAGGGGTAGCCCTCCGCCGGGGGGCGGAGGGGACCGGGCGGTCGGATAGGGGGTGACGTCAGGGATATCCCTCCCCCCAGAGGATGACCCTGATCCGCATCTATGCCGATGTGGATTTGTTAAGAGGCTTCTAATGTGGGGGTAGCTCAGAAAGTTCGGGGATTCGGGAGTAACGGTTGTGATGGACAGGACCCACGCGGGGGGCGTGCGGGAGGGGTCGCTGGCACTGGCCAGATCGGCCGCTGTCGCCGAGTGGGGGACGTTGTACGCGACGGTGCGGGACGCGGTGGTGCGCAAGAAGTTCGCCGCCGTTCCGATGGCCACGGCGGCGACGTTTCTGATCCTCCTGTTCAGCATCACCCAGCACCTGCCGGGCGGTGAGCACTTCGTCAACCGCATCGGGGTGGTGAAGGCGGCGCTGCCGCTGGACGTCTCGCTGCTGCGGACCCCGCTCTCGCTGTACGTGCCGGCGCTGGACCTGCCGGTCTGGGGCGCGCTGGCCCAGGTGTTCGTGGTCTTCGGCGTCGCCGAGATCGTGCTCGGCCGGCGGATGACCCTGGTGGTGGCCTACACCTGCACCCTGGCGGGCACGCTGTTCGCCCGGATCGGCGTGGCGCTCGGCCCGGGCCACCTGTTCGGCTTCCCGAAGTGGGTCGCCTACGTGCGGGACACCGGGCCGTCGGCCGCGGTGGTGGCGCTGGCGATCTGCATCGCGTTCCGCTGCCGGGCCTGGTTCACCGCCGGCCTGGTGGTGGTCATGATGGTCGGCGAGGCGGTCGTGCTGCCGAACCTCGCCGGGCTGGAGCACGTGGTCGCGGTGACCACCGCGCTGCTGCTCGCCGTCTCGGTCGAGGTGTTCGGGGACTTCTGGCCGCGGGTGCTGGCCGGGGTCGGGGCCGCCACCTCGGTGGCCGCGGCCGCGTCGCGGGAGGTCGCGGTGGAGGCCCGGCGGCGCCCGGCGGGCGCGCTCGTCCCCTGATCCACACACCGTCTGACGGCCGTCGGGCAGCCGGCCGTCAGGCGTGCGGCAGGGGGAGTTCGAACCAGACCACCTTGCCGACCGCCTTGCGGGCGGTGCCCCAGCGTTCGGCGAGCTTGGTCACCAGGGTGAGACCGCGGCCGGTCTCGCCCAACTGCTCGGCCGGTTCCAGCGACGGCAGGTTGTGGTTGTCGTCGCTGACCTCCACCAGCAGCTTGTCCACCCGGATCAGCTGGAGCTGGACGCGGTCCCGGGCCACCCGGACGGCGTTCGTGACCAGCTCGCTGACCAGCAGCTCGGTGATGTCGCTGAGCGCCTCCAGGTGCCAGCCGGCCAGCTGCTCGCGGACCAGCGAGCGGGCCCGGCGCACCTCGCGGTGGTCCACCCTGAGGTCCCAGGTGGCCACCTCGGACGGGGCGACCCCGTCGAAGCGGGCCACCAGCAGGGCGACGTCGTCCTTCCGGTCGTCCGAGTGCAGCCGCTTGAGCACCACGTCGCAGGCCTGCTCGGGGCTCTGCAGCGGGTCGATCAGATTGCCGCAGAGCGCGGCCAGGCCCGCTCCTATGTCGCCGCCCCGGACCTCGACCAGGCCGTCGGTGCACAGCACCAGCATCGAGCCGTCCGAGACGTCGATGGTCTTGGCGACGAACGGCACCCCGCCGACCCCGATCGGCGCGCCGGCCGGGATCTCCAGCAGCTCGCCGGAGCCGTCCGGGTGCACCAGCACCGGCGGGACGTGGCCGGCGCTGGCCAGCTCGCAGGTCCGGTTGATCGGGTCGTAGACCGCGTACAGGCAGGTGGCGAGGTGGTCGTCGCCGAGCTTGTGGGCCAGGTTGTCCAGGTGCCGCAGCAGCTGGCCGGGCGGCAGGTCGAGCGCGGCGAGGGTCTGCATGGCCGTCCGGAAGCGGCCCATCGCGGCCGCCGAGTGCAGGCCGTGGCCCATCACGTCGCCGACCACCAGGGCGACCCGGCTGCCGGGCAGCTGGATCGCGTCGAACCAGTCGCCGCCGACCTCGGCCTTCGGGTCGCCCGGCAGGTAGCGGTGCGCGATCTGGACGCCGGGGATCTGCGGCGGGCGGGTCGGGATCATCGAGCGCTGGAGGGTGGTGGCCACCCTGGCCTCGGCGCGGTGCAGCCGGGCGTTGTCCAGGGAGAGCGCGGCGCGGACGGCCAGCTCCTTGAGCGTGGCGGCGTCGCTCTCGTCGAAGGGGGCGCGGTCCGGCAGCCGGAGCAGCTTGAGGATGCCCAGCACGGTGCCCCGGGCGGACAGCGGCACCACCAGCATCGAGCGGCCGGAGACCACCGGGGCCAGCCGGGCCCCGCCGAGCGCGATCGCGTAGTCGACCGCGACGTCCGCGCTGATCACCGGGACCAGGACCGGCTGGTTCAGCTGCAGGGCCATCCCCGGCGGGGTGCGGCGCGGCATGCTGACCAGCGAGCCCTCGGACAGCACGTGGTCCCAGGCGCCGCCGGTCTCGTTGTAGACCAGGGCGACCCGGCGGAGCATGGTGTCGTCGTCCGGGCGGGCGGCCGGCAGCTCGGATTCGGAGATCAGCCCGTCCACCAGGTCCACGCAGGCGAAGTCGGCGACCCGGGGGACCAGCACCTGGCAGAGCTCGTGCGCGGTGAAGCCGAGGTCCAGGGTGGTGCCGACCTTGCCGCCGACCTCGTTCAGCAGCGCCAGCTGCTCGCCGGCCTGCCCGTTGGTCAGGAACGGGCTCAGCCGACCGGACTGGGCGCCCTCGGCGCCGGCGGGGGCGGAAGGGGCCCGGCCGGTGCGGCGGGGTGGACGGCCGTGGGCGGACGGTTCGGCGGCGGCCGGCTCGATGGCGGCTCCTCCTCCGGTCGGGGACGGGGCGGTCGGGGACGGGACCGCCGGGGCCGGGGCGGTCGGTGGGACGCCCGCCGGGGCGCCGGCGGCGCCGGACGGCTGGGCGGCCGCGGACCGCTCGGCGGTCTCGCGCTGGGCCGGCAGCGGGGCGGTCGGCCGCCCCCGGACCGTCCGGGCCGGGGGCGCGGACTGCTCAGGCTGCGGCGGCGGGCCGACCCGGGCGGCGCGCTGCTGGGCGGTCGGGTAGCGGCGGCCGAGTCCGGCGGCGGCGTGCGCGGCGGCGGCCTGCGGGTCGGCGGGCAGGACCGGCAGCACGGTGGCCGGGTCCAGCCGCAGAGCGGGCAGACCGGCCTGGTCCAGCACGTCGAGCAGCAGCGCCCGGCGGTCGGCCGAACCGGCCGGCAGCAGCCCGGCCAGCCGGTCGGCCGACAGCAGACCGGCGCGCAGCCGGCCGGGCGGGGTCAGGGCCGCGCCCAGCCGGTGGAAGCCGCCCCGGGCGGGCGGGGCGGCGGCGAACGGCAGCAGCCGCTCGCCGAGTGCGAGCCGGGGGCCGGCGGTGCGCAGCGGCCGGGCGTCGGCGGCGAGGGCGAGCAGGCCGCCGAACGGGTCGGGCAGCGGCCAGGCCCACCAGAGCACGTCGCGCAGGTGCTCCTCGCGGTCGATGACGGCCAGCTGGCCGGCCCAGGGGCGCCCGTCGGCGGTCAGCGCGGCCAGGGTGTCCAGGGCGTCGCAGCGGCGGCGCACGACGGACCCGGCGGCCTGGCCGGGGGCGGCGAGCGGTTCCACGGCGGGCAGCAGTCCGCTGGCCGGCCGGTCGTGGGCGACCTCGGCGCGGTGCCCGAACAGTTCCTCGGCGGCCCGGCTCCACTGGGCGATCCGTCCGGTCCGGTCGACCAGGACGAGGGCGAGCCGGACCAGGGCGGCCACGCCGGTCGGGTGGTCACCCGGTACGGCCTCGGCGCCCGCCGGACGCGGTGTGGAGTTGGACTCGGCCACCATGGATTCGGTCTGCTCCCGCCTGGCCGCCACGCCTGGAGGCGGCCGTCTCTCCGGAGGAAGGCACGCTGTGCGGAAACCCGGGGCGTGTCTTGTGGATCGTGCCGGGCTTGAGGGCGTGTCTGAACGAGTCCGCCGGGCGCCCGACGCCGCGTGCTGATCCGACGCGAATCATCAGACACGCCCTAGCGAAGCACGGACCGGCCCGGGCGTGATAGCGAAACGGGGAGATTCCTCAGGATCGGTTGCGTGTCGTGCGGCGCGCGCCGGTTCGCACTCCCCGTTCACCCGGACGGGGCCTTCGCGCGCGAGGGTAGGGTGGCAGGCCGGGCCACCCCGCGAGGCGGCTCCGCATGGACGCAGCCGGCCGGACGAGACAGAGGCGAGAAGTGACCGCGCAGAGCCCCGTCCGCTGGACGGACCCGCAGCAGCAGGAGCTGGAGGAGCGGGTCGCCGCCGCCGAACTCGCCTGGCTCAGCATGGACGTCGACGTGCAGACGCTGCGGGTCGAGATCGACAACTTCGCGCTGATCCACCATCAGCTGCTGGGCCCGCTCTACGCCCGGCTGGACGAGCTGGAGGCGCTGGTCGCCGAGGCGGTCGCGGCCAGGACCGGGCACCCCGAGGACCTCCGCCGGGCCGCCGAGGCCCGCCGGCAGGTCGACGAACTGCCCGACCTCGACGCGCTGTTCGACTCCGTCCGGGAGCAGGAGGCGGCCCCGCCGCCGCCCGCCGCGCCGGCCCGGGTGCGCCCCGGGCGGGACGCCCAGCGGATCTACCGCGAGCTGGTCCGCCGGGCCCACCCCGACCTCAGCACCGACCCGGCCGAGCAGCAGCGCCGGGCCGCGTTCCTGGCCCGGGTGAACGAGGCCTACGCGGTCGGCGACGCCGCCGCGCTGGAGGGCCTGTCCGCCGAGTGGTCCACCGCGCCGGAGGCCGCGCCCGGAACCGACTCCCCCGACCGGCTGGAGTGGCTGCGCCGCCGGCTGGAGTGGCTGACCGGCAAGATCACCGAGACCGCCACCGAGCAGGTCCGGCTGGAACAGACCCCGATGGGTCAGCTGCTCGCGCTGGCCCCGCAGGACCCGGACCGGCTGCTGGAGCAGCTCGCCGAGGAACTGCTCGCCAAGGCCGCCGCCCAGCAGGCCGAACTGGAGCGGCTGCTCGGCGCCCCGGCCGCGGCGGGCGACGGCCACCGGCGGCCCGTGGGCGACAATGGCACCGACCCGACCCAGCCCCAGGAGAGCCACACGATGTTCGCGCAGATCCCTTCCACCACCGCCGCCGCAGTGCCCGCCGACGCAGCCCTGCTGGACGTGCGCGAGCAGGACGAGTGGGACGCCGGCCACGTGGACGGCGCGCTGCACATCCCGCTCGGCGAGGTGATCGCCCGGATCGGCGAGCTGCCGGACGGGAAGCTGTACGTGCTCTGCCGGGTCGGCGGCCGCTCCGCGCAGGTCGTCCAGTACCTGGTGCAGCAGGGCCGGGACGCGGTGAACGTGGACGGCGGCATGTACGCCTGGGAGGGCGCGGGCCGTCCGATGGTCAGCAGCACCGACCAGGACGCCTTCGTCCTGTAGGCCTGTAGGCCGGTGGCCCCGTGGCCCCGTGGCCCCGTGGCCCGGTGGCCCGGTGGCCCCGTCCGGCACCGTCGTGTTCGCCCGGTAGGGCAGGATGGGCGCGCGACCGCGCCGGGACGGGACCCGGGCGGCGCGCCGACCGGGCCGGGGAGGCCATGACGGAGACGACGGACCGCCCGGCCGCCGGACGGGTCTGGTCGACGCCCGCGCAGCTCGTGCTCGGCCTGACCGCGGCGGTGCTGGTGGTCGGCACCGGGCTCTTCCTCGCGGCGGTGTTCCTGCACGTCGCGCCGGCCAACTCGCTGTCCCGGCAGTACCGGGACGAGGTCGACGGCCTGGTGTACCCGGAGTTCGAGCAGAACTGGCGGCTGTTCGCGCCGAATCCGCTGCAGCAGAACGTCAGCCTGGACGCCCGGGTGCGCACCGCCGCCGCCGACGGCACCACCCGCACCCGCGACTGGACCGGGCTGACCGCGCAGGACGTCGCCGCGATCCGGCACAACCCCGCCCCCAGTCACGTCGACCAGAACGTGCTGCGCCGGGCCTGGGACTTCTACGACGGCTCGCACAACCCGCAGGACGAGGCGCTGACCAACACCCGCGGCAGGCTCGCCGAGCAGTACCTCAAGCGGATCGCCCTGCAACGGATCGGCCGGGAGGTGGACGGCGAGCGGATCCTGGAGGTCGAGTTCCGGGCCACCGCGGTGACCGTCCCACCGCCGTCCTGGAGCGGCGAGGCCGCGCCACCGGCGCCGAAGGTGCGGGAGCTGCCCTGGTGGCCGGTGGACGACGAGGACTACCGGGAGCTCGGGTGAGCGAGGTGTCGCCGGAGGTGTCGTCCGACGTGGCGTCCGAGCTCTCGCCGGCGGCCGAGCCGCGGTGGTCGGAGGGCATCCCGCGCCAGGCCGGGCAACCGCCCGCCGCCGGCTCGGCCCCCGGGCCCCGGCCCGACCCGGCGCCGCGCGGGCCCGGCCCGGCCGACCTGGCCGCCCGGGCGATGGCGGCCTTCACCGGGCGTGCGCTGGGCCGCCACCAGGCCGCCGTGGTGCGGATCGGCTTCGGGCTGGTCTGGCTCGCCTACCTGCTGCGCGAGTGGCCCAACCGGCGGGTGCTGTACGGGGACCGGTCGCCCTGGTCGATGGACCTGGCCGAGCGGCTGCTGACCGACAACGGGGCGTTCACGGTGCTGCCGTGGTTCGGCGGGCGGCCCTGGTTCGAGCTGGTCTACCACCTGGCGGTGCTGGCCGCCGTCGCGGTGGTGCTGGGCTGGCGGACCAGGGCCAGCGCGGTGCTGTTCCTGGTCACCGTGCTGTCGCTGCAGAACCGCAACGTCTTCCTCGGCGACGGCGGCGACAACGTCGTCCACCTGATGGCGGTCTACCTGGTCTTCACCCGCTGCGCCGAGGTGTGGTCGCTGGACGCCCGGCGGTCCCGGCCGGGGCGGGCCGGGGTGGTGCTCTGGGTGCTGCTCGGCGCCGTCCTGGCGGCCTGCCAGGTCGGCGGCTTCTCCGGTGAGAGCCTCACCTGGACGGTCCGGACCTTCCCGTACGCGGGCTGGGCGCCGTTGTTCTGGGGGCTCTGGGCGGTGGCCGGGCTCTGGTGGACGCTGGGGCGGCTGCGGCCGGACGGCGAACCGCGCGCGGTGCTCGACGCGCTGGCGAACATGGTGCACAACTGCGCGATGCTGGTGATCGCCGTCGAGGTGGTGCTGATCTACGCGACGGCCGGCTGGTACAAGGTGCAGGGCTCGCGCTGGCAGGACGGCACCGCGCTGTACTACCCGCTGCACCTGGACTACTTCACGCCCTGGCCGTGGTTGTCCGGGCTGGTCGGCTCGGCGCTGCTGCCGGTCTTCCTGATCTCGTACGGCACGGTGGTCGTGCAGGTCGCGTTCCCGTTCACGCTGCTCAACCGGCGGGTCAAGAACGTGCTGCTGGCGGTGCTGCTGGCCGAGCACCTGGGGATCGCGCTGCTGCTCGGGCTGCCGGTGTTCTCGCTCGCGATGATCGCGGCGGACGCGGTGTTCCTGCCGACCGGCGCGCTGCTCTGGGTGGCGGCGCGGCTGCGGCGGATCCGGCGGTCACGAGCGCCGGTCACGGAGGGCGTGCCCTAGGCTGACCCGTATGTCCTGGTTCGCCGCCCTTCGTGACACCGCGCGGACCGGACTCACCCTCGACCGGGCGCTCACCGACCCCAAGCGGGCCCTGCGCGGGGCCGTCGCGGTGGCCTTGGTGCTCTTCCCCACCCTCGCGCTCGGCGGGGTCGCGCTCGCCACCTCGGCCGCGATGGGCGCCTTCATCGCCGGCACGGCCACCTTCCAGCGCAGCTTCCGGCCCCGGGCCAGTCTCGCCGTCGCGGCCGGGGCCGGGCTCGGGATCAGCACCTTCCTCGGCTACCTGGCGGCCGGGGTCCCCGGGTTGTTCCCGGTGCTGCTCGCGGTGTGGGCCTTCGGAGCCGGGCTCGCCTGGGCGATCGGGCCGACCGCCGGGGTGGTCGCGACCAACACCGTCTCGGTGATGCTGATCGTCGTCCAACTGCCGGTCAGCGCGACCGCCGCGCTCGGACACGGGCTGGTCGCCGCCCTCGGCGGGGTCGTCCAAGCCGTCGTCATCACCCTTTGGCCGATCGGGAGCTGGAGTGCCCAGCGGGACGCCCTCGCCGACACCTACGCGGAACTCGCCGACTACGCGCGCAGGTTGAGGCAGGATCCGACCGCGCACGTCGACCCGGCGCCGTTCATGACGGCCCGGCACGCCGCCGCCCTGACGCCCTGGCAGGACCGCCACCGGCCGGCCGAACTGCGCGGCCTGCGCGGCCTCGCCGAGCGCATCCGGCCCACCCTGGCCGCGCTCGCCGATCCCAAGGTGGGCGCCCCGGAGGAGGGGCCCGAACGCGACCGGGCCCGTGAGGTGCTGGCGGCCGCCGCCGAGGTCATGGACGCCCTGGCCCGGGCCGTCCGCACCGGCGACCCCGTCCGGCTGCCCCGCTCGGCGCCCACGCTCACCCTGGTCCCGCCGGACGAGGGGCCGCGGTTGCAGGGGGCGGCCCGGCGGTCGGCCCGCCGGCTGGGCGGGCTGCTGCGCAAGGCCGCGGACACGCTGGAGCGGGGCGACGCGGACACCATCACCACGCCCGTGATCGGCGCGGGCGGGGCGCTGCACAAGCCGTCGATCCTCCGGATGCTGCCGGTCGCGCTGCGGACGGTGCGCCGGCAGCTGCGGCCGCGCTCGGCGATCTTCCAGCACGCCGTCCGGCTCGCCGGGGTGGTCACCGTGGCCTACCTGCTGGCCCGGCTGGTCGGGTTCCACCACGGCTACTGGGCGCCGATGACCGCCGCGATGGTGATGCGGCCGGACTTCGCCCAGACCTACAGCCGGGGTGTCGCCCGGCTGGCCGGGACGGTCGTCGGGGTCGCCGTCTCGACGCTGGTGGTGCAGCTCACCCACCCCGGGGAGTGGGTGCTGGCCGCGCTGGCCGTGCTGTGCATCGGCGGGTCGTACCTCGCGTTCCGGACCGGGTACGCGCTGACGACGGTCGGGATCTCGACGTACGTGGTGTTCCTGCTCGGGCTCCAGGCCGGGAACCCGCTCACGACGGCCTTCGAACGGGTCGGGCTCACCCTGCTCGGCGGGTCGGTGGCGCTGGTGACGTACGCGCTCTTCCCGACCTGGCAGACCGCCCGGCTCGGGGAGCGGCTGGCCGAGTGGCTCGCCGCCGCCGGGCGGTACGCGGCCGCGGTGATCGCCTGCTACGAGGACCCGGCCGCGCCGCGCGGGCGGGCGGTGCGGACCGCGCTGCTGGACTCCCGGGAGGCCCGCTCGGAACTGCTCCAGGCCATGCAGCGCGCCGACGCCGAACCGGGCCGGCACGCCTCCGGGCTGCCCGGGGTGTCCCGGCGCCAGGTCGACCGGGCCCGGGCGGCCGTCGGGCACCTCGGACGGGTCGCCGTCCTGCTGGAGGCGCACCTGCCGGCCGCCGACGCCGACCCGGTGCCGGGGACGGCGGAGTACGCGGAGGAGCTGCGGCTGGCCACCGCGCTCGCGGGGGCGGCGCTGCTCACCGGGCAGCCGGTGGAGTTCGGCGCCGTGCGGGAGGCGCAGGCGCGGCTGGAGGAACGGCTGGCGCAGGCGCCGGCGGGGGTGCAGCGGGACGTGGTGCGGGCGGGGACGCGGCTGCTGGGGCAGGCGCTGAAGGACCTGGAGCGGGCGCTGCGGGGGCGGGAGGACGTGCGGGGGCCGCAGTAGGCGACGTTCGCCCCTCCTGGAAGGGCGAACGTCGGGGGGAGAACGTCGGGGCCGAACGGCGTCGGGGCGTCAGGCGGCGCGGGCGGCGGCCTCCAGCCAGTTGGCGAACTCGCAGGCGAAGTGCCACTGGTGGCCGGTGCCGAGGAGGGCGGGGGCGGCCTCGGGGAACTGGACGGTGAGGCGGATCCGCAGGCCGTCCGGGGTGTCGGCGAACTCGTGCATCACCCGCAGCACCTCGGTGCCGTCGGCGAGGGTGCCGGTGCCGCCGATGCGGACCGGGAAGGCCTGGTGGCCGGGCCCGGCGATCGGGACGTCGTCGTGGAAGCGCAGGAAGAAGCGGGCCGGGCCGGTGCCGAGGGTCTCGATGATCTCGACCCGTTCGCCGGTGGAGTCGGCCAGGTAGTGCTCGGGGTTGGCGGCGAGCAGGGCGTCCCGGTCGGGGGCGTGCAGGCGGCCCTGCCACCAGGTGAGGAAGCGGTCGGCGTCGATGCCGGCGGCGGTGAGCTCGGTGACGGCGGTGCTCCACCGGCCACCGGAGGCGTGGGCCCAGGCGGCCAGGGCGGTGTCGGCGGCGGTGGTGTCGGGGGTGAGCAGTTCGCGCGTCCGGTCGTCGCCGAGGCGCTGCTTGAGCAGGCGCAGGGCGGCGCGGGCGCGGTCGAGCTCCCAGGCGAGGACGGCCTCGCGCGGGTGGCTGGTGCCGTCGATGTCGGTGTGGACGGTGAGCGCGGTGGTGTTCACGGCGTCACTCCTCGGCTCCTCAACGATGCGGAGAGATTTTCTCCGCTTCACTGGACGCTAGCATAGGGGGAGAGAATTTCTCCGGTTAGGGAGTTGCCGATGAGGGCCGACGCGGAACGCAGCCGGCGCAGGATCCTGGACGCCGCCTGCGAGGTGTTCCTGGAACGGGGCCCGGACGCCCCGCTGGACGCCGTGGTCCGGCGGGCCGGCGTCGGCCCGGCCACCCTCTACCGGCGCTTCCCCGACCGGGAGGCCCTGGTCCGCGCCCTGGTCACCGACCTGCTGGCCCGGCTCGCCGAGGCCGCCGAACGGGCCCGCCGCGACGAGACCGACCCGTACCGGGCGCTGCGCCGCTTCGTGCACGCCGCCGCCGACCTGCGGATGGGCGCGGCGATCGTGGTGCTGCTGGAGCGGCTGGTGGTGGACGAGGACCTGGTCGCCGTCCGCCGCGAAGCCGTCACCGCCGTCGAGGCGCTGCTGCGCGCCGCCCAGGACGCCGGGCGGCTGCGGGCCGACGTGGGGATGGGCGACCTGGTGCTGCTCTGCGTCCGGGTGTCCCGCCCGCTGCCGGGCGCGCTGGCCGCGCTCGACGCGGACGGCTCGCTGGTCCACCGGCACCTCGACCTCGCGCTCGCGGGGCTCGCCGCCGATCCGGACGGCCCGACCGGCCGGCCGCTCGGCTTCGACGAGGTGATCGCCGCCGCGGGCCGCCCCGGCGAGCCCGGCCCGGGCGGGGCTGCCCCAGGCGGGGTGGTCCTGGATCAGACGGTCCTGGATCAGGTGGCCTCGGATCAGACGGCCTCGGACGAGGTGGCAGAGTGAACGCCATGAACGCCATGAACGCCATGGACGACGAGGTGCTGCGGGCGTGGCGGGCGGCGGAGCGGGAGCCGGGGGCCGTCCTGCTGGACGGGTTCCACCCGCTGAAGCACGCGCTGCGCTTCGGCGGGGACGTCCGGCGGGTGCTGACCGCCGACCGGGCGGCGCTGCTGGCCCTGGCCGGGGAACTGGCGCCGGACGTCGCGCCGGCGCTGGACGCGCTGGCGGTGGAGCTGCCCGAGGAACGGCTGCGGACGCTGGCACCCCGGCTGCACCCGACCGGGGTGGTCGCCCTGGCCGCGCGGCCGTCCGTCGGGGCGAACCTGGCGGCCCTGGCCCGGCGCCCGCGCCCGGCCCCGGTGGTGCTGCTGGAGAACCCGCGCAACCTGGGCAACGTCGGGGCGGTGATCCGGCTGGCGGCCGGCTTCGGCGCCACCGGTGTGGTGACCACCGGCGATCTGGACCCCTGGCACCCGACCGTGCTGCGCGGCAGCGCGGGCCTGCACTTCGCCACCGCGGTGGAGCGGCTGGCCCTGCCGGAGCTGCCCGCCGGGCCGCTGTACGTGCTGGACCCGGAGGGCGCGGACATCCGGACGCTGCCGTTCCCGGACGACGCGCTGCTCGCCTTCGGCACCGAGCGGCACGGCGTCTCGGCGGAGCTCAAGGCGCGGGCGGACCACCTGGTCTCGGTGCCGATGCAGCCGGGGGTGTCCAGCTTCAACCTGGCCACCAGCGTGGCGATGGGCCTCTTCCACTGGATGTCGTCGAAGCCTCAGGGGTGAGGCGTGGCGCCCGCCGGGGCGGGCACCACGCCGTCGGCGTGCGTCAGGCGAAGAGCCGGCGCCAGGTGTCCGGGCCGGGGTAGCCGTCGGCCTCGGCGCCGCGCCAGCCCTGGGCCTGCTGGAAGGCCTGGACGGCCCGCCGGTCGCTCTCGCTCCAGCGCGGGCCGGGGCCGACGCCGTACGAGCCGCCGAAGCCCTTGCGCACCAGCTGCTCGCCCAGCAGGCGGACCTGGTCGTTGTTCTGACCCGGTCCGAAGTACTGCCGGCCGGGGAAGGCGGGCGCCCCGGTGCCGGGCCGGACCGGCGGCGGTAGCGGGGTGGTGCCGGCGCCGATGGCGCGGCCCTTGCCGTTGACCAGGTAGTCCCAGGTGTCCTTGCCGGGGATGCCGTCGGCCTCGGCGCCGCGCCAGCCCTGGGCCTCCTGGAAGGCCTGGGTGGCCCGCCGGTCGGCCTCGCCCCAGTGCGGGTCGGGGCCCTCGGAGTAGAACCGGGCGCCGCCGCGCTGCACCAGCAGCCGGCCGAGCTCGGTGACGTACGCGTTGTTCGCGCCGGGGCCGAACTTGTCCGCGCCCGGGAAGGCGGTGGCCGGGGTGCCGTCGTTGCTGCCGCCGGACAGGCCGGTGTAGCGGTACGGGACGTAGGCGCCGGAGTTGTTCCAGTAGGCGTACGGGGTGTCGCGCTTCTTGGTGCCGGGGGAGGTCTGCTCGTAGGCGAGGTAGCGGGTGAGGGAGGAGTCCGTCCAGCCGCCGAAGATCGTCACGTGCGACCCGGACTGCGGGCTGGCCGGGTTGTTGTAGATCAGCACGTCGCCGGGCTGGAGGTCGGCCTTGCCGATCCGCTCGGCGAAGTTCGGCAGGGTCCAGGTGGTCTGGCTGCTGCCGAGGCCCCAGGCCATCGAGACGAAGCCGGAGCAGTCCTGGCGGTAGCCGTCCGACCAGTAGCTGCCCATGCCGTACGGCACCTGCTGGTCGACCCAGCCCTGGGCGCGCTGGATGATCTGCGCCCGGGTGGGCGGCTGGGCGGCGGCGCGCGGGGCGGCGAAGGCGCGGGCGCCGGGTGCTTGGCCGTAGAGGCCGCTGACCTCGCCCTGCGGGGTCTGCGGGGGCTGGGCGGTGCTGTTGCCGCCCGGGGTGGGGCCGGGGGTGGGGGCCGCGGTGGCGTGCCCGGCGGCGGCCGTCCCGCCGCCCACCGCGGTGCCGACGGCGGCCATCAGCACGGCGGCCCGGCGGCGGATGCTGCGGGCCGCGGCGTGCCCGCCCTCGTGCACCGGTGCGGCGTGCCGCCGGGCGCGGCGGCGGGCGTTGCAGCCCCCGCATATGCAGTCCTCGTCCGGTTCGACCTCGTCGAATTCCAGCAGCGGGGACAGGTGGTCGGTACGGGTCATGCTCCGCCTCTTTCCTGCGGTCTTCCTGGTCGACGCCTGACGGCGTGACAGGACTGGCCTTCCCGGGCCGGCCCCGCGTGTTATCGGGACCAAAGTCCCAAAGCGGGCGGAAGGTGGCACGGCGGGTTGCGCCGGACGGGTGACAACCGTTCGGCGGCCCGGGCGTGGCGGGGGCGGGGAGGAGACGGTAGTGCCGGCGCGGAGCCTGGCGGGCGGTCAGGTGTGGCGGGGGTGCGTGGGCCGGTTCGAGGACGGCGGGGGCGGTTGGACGCCGGGGCGGCCGGATGTCGGGGAAGACTGGACGCCGGGGACGGCTACTGCCACTCCCAGCGGATGCCGATGTGCCCGGGCTGCTGGTCCGGGGCGAGCACGTGGGCACTCGCGGAGGCGCCGATCCAGAGCTGCTCGCGGCGGTGGTCGACGTCCGCGCCCGGCTCGCGGTCGTAGCGCTCGCAGTGCGCCGGGACGGCCGCCGGGTCGAAGTGCACCTGGAGCACGTACTCGCGCACCGGGGTGGCGAAGCGGCGGCTGTACTCCAGCGTCGGGCCGCCCGGCGGGATCTCCACCTCGTACTCGAAGACCGTGCTGTCGCCGAGCGCCAGCGGGCGGTCCAGCATCAGCTCGCCGACGGTCAGGCCGGCCTCCGGACGGCGCCGGACCCGGCCCAGCCGGCCGTGCCGCACCGAGGTGATCTCCGGGCAGCCCGTCGCCTCCTCGTCGGCCTTGTGCACGACCAGGCAGCGGCCCACGCCGCCGACGGTGGCGCGCACCACCTGGCGCATCCGCAGCAGGTTGCCGCGCCGCTCGGCGTCCACGTAGTACGAGTCGTGGATGCTCAGCCGCTCCAGTTCGCCCTGCGGCGGGGCGTCCAGCTCGGCGAAGATGTCCGCGATCTGCCGTTCGCCCGGCCAGACGTCCTCCAGGCCGAGGTGGCAGGTGTTCGCGACGGCGGCCCAGCGGCCGCGCGGGCGGGGCGGGCCGAGCAGCGAGGTGAGCGCGCTGTGCGGCAGTCCGAGCAGTTCCTCCAGCAGGTGGACGGCTCTCAGCGAGCTGGCCCGTTCGGGCTGGCTGCGTCCGCGCCGCCAGTAACTCAGCGTCGTGACGCTGACTCTGACGCCACGTTGGGTGAGGGCGGCTCTGATCCGGTCCAGGCTGAGGCCACTGGCCTCGATGGCCAGGTGCAGGGTGTCCGCGAAGCCGCCGGGGGCGGTGGCCCGCCCGGCGTGCGCGGGTGCCGGAGGCGGTGCGGGTACGGACGGGCCGGGGCGCTCCGGGCGCAGTCCGACCAGCCGGAGTCGCGCGGAGTCCTGAGGCTGCTGTGCGGCCATGCGGTGACCCTCCCCGCCAGGTGAGTTCGGAGGGGCCTGGCCGGCGCCGAGGCTCGCCGCCGACGGCTTCACCGAGCTTTGGGGAACCCTATGCACGGTCGAGAGGCTACGTCATCAGTCGTGCGTATGACAGGGGTCACGGCACGTGAACCGAAGGGTTGATGATCTTGAAACAGTTCGGAAACACACGCCCTCGCCGCCCGCCCTCGCCGCCCGCCCTCGCCGCCCGCCGCGACCGGGCGGACGCACACCGCCGGGGCGGGCCCTGTCGGCGCCGCCCCGGCGGGGGTCAGGTGGTGCTACCCGCTGGTGGTCAGTTGACGTTCAGCGCGATGTCGTCGATCACGAAGCTGGTCTGGTTGGAGCCGTCCTCGGTGCCGGTGAACTTGACGGTCACGCTCTTGCCGGCGAAGGAGGAGAGGTCCAGGGTGCGCTTCACGTAGCCGGCGGCGGCGTTGACGTTGGAGTACGTCGCCAGCGTGGTGCCGTTGGCCTGGACGGTCAGCTTGTCGTACGCGGTGGAGCCGGTCTCCGCGGTGTCGATGTGCAGCCAGAAGGTGAGGCTGGCGGACTTGCAGCCGGCCGGCACCGAGACGGTCTGCGACAGGGTGTCGGTGTGGGCGCTGCCGTAGCCGTCCAGCCAGGCCTTCCAGCTGCCCGAGTGGGCCGCCTGCGAGGAGCTGTTGTCGACCACGCCGCTGGAGGTGGTCCACGGGGCGGCGGTGCCGGTCTCGAAGCCGCCGTTGCCGACCAGCTGGGCCGCGGTGCAGCCGCCGGTGGGCGGGGTGGTGGAGCCGCCGCCGAGCAGGGCGGTGGTCAGGCCGTCGGCGATCGGGGTGCCCCAGCCGGTGACCTGGTCGTAGCCCGTACCGGCCGGGAAGTCCTGGTTGGAGCCGCTGGTCACGTCGTGGAAGGCGCCGGAGTAGTTGCTGCTGTTCGCGACCGCGTACAGCTTCGGGTTCGCCTCGCCCAGGACCGGCTGGCCGGCCGCCTTGGCCTTCTGGTTGAACTGGGCCGCGTAGCCGGCCCACAGCGGCGCCGCCGCGCTGGTGCCGCCGTAGACCTGCCAGGAGCCGGCCGTGTAGATCGCGAAGCCGCTCGCCGGGTCGGCGTTGGAGGAGACGTCCGGGACGGTGCGCATGGTGCCGCTGCCGGTGCCGGTGCCGGTCTGCCAGGTCGGCTTGCCGAACACGGTGGAGACGCCGCCGCCGGCGCTGCTCCAGGCGCTCTCCGAGGAGTACGAGGTGCCGGACACCTGGAGGTTGGTGCCGCCGACGCCGGTCTGGTGCGGGCTGGACGCCGGGAAGTCGACCGCCTTGACCGACGAGCCGCTGGTGGAGCGGGTGCAGTCGCGGGAGCCGTCGTCACCGGAGGCGGAGAAGATCGAGATGCCCTGGGCGGCGGCCTGCTTGAAGGCGTTGTCCACGGCCGTCATCGAGGCGGCGGTGGTGTCCGGCTCGCAGGAGCCCCACGAGATCGAGATGACCGAGACCTGGTTGTCGGCCACGATCTTGTTGGCCATGTCGATCTCGCCCTGGTCGCTGTTGGGCGCCTCGTAGACCAGCTGGGTCGCCTTCGGCGCCGCGCCGCGGACGATCTCGCTGTCCAGCTCGACCTCGCCCTGGCCCCCGCCGGGGGCGGAGTCGTAGTTGGCGCCGTCCACCGAGACCGTGGAGACGGCCGGGCCGGACAGGCCGTACTGCGAGTCGTAGGTGGTCAGGTTGGAGGACGAGTAGCCGTCGAACTCCCAGAGGGCGACCGTCGTGCCGGTGCCGTCGGCGCCGGTCTTGTTCAGGTTGTAGGCGCCGTCGTACTGCGACGGGCCGAAGCCGCTCGGGGTCGAGGAGGCCGTGTGCGGGGTGACCGAGTTCGGCTTGGCCAGGCGGTTCTTGCGGACCGCGTGGTTGTCCAGGCCGCTCACGCCCTGGACCACGTCGGCCAGGTCGGCCGGGACGGAGGCGGCGGCGTCGTTGGCGAAGAAGGCGCGCTGCAGCTGCGGGTCGACGTAGGAGCTCTCGTGGGTGCCGAAGGCCTGCGAGATCTGCGCGTTGGTGCCGTGGGCGCTGACCACCTGGCGGTTGGCGCTCACCTCGGTGACGGTCAGGCCCTGGGCGGCCAGGTAGGTCTTGACCTGGTCGACGGCGGCCTGGGTCGGCCCGAACCGGGCGGTGAACTGCTCCGGCGTCAGGTACTTGCCGAACTCGGGGGTGCCGGGGGTGGCGACCGCGGCGAGGAAGCGGTCGAGGGCGGCGGTGTCACGCAGCTTCAGGCTGACGGCCACCGAGATCTGCTGCTCGGCCGGGACGTCGCCCTTCTTCTCCGAGTGGGCCACCGCCGGGTTGACGGTGTTCGGGAGCGCGACACGGGGAGCGGGGGCGGCCTGCGCGGTGGAGACACCGAGCGAGACGGCGGTCAGCGGCAGCACGGCTATCGCCGCGGCGAGGGCAAGGGAGCGGGGGCGCAACGGATCCTCCTCTGGCCGGCTGTGGGGGCCGGCAAGGGGCCAGAGCGTTCCGGAGTCGAAAACGCTGGCTAGAACATGACAGAACCAGTGCGCAAAGTGGCTCATGGTCAAGCAATTCGTTGCTAAAAAACAGTCAACTGTGGACACCCGGAATGCGGGGATTCCATACAGTGAATAGCCCGGATTCCGGAACCGGCCCCTACCGGTGGGGGGCGGAAGGGACGGACGTGGAACCGGGTGGAGCCGCGCGGGAAGCATGACCGGCGTGGGCCGAACGGCGACGCGCGGGAATCGGGCGCGGGCGGCGCGGAACTATGTGAACGGCACGGCCCGGCGGCTGCTCTGACGGCTGCCCCGACGGTGGACCGGAAGGGGCTGAGGGCGGGCCGGGAGGGCCTGGCGGGTCCGACGGTGGGCCTGGCGGGTGCGCGGGGAGGCCGCGCACCCGCCGGCGGGGGTCAGGGGGTGCCGAGCCAGGCGGTCAGGGCGGTGCGGAGCTCGCCCTGGCCGGGGTCGACGGCGCCCCAGGCGGCGTAGCCGTCCGGGCGGATCAGCAGGACGGTGTCGCGCAGCTTGCCGTGCGGGTCGGCCGGGGCGGCGGTGACCATGCGGTCCGCCCAGGGTTCGGCGGCGGCCAGTTCGTCGTTGCTGACCAGGACGAACTTCCCCTCGCGCAGCGCCTCGTAGAGCCGCTCGGGGGCGGCCGGGGCGCCCTCGACGGGCTTGCGCAGCGCCGTCAGCCGCAGGTCCGGGACGCGCTTGCCGACCTGCGGGTGGGCGTCCTTCGGGGCCGGGTAGGAGATGTCGATGCCGGAGACCATCCGGGCGCCGCGCTCGGTGACCGGGTCGAGGTGGCCGCCGAGCGTGGTGAGCGCCCCGCGCAGGGCGCGGGTGGGGGCGGACTCGGCGAGGGCGAGCCGGATCAGCGCGCCGGAGGTGCGCAGCACCGTCCGGCCGACCGGGTGCCGTTCGCCCTGGTAGGTGTCGAGCAGGGCGTCGGTGGCGTGGCCCCGGAGGGCGGCGGCGAGCTTCCAGGACAGGTTGGCGGCGTCCTGGAGGCCGGTGTTCATGCCCTGGCCGCCGGCCGGGGAGTGGCAGTGCGCGGCGTCGCCGGCCAGGAAGACCCGGCCGGAGCGGTAGTTGGGGGCCTGACGCTCGTCGCTGTGGAAGGTGGAGCTCCAGCGGACGTCGTGCAGGCCGTAGTCCTCGCCGAGGGTGGTCCGGGCGATGGCGGCGAGGCGCTCCGGCGAGGGGGTGGTGCCGTCGGGCTGCCGCTCCTTGCGGTCCCAGGCGATCAGCCGGTACCAGCCGTCGCCGAAGGGGGCGAGGAAGGAGAAGCCGGTCTCGTTGGCGCCGACGGTGATGGTGTCGGCGGGCTCGCGCTCCAGCCGGACGTCGGCGAGCATCACGGAGTCGACCACGGACTCGCCGGGGAACGGGATGCCGAGCAGGTCGCGCACGGTGGAGCGGACGCCGTCGGTGCCGACCGCGTACCGGGCGGTGAAGGCGTTCCCGTCGCGGGTCTCCAGGGTGACGCCCTCGGCGTCCTGGCGCAGGGCGGTGACCTCGGCACCGCGCAGGATGGTCGCGCCGGCCTGCTCGGCGCGGTCCTGGAGCAGCCGTTCGACGTGGTACTGCGGCGTGATCAGGACGAACGGGAAGCGGGTGGGCAGCGAGCTCAGGTCGATGCCGAAGCGGTCGAACATCCTCAGGCCGGTGACCGGGCGGCCGGTGGCGATGAGGTCGTCGGCGAGGCCGCGGGCGTCCAGGAGCTCCAGAGTGCGGGCGTGCACGGCGAAGGCCCGGGTCAGGTTGGACTCGGCGCCGCGCTTCTCCAAGACGGTGACGCCGACCCCGGCCGCGGCGAGGTCGCCGGCCAGTAGCAGTCCGGTCGGTCCGGCACCGACGATCAGGATGTCGGTGGCGGTCGTCGGCTTCGCGGTCATGTGTCAGCTCCCGGTGTTCGGAGGGCGGTTGGACGCCGTGTCCGGCGTTCTCCCAGACTCCATCATCCCGGGCCCGCGGGGAGCTGTGAACCGCCGGGCCCCGGCGGTGGGTGACCGCCGGGGCCCGGAGCGGATCGGACGGGGCCGGGACGGCGCTCAGCCGTGCCGGCGGACCTCCACGGTGCGGAACCGGTTGGCGACGAACGCGCCGTCGCAGTAGGCCGAGTTGGCGGCCGGGTTGGCGCCGGTGCCGTGCAGGTCGGAGAAGGCGGCGGTCTGGTTAGGGTAGACGCCGCCGGTCAGGTTGAGCGAGAGCGAGACGCCGGCGTCGAGCGCGGCCGCCACCAGCAGGCCCTCCACCTCGGGCGAGGTGGTGTAGCCGGAGGCCGTCATGGCGCCCTTGTCGCGGACCGTGGTGCGCAGCAGCTCGACGGCGGCGGGGGTGGACTCGACGGCGACGGCGAAGGAGACCGGGCCGAAGCACTCGGTGCGGAAGACCGCGCGGTCGTCCGGCTTGTCGGCGTCCAGCTTGACCAGCGCGGGGGTGCGGACGGTCGCGCCGGGGAAGTCCGGCGAGGTCACCGCGCGCGGGGCGAGGGCGAGCTCGCCGTACTCGCCGCCGGCCGCGGCGGCCGAGCGCTGCAGCACGCCCGGGTTGACCACGGCGCCGAGGATGGCGGCGGCGCGGGCGTCGTCGGAGAGCAGGCCGTCGATGGCGGCGGCGAGGTCGGCGACGACCTGGTCGTAGGATTTGTCGCCCTGGTCGGTGGCGATGCCGCCGCGCGGGATCAGCAGGTTCTGCGGGGTGGTGCACATCTGGCCGCTGTAGAGCGAGAGGGCGAAGGCCAGGTTGCCGAGCATGCCCTTGTAGTCGTCGGTGGAGTCGATGACGACCGCGTTGACGCCGGCCTTCTCGGTGTACACCTCGGCCTGCTTGGCGTGCTCCTCCAGCCAGTCGCCGAAGGCGGTGGAGCCGGTGTAGTCGATCAGCCGGATCTCGGGGCGGACGGCGAGGGTCTGGGCGACGGTGCCGCCCTCGTGCTCGACGGCCAGGCAGACCAGGTTGGGGTCGTAGCCGGCCTCGGCGAGCACCTCGCGGGCGGTCCGGACGGTCAGCGCGAGCGGCAGCACGGCGCGCGGGTGCGGCTTGACCAGCACCGGGTTGCCGGTGGCCAGCGAGGCGAACAGGCCGGGGTAGCCGTTCCAGGTGGGGAAGGTGTTGCAGCCGACCAGCAGCGCGAGGCCGCGCGGGACGACGGTGAACTCCTTGGTCATCACCAGCGGTTCGCGCTTGCCCTGGGGCTTGGTCCAGCCGGCCCGGCGGGGCAGCCGGGTCTGCTCGGCGTAGGCGTAGGTGACCGCCTCCAGGCCGCGGTCCTGGGCGTGCGGGCCGCCGGCCTGGAAGGCCATGCCGTAGGCCTGGCCGGTGGTGTGCATGACGGCCTGGCCGAACTCGTGGGAGCGGGCGTTGATCCGGTGCAGGATCTCCAGGCAGACGGCGGCGCGCTCCAGCGGGGTGGCGGCGGCCCAGCCGGGCCGGGCGGCGCTCAGCGCGGCGATCAGCGCGTCCGGCTCGGCGTGCGGGTAGCCGATGCCCAGCTCGATGCCGTACGGGGAGGCCTCGCCGCCGACCAGGTCGCCGTCGGCGGGGTGGCCGTCGAGGGTGAACGGCTGGCCGAGCAGGGCGTCGAAGGCGGCCTTGCCGTCCGCCGGGCCGCTCTCGCCGTACGCCTTCGGGAACTCGGGGTAGGGCGACCAGTAGTCGCGCTTGGCGGCGGCGTCGAGGGCGGCGTCCAGGGTGGCCTGGTGGCGCTCGACCAGTTCGCCGACGAGGGGGTGGGTGACCGCTGCGGACATCTGTGCGCTCCTCAGGAGGGAGGACGGGACACGTCACAGGGTAACCGAACGATCGGTCGGCTCACGAGGGTGCGGGGGGCGGAATCCGGGAGGACGCGCGGGGCGGTGGCCGGAAAGCGCGCGGGGGCGCGTCCGTGGCGGACGCGCCCCCGGGGGGCCGGTGCGGGGCAGGGTCTACGGCACGCCCAGCTCGAAGATGACGTACCCCGCGTACCAGCCGGAGGCGACCGCGCCGAAACCCAGCACCGCGGCCAGCACCGGCCAGCTGAGCTTGCGCATCGCCACCGCGAGCGCGATCAGCAGCGGGAACGCCGGCAGCAGGTAGCGCGAGACGT
Organism: Kitasatospora sp. NPDC087271; assembly: GCF_044744605.1. Taxonomy (NCBI): domain Bacteria; kingdom Bacillati; phylum Actinomycetota; class Actinomycetes; order Kitasatosporales; family Streptomycetaceae; genus Kitasatospora; species Kitasatospora sp. NPDC087271. The sequence goes on from NZ_JBIUYQ010000002.1 coordinate 624,282, forward strand.
TGCCGAAGATGCCGAGGCTCCCCAGCACCGAGACGATCGTGGCCAGCGTGTAGGCGGTCAGCACCAGCGGCGGGCGCAGCCGGATCAGCAGCACGATCAGCACCGGCAGGGTGAGCACGATCAGGGTGGCGAAGAGGTCCGGCACCGGGAACGCGAACGGGTAGTCGTTGCGGCCGAGCAGCACGCCGCGGATCGCGTGCCAGGTGCCCTGGCCCCAGTCGAAGTAGTGCAGCCAGGCGTCGTGCTGGAGCCGGAAGTAGCCGCCCCACTCGCCCATCCGCCAGCCCACCCAGGCCACGTAGCCGAGCAGGCCGACCGGGGCCAGCAGCATCGCGGTCAGCGGGCGCAGGACGCCGCTCTCGCGCCGGTACAGCTCCACCAGCGCGGCCAGGCCGACCGCGCCTATCAGCGCCGCGGCGGTCGGCCGGTTGAGCCCGGTGACCAGGGTGATCACCCCGGCGGCGACCCACTGCTTGGTCATCACGCAGTAGCAGGCCCAGGCGGCCAGTGCGACGAAGGTGGAGTCCGAGTAGACCGCCCACTCGGCGCCCGAGCCCGGGGCGATCGCCCAGATCCCGGCCGCGATCACGCCCGCCCTGGGGCCGGCCATCCGGTCCACCACGGCGTAGATCCCGGCGGCGGCGAACAGCGAGGCCACCACCGACACCAGCATCCCGGCGCCGTACAGGCCGAGGCCGGTGACGTCCGAGGTCATCCGCATCAGGCCCGGGTAGAGCGGGAAGAACGCGGCGGAGTTCTGCTCGACGGAGAAGCCGACCGGGCCGTTGGGGATCGTGACCAGCGCCGGGTGGTAGCCGAACTGGGCCACCTGCTGGTACCACCAGCCGTCCCAGGTGGCCAGCACGTCCCAGGGGTTGGCGCCGCCGCCGAACCGGGCCGGCTTCTTGAGGTAGTCGCCGGAGAAGGAGAGCAGCTTCATGAAGACGGTGAAGCCGATCAGTTTCAGCACCGCGTAGCACCACACCGCCGGCCCGAACCGGACCACCAGGGCGCGGGCGCCTTCCCGCCAGCCGCCGCCGGGCACGCCCTCCGGATCATCGCTGCGCTGCTCGGGCACGTCGGAGGCGACGGCCGGTATTGCGTTCATTCGGACTGGACCCCACCCTGCTGGACGTGGACGATCGTCCGCCGAGTCTAGGGCCTGCGCATCGGGGCCTGGTGTGGACCAGTGCGCTGCCGCGGACCCGACCGGACCCGATCGCGTACGGCGCGGGGCGGCCGGGGATACTCGGAGGATGGCCGATCACAGCACGCGTACCGCCTACACCGTGGAGTCACTGCTCGCGGTGACCGTCGACGTGTTCAACGAGCGCGGCTACGACGGCACCTCGATGGAGGACCTGTCCCGGGCGGCCGGGATCTCCAAGTCGTCCATCTACCACCACGTCCGCGGCAAGGAGGAGCTGCTGCGGCTGGCCGTCGGGCGGGCGCTGGACGGGCTGTTCGCGATCCTGGCCGAGCCGGCGGCGGTGCGGGGCCCGGCGGTGGAGCGGCTGGAGCACGTGGTGCGCCGCACCGCCGAGGTGCTGCTCGCGGAACTGCCGTACGTGACGCTGCTGCTGCGGGTGCGCGGGAACACGGTGACCGAGCAGTGGGCGCTGGAGCGGCGCCGGGAGTTCGACCACCAGGTCGCCGAGCTGCTGCGGGCGGCGGTCGCGGACGGTGCGCTGCGCGCGGACGTCGAGCCGCGGCTGGCCACCCGGCTGCTGTTCGGGATGATCAACTCGATCGTGGAGTGGTACCGGCCGGGCCTCAAGGGCACCGACGGCGTCGCGGACGCGGTCGTCCACCTGGCCTTCGACGGGCTGCGCGCGCGGTAGCCGCCGCCGGCCGGTGGCCGGGTGGTCAGTCCGGGGGGACCTGGTCGGTCTCCTCGAAGATCAGCATGGTCCGGGTGCCGAGCACCTGGGGGATGGACTGGATGCTGCCCAGCACCAGCTCCCGCAGCGCGTGGTTGTCCGCGGTGTGCACCAGCAGCAGGACGTCGAAGTCTCCGCCGACCAGGGCGATGTGGGCGACCCCGGGGAGCTCCAGCAGCTGCTCCCGGACCGTGCGCCAGGAGTTCTGGACGATCTTCAGGGTGATGTACGCGGACGCGCCCTGACCTGCCCGTTCGTGGTCGACGCGGGCGGTGAAGCCGCGAATGATGCCGTCCTCGACCATCCTGGATATCCGGGCGTAGGCGTTCGCCCGGGACACGTGCACCCGCTCGGCCACCGAGCGGATCGAGGCGCGGCCGTCCTGCTGCAGCAGCCGCAGGATCGAACGGTCGACCCGGTCGAGTCTGGACATCTGTTCAGCCGACATGACCCCCCACCCTCGCCGATTGGACGCACTGCCACCAGTCGACCGCCGCTCAGGCCGAATGTCCACCACCTTGTCACGCTTCTGGTCAAGATGAACAGACGACCGAACAATCGGTAGGGAGCCCCCGCCACCCCAGGAGGTGCCCCGAGATGACCGTTCTCGACCACAGACACCACACGGCGGTGCCCGGCTGGACCCCCGGGGCCACCGCCCCGCGGACCGACCCGGCCCCCCTGCTCCCGGACGCCTCACCGGTCCGGGTGCTCGGCACCCCCGCGCTGGAGAAGTACGACCCCGCACTGCTGCGCGAGCTGTACCGCCGCCTGGTGGTCGGCCGCCGCTTCAACCAGCAGGCCACCACCCTGACCAAGCAGGGCCGGCTGGCCGTCTACCCGGCGTCCACCGGCCAGGAGGCCTGCCAGGTCGCCGCCGCGCTGGTGCTCGGCGAGGCCGACTGGCTGTTCCCCAGCTACCGCGACACCCTCGCGGTGGTCTCCCGGGGCGTCGACCCGCTGGAGGCGCTGACCCTGCTGCGCGGCACCGCCCACACCGGCTACGACCCGCGCGCCACCCGCACCGCCCCGCTCTGCACCCCGCTCGCCACCCAGGCCCCGCACGCCGTCGGGCTGGCGCACGCCGCCCGGCTGGCCGGCGAGCCGGTGGTCGCGCTGGCCATGCTCGGCGACGGCGGCACCAGCGAGGGCGACTTCCACGAGGCGCTGAACTTCGCCGCGGTGCTCCAGGCGCCGGTGGTCTTCCTGGTGCAGAACAACGGCTACGCGATATCCGTCCCGCTCAGCGCGCAGTCCGCCGCGCCCACCCTCGCCCACAAGGCCGTCGGCTACGGCATGCCGGGCCGGCTGGTGGACGGCAACGACGCGCCCGCCGTGCACGGCGTCCTGACCGAGGCGGTCGAGCGGGCCAGGACCGGCGGCGGCCCGACCCTGGTCGAGGCGCTCACCTACCGGGTCGAGGCGCACACCAACGCCGACGACGCCACCCGTTACCGCACCGACCCGGAGGTGGCCGCCTGGCGGGAGTACGACCCGATCCTGCTGATGGACCGCTCGCTGCGCGAACTCGGCGTCCTGGACGACGCGCTGGTGCAGTCGGCGGCCGACGAGGCGGAGGCGCTGGCGGCCCGGATGCGGGCCGAGTTCCACGCCGACCTCGAGCTGGACCCGATGGCCCTGTTCACCCATGTCTTCGCCGAGCCGACCCCGCAACTGCGGGAACAGGCCGCCCAGTTGTCCGCCGAGCTGGCCGCCGAGGCCGAGGTGCAGCACTGATGAACCAGACGGCCACACCGACCCGTACGGCGAGCATGGCGCAGGCGCTCAACGCGGCGCTGCGCGACGCCCTGCGCGAGGACCCCGCGGTGCACGTGCTCGGCGAGGACGTCGGCGCGCTCGGCGGCGTCTTCCGGATCACCGACGGGCTGACCGCCGAGTTCGGCCCCGACCGCTGCCTGGACACCCCGCTGGCCGAGGCCGGCATCCTCGGCACCGCGATCGGCATGGCGATGTACGGGCTGCGCCCGGTCGTCGAGATGCAGTTCGACGCCTTCGCCTACCCGGCGCTGGAGCAGCTGTTCTCGCACGTCGCCAAGATGCGCAACCGCACGGCCGGCCGGCTCCCGCTGCCGATCACCGTCCGCATCCCGTACGGCGGTGGCATCGGCGGGGTCGAGCACCACAGCGACGCCTCCGAGGCGTACTACGCGGCCACCCCCGGCCTGCACGTGGTCACCCCGGCGACGGTCGCCGACGCGTACGGGCTGTTGCGGGCCTCGATCGCCTCCGACGACCCGGTGGTCTTCCTGGAGCCCAAGCGGCTCTACTGGGGCAAGGACGGGTTCGACCCGGCCGCGCCGGTCGAGCCGATCGGCCGGGCCGTGCTGCGGCGGCCCGGCACCTCCGCCGTGCTGATCACCTACGGGCCCTCGCTGCCGGTCTGCCTGGAGGCGGCCGAGACGGCGAAGGCCGAGGGCTGGGACCTCGCGGTGCTGGACCTGCGCACCCTGGTGCCGTTCGACGACGAGACGGTCTGCCGGGTGGTGCGCTCGCTCGGCCGGGCCGTGGTGGTGCACGAGGCGAGCGGCTTCGGCGGCACCGGCGCGGAGATCGCGGCCCGGGTCACCGAGCGCTGCTTCCACCACCTGGCCGCGCCCGTGCTGCGGGTGACCGGCTTCGACATCCCGTACCCGCCGCCGATGCTGGAGCACCACCACCTGCCCGGGGTGGACCGGATCCTGGACGCGGTCGCCCGGTTGCAGTGGGAGGACCGAGGATGATGCCCGTCGTGCGCGAGTTCCGGCTGCCCGACCTCGGTGAGGGACTCACGGGGGCCGAGGTGGTGCGGTGGCTGGTCGAGGTCGGCGAGGTGATCGCGGTCGACCAGCCGGTGGTGGAGGTGGAGACCGCCAAGGCCGTGGTGGAGGTGCCCTGCCCGTACGGCGGGGTGGTCACCGCCCGGTACGGCGAGGAGGGCGAGGAGATCGCCGTGGGCGCGCCGCTGGTGACGGTCGCGGTGGCTCCGGCGGAAGGGGCTTCGCTGCTGGCCGAGACGGCGGCCGGGATGCTGGTCGAGGCGGCGGCGGAGGTGGAGCGGCCGCTGGTCGGGTACGGGGTCGCCGAGCCGGAGAAGGGCGGGCGGCGGCGCCGGGTGGGGGGTGCGGCTGCTGGTCCTGCTGCTGTTGCTGCTGTTGATCCGGCTCCTGTTCCCGCTGACGTTCCGGTTGTTGTTCCGGTTGTTGTTCCGGCTCCCGCGCTGGTGGTGCGGACCGTTCCGGGCGTGGTGCCGGTGATCTCGCCGCTGGTGCGGCGGCTGGCCCGGGAACAGGGGGTCGATCTGGCCGCGCTCTCCGGCAGCGGCCCCGACGGGCTGATCATGCGCGCGGACGTCGAACGGGCGGTCGCGGCGAAGACGGTGGCACCGACGGCTCCGGCACCGACGGCTCCGGCGCCGGTGGCGCGGGAGGGCGTCGTCCCGCTGCGCGGGCTGCGCAAGGCGGTGGCCGAGAAGCTCAGCCGCAGCCACCGGGAGATCCCCGCAGTGACCTGCTGGGTGGACACCGATGCCACCGAACTGATGATGCTGCGGCGGCAGTTGAATGCCGCCCCCGGCCCGAAGGTGAGCGTGCTGGCGCTGCTCGCCCGGATCTGCACGGTCGCGCTGGCCCGTTTCCCGGAGCTCAACTCCAGTATGACGGAGGACGGTTCTGGCATCATCCGACACGCGGCGGTGCACCTGGGCTTCGCCGCGCAGGGCGAGCGAGGCCTGGTCGTCCCGGTGGTGCGGGACGCCCACGCCCGCACTACCGAGCAACTCGGCCAGGAGCTGGGCCGGTTGACCGAGGCGGCGCGCGACGGCTCGCTCACCCCGGCCGAACTGACCGGCGGCACCTTCACGTTGAACAACTACGGGGTGTTCGGCGTGGACGGCTCCACCCCGATCCTGAACCACCCCGAGGCGGCGATGCTCGGGGTCGGCCGGATCGTCGCCAAACCCTGGGTGCACGAGGGGGAGTTGGCGGTGCGCGAGGTCGTGCAGCTGTCGTTCACCTTCGACCACCGGGTCTGCGACGGCGGGACGGCGGGCGGTTTCCTGCGGTTCGTCGCGGACTGCGTGGAGCGGCCGGGGACGCTGCTGCGGCAGCTCTGAGCACGACTCGGTCGCCCTGGGTGGCGCACTCCGCACCCAGGGCGACGGGGCGCGAATCGAGGGAGAGTAGCGCGTCCCGGGCCCGGGTGTCCGGGCTTCGCGTGATTTGTCGGATGAGCAGTTCGGGCGTGCCACGCTGCCTAGGCGTCAGCAGAGACAAGCCAGGTGGTGGCGCAGGGCGGCCGGAGGCGAAACGATTCTCTTGGGTACTCGAAACGTTGCGGTGAAGTCCCGCAGAACACTTCTGGTCCGCACCGGGCACGGCTCGGCGGGCGCCGCCTCCGTTCCGGGCCTGCCGGAGCTCCCGGCGGACGCGGTGGCGGACACGATGGCGCACGTGACGGCGGAGGTGACGGCGGCCGGGATGGCGGCCGGGATGGCAGCCGCGAGGGCGGCCGGGGCGGGGCCCGAACGGCCGCCGATGCCGCTGGACCCGCCGGACCTCCCGCCGCAGATCCCGGCCGAGGCGCCGACAGCCGTCCTCCCGGCGCTGCCGGCCCCGCCGGTGCGGCCGGTGCGCCCGCCGGCCGTCCCCGCGCCCAACTACCCGGAGCCGCCGGCCGAGCCGCCCGCCGTGCCGCCTGCCGCCCCCGCGTTCCGGCCGCTGTTCACCGACGCTCCCGGCCTCAACTGGGCGGGCCCCGGCGACAGTTGGACCAGGGCTTGGGCCGCGCAGGAGCCCGCCGAGGGCCGCCCGGCCCAACTGTCGGCCCCGTTGGCCGTTCCGCTGCCCGCCTCCGACCGCAGCGCCCCCGACCGCAGTGCCCCCGACCGCAGCGCCTCCCCCGTCGAACAGCCGCTCACCGTACGGGACGTCGAGCTGATCCGGGCCAGCCTGGCGGTCGTCGAGCCGGTCGCCGACCGCGCCACCGCGCACTTCTACGCGCTGATCTTCCTGCACCACCCCGAGGTCCGGGCGCTCTTCCCGGCCGCCATGGACGTCCAGCGGGACCGCCTGTTCCGCGCGCTGCTGGCCGCCGCCCGCGCCGCCGACGACCCGGCCGGCCTGCGCGTCCACCTCGGCGCGCTCGGTCGCGGCCACCGCCGGTACGGCACGCTGACCGGCCACTACGGCCCGGTCGGCGAGTGCCTGGTGCAGGCGCTGGCCAGGTACGCGGGCAGCCGGTGGGACGCCGAGACCGAGCTGGCCTGGCGCCGGGTCTACCGGCTGGTCTCCTCGATCATGATCGAGGCCGCCGAGGACGCCGCCCGCACCTCGCCGCCCTGGTGGCAGGGCGAGGTGGTCCGGCACGAGCGCCGCACCCGGGACGTCGCGGTGATCACCGTCCGGCCGGACCAGGCGTACCCGTACCGGGCCGGGCAGTACACCAGTCTGGAGACGCCCTGGTGGCCGCGGGTCTGGCGGCACTTCTCGTTCGCCTCGGCCCCCCGGCCGGACGGGCTGCTGACCTTCCACGTGAAGGCCGTCCAGGCGGGCTGGGTGAGCAACGCGCTCGTCCATCGGGCCGCTCCCGGGGACGTCCTGCGGCTGGGCCCGGCGGCCGGCACGATGACCGCCGACCACGTCGCCGGCGCGGACCTGCTCTGCCTCGGCGGCGGTACCGGCATCGCGCCGATCCGCGCGCTGGTCGAGGAGGTGGCCGAGCGCGGCACGCCGGTCGGCGCCGTCGACGTGTTCTACGGGGCCCGCCGCGCCGGCGACCTGTACGAGCTGGACGGGCTGGACGAGTTGGCTCGGCGGCTGCCGTGGCTCACGGTGCGGCCGGTGCTCTCCGGCACCGGGCCGGCCGAGGGTGCGCTGACCGGCGAACTCCCCGAGGTGGTGGGCCGGTTCGGGCCGTGGGCCGGGCGGGAGGCGTTCCTCAGCGGGCCGCCCGCGATGGTCCGCCGGGGCGTCGGGGTGCTGTTGCGCTCGGGCGTGGCGGCCGAGCGGATCCGGCACGACCTGGTGGGCGACCTCGCGGCGGGGTGATCGGGCGGCGGGGTGATCGGGTGGCCCCGGCGGGAGAGTCAGCCGGGATCGGGAGTGGCCAGCGGGTCGGCGGGTCAGCCGGTCAGCCGAGGTCCGGGGCGAGCAGCGCGCGGACGCCCTCGATGTTGGCCGCCAGGTACGCCCGCAGCCGGGGCGGGACGACGTTGACGGAGGTCACCCCCTCGCGGGTGAACGGCAGCCGGACCACCTGGTACTCGCCGTTGGGCTCGTCCACCTCGGGGCCGTGCCGCCGGCTGAGGTCCATCGAGGCGAGCCGGCAGGCGAAGAAGTGCTGCACCTTGACCCCGTGCGGGTGGAGCAGGGTGCCGTCGTCATGGTGCGTGTGGCTGATGGTGTCGACGAAGGCGGGCACCACGTCGACGATCTTGCCGCCGAGTTCCTCGTCCACCTCGCGGTGCAGCGCCTCGACCACGGTGCGGTCGCCGCGCTCGACCCCGCCGCCGGGAGTGATCCAGTACGGCTGGGGCGCGCCGGGCCGGACCCGCCGGATCAGCACGATCGAGGCCGGGCCGTACGGGTCGTCCGGGTCGAGCTCCAGCAGGATCGCCCGCGCGGTGCGCTTCACCACCGGGCGGGGCGGCGGGGTTCGGTTGTCGGGGCCCATGGCGACCTCCGGGGCTGGAGCGTTGTGCGGGAGTCTCCCGCGGGACGGTCCGGCCGAAACCCGCCCGAACCGGTGCGTCCGTTCGGGGGCGGGGAGTAACTGCGGATAGATCTTGGATAGCGAAGGTGAATCTTGAACTGATCTTCCAAATATCGGTCGATTCTGATTCTTGCCTTCGAATCGAAGGATTTTGCCGAGTGATCGGTGTAAGAGTGATTGCAGGGAGGTCATCCCTGTGCTGCAATGAGCCACTATCGGGCAGATCGGAGGGCTTCGCTCCGGATGCCCTTTCTGTGCATTGACTCGGGCTGGGGGATGGACGTGGCCATGGATCAGATCGCAGAGCCGTCCAGGACGGTCCGCACCGGGCGCGTCGCCAGGTCGCCGACGCCCACCTCGCCGCCCGGCAGCCCGCCGCCGTCCACCTCGCCGTCCACCTCGCCGGGCAAGGGTCGCGGCCCCACCCTGATCGGCTCCGTCCAACGGGCGCTGCGGCTGCTGGAGGCCGTCGGGGGATTCCGGCAGGGCGCCACCGCCAAACAACTGGCCCGCGCCGCCGGACTGCCGCTCGGCACCGCCTACCACCTGCTGCGCACCCTCACCCACGAGGGCTACCTCCGGCGCTCCGACGGCCGGTTCTTCTACGGGGAGTCGGTCAACGGCATAGGCCGGGCCGACGACCGGCAGTCCGACCGGCACGACCTGCGCACGCGGATGCAGCGGTTACGGGACGAACTCGGGGCCCCCGTCTACTTCGCGCTCTACCGGGACGGCGAGATCCACGTGGTGGACGTCGCCGACGACCCCGGCCGCCCCGCCGTCCAGCCCTGGGCCGACCTCCGCGCCACCGGCCACGCGCACGCCATCGGCCAGTGCCTGCTCGGCCAACTGTCCGAGGAGGAGCGCCGTGACCACCTCGCCCGCCACCCGCCGGTCGGGCTCACCCCCTCCACCGTCACCGGCGAGGCCGCCGTCCTGCGCCGGCTCGCCTCCCTGCGACCGACCATGCCCGTCCTGGAACGTCAGGAGTACGCGCTCGGCACCGTCTGCGCGGCCGTCCCCATCACCGTCGGGCCGATGGTCGCCACCATGGCCCTCTCACTGCCCGTCGAACAGGCCGACCGGCTGACCGTCGTCGCCGGCCAACTGCGGCGCAGCGTGGGCGCGATGGGCCCGTCGTTCGTCCTCTGACGCTCCTCGCGCCGTCACGGATCCCGTTCGTTCACCATTTGAAAAAGCACACCTTGTCCACTACGTCCCCAAACATGGACGATGGTGACCTAACACGGATTGGTTGCACAAAACCGTCAGAAAACGCCCCACACCCAGCGATTGACGATCCCGGCACCACGTCCGAAGCCCCCAGCCCTGCCCCCGCCCCCCAACCCTGCCCCCGCTCCTCACCCCACGGCCCACCCGGCCGGCCCCACGAGAGGTACTGGCGCCATGCAGCACAGCACAGTCCAGGGACACCTGGTGATGAACCTCGTGGTCTCGCACGAGCTCTCCTTCCGCATCGTGGTGGACCTGGAGTACGAGCCCGACGACCCGTACGCCGTCCGGTTCACCTTCCACCTGCCCGGCGACGAACCCGTCACCTGGGTGTTCGCGCGCGAGCTGCTGCTCGACGGCATCAGCCGGCCCTCCGGCGAGGGCGACGTGCACATCCACCCGGTCGGCGAGGAGCTCACCGAGGTCTGTATCGTGCTGCACTCCCCCGAGGGGGACGCCCTGCTGCGGGCCTCGGCACCGCCGCTGGTCGCCTTCCTGGCGCGCACCGACCGGCTGGTGCCGATGGGCCAGGAGATCACCGGGCAGGAACTCGACGCCGAGCTCGCGGACATCCTCCGGGGATGTGAGAACGCGGGGTGAGCGGTGGCCGCACCGCCGCCACCGACGAAGGGGCCCGCGCCGGGTGAACCACCCGGGCGCGGGCCCCTCTCGTGTTCGGCCTGATGCTGTCCGGCCGCCTCGTGTCCGGCCGCCTCGTGACCGGCCGGGTCGGGTTCGGTCGGGTCGGGTTCGGCCAGTCGGTGCCCGGCCACGGCGGAGGTCAGTCGTCGTCCAGGGCCAGGTGCAGCCCCCACGAGACCAGGCTGATGATCAGCGAGCCGAGCAACGCCGGCACGAAGCCCGTGACGTTGAAGTCCAGGTGCAGCTTCCCCGCGGCCCAGGAGGTCAGCCACAGCATCAGGGCGTTGATCACGAAGGTGATCAGCCCCAGGGTGAGGATGAACAGCGGGAACGAGAACAGCTTGACCAGCGGCTTGATCAGGAAGTTGACCAGGCCGAAGACCAGGGCGACGGCGACCACCGTCAGGGCCTTGTGGCCCAGGTCGGCCTTGCCGCTCGCGAGTTGGATACCGTTGACGATCCAGGCGGCGACCCAGATGGCCACCGCGTTGATCACTGTCTTGATGAGGAAACCCTTCATGACGCCCAAGCCTGGCAGGCCCCGCCGTCCTGGGGGAAGCTCTCCTCGGACATGTTGGCGCTCCCTCCGGACATCCTGGCGCCCCCGGTCCGGTGCCCGTGGTGTTGAATGCCCGTGGCCCGCACGGTGGATGGACGAAGGAGGGGAGTAGCGGTGAAGCTGTTCCGGTTGGACGAACTGGACGTCGAACGCGCGGCGAACGACGGCGCGTACCTGCGCTTCCTGCGCGAACCGCGGATGTCCGCCGGGCTCTACGCGCTCTCCCCCGGCGACACCGACCCGCAGACCGCGCACGACCAGGACGAGATCTACCAGGTGATCAGCGGTCGCGCCGAACTGACCGTCGGCGCCGAGACCGCCACGGTCGGGCGCGGCACCGTCGTCTACGTCCCGGCCGGCACCCCGCACCGCTTCCACCACGTCACCGAGGAGCTGCGGGTCCTGGTGGTGTTCTCCCCGCCCGAGGGCTGACCGCCCGCGGACCGACCGTCTAGGGTCCTGGGCATGAGCAAGAGCCTGACGGAAGAACTCTGGGCGGCCATCGAGCCGGTGTACGCCGAGATCCTCGCCCACCCCTTCATCGGTGGCCTCACCGACGGCACCCTGCCGCGTGCGGCCTTCCGCCACTTCGTCGTCCAGGACTCGCACTACCTGCGCGACTACGCCCGCGCGCTCGCCGTCTGCGCCGCCAAGGCGCCCGGCGAGGAGGACGTGCGGGCCTTCGCGGACGACGCGGTCGGCGCGCTGGCCGCGGAACAGGGCATGCACGCCGAGTTCCTGACCGCCTTCGGCGGCAGCGCCGAGCAGGCCGCCGCCGAACCGGTGCTGCCCACCACCCGGGCCTACACCAGCTACCTGCTGGCCACCGTCTACGGCGGCTCCTTCGCCGAGGCCGTCGGCGCGGTGCTGCCCTGCTACTGGATCTACGCCCGGGTCGGCGAGGCGCTGCTCGCCCAGGGCTCCCCAGACCCGCTGTACGCCAAGTGGATCGCCACCTACGGCGACGAGGCGTTCCAGTCCGTCGTCCGCCGGGTGCTGGCGCTCACCGACCGCCTCGGCGAGGAGATCTCCCCGGCCGAACGGCGCCGGGTCGTCGAGCACTTCACGACCACCTCGCGCTACGAGTGGATGTTCTGGGACGCCGCCTGGCGCGGCGAGCGCTGGCCGGTCTGACCGCTGGTCGCAGGGGGTGCGGGGCCCTTGTCGGGGGTCGTCCCCGAGGCCCGCACCCGGGTCTCCCCGGGGCCCCGGGTCGGGGTGATCTAGGGGTTCTCTCCGGGCCGACGGGCCTCGTTCCGGCACTCGTGTCCCCGTACGATCGAAGTACCGAAAGCAAGCGGGATGCGGCACCGGACGGCAGCCGACCCCACGGGGAGAGAAGGAACGGTCATGGCTGAGCTCTGGAAGTCGCTGCCCTCCTGGGTGCGGAACATCGTCATCCCGGTGCTGGTCCTGGTGCTGCTCTGGAACATCGTGGGATTCGTCTTCGGCGTCGTCGGCGCCCTGCTGAGCATCATGATCAAGGTGCTGGTCGTCGCCGGCATCGCCGCCGCCGTGGTGGTCCTGGTGAAGAAGGCCGCCAAGGGCTGAGCAACCGTCGAAGGCCCGGCCCCCCCGGACGGGGGGCCGGGCCTTCGACGTTCCTGGCGCGGGGTCCGGCCGGCCGGAGGCGTGCTGGACCTGCGGCGATCGGCTCGCTACGGTGTTGGGCGTCATGTGCAGGCAACACCGCCTGCCGACGCGGGAGCTCGGAGCACCGGGCTGAGAGGGCGCTGACCGGGACGTCGACGGACGGACCGACGGCTGCGTCGACCGCAGGAACCTGACCGGGTAATGCCGGCGTAGGGAGTATGAGGTCAGATGACCACGTTCGAAGCACAGCCGCAGCCTGCCCGCAGCACCGGGAACAGCGGCACCGGGAACAGCGGCACCGAGGCCGCCACCGCCACCGTCACCAGCGCCGGCACCGGCTACCCCACCCCGGCCTGGCGCAAGGCCTACCGCGAAGGCTCCCGGCCCGACCTGCGGGTCCCGTACCGCGAGGTGCAGCTCACCAACGGCAGGACCGTCCCGCTGTACGACACCTCCGGCCCGTACACCGACCAGGCCTACGAACCCGACGTGCGGCGCGGCCTGCCCGCCCTGCGCGACGCCTGGATCCGCCAGCGCGGCGACGTCGAGGAGTACGACGGCCGCGAGGCGCGCCCCGAGGACGACGGGATCAAGCACACCTCGCCGCGCGGCGGAAACCTGCGCAACCTGGACGCCGTCTTCCCGGGCCGCCCGCGTCGCCCGCTGCGCGGCCGCGGCGGTGCCGCCGTCACCCAACTCGCCTACGCCAAGCGGGGCGTGGTCACCCCCGAGATGGAGTTCGTGGCGCTGCGCGAGGGCCTCGCCCCCGAGTACGTGCGGGCCGAGGTGGCCCGCGGCCGGGCCGTCATCCCGGTCAACGTGAACCACCCCGAGGTGGAGCCGGCGATCATCGGCACCAACTTCCTGGTGAAGATCAACGCCAACATCGGCAACTCCGCCGTCACCTCCTCGATCGAGGAGGAGGTGGAGAAGATGACCTGGGCCACCCGTTGGGGCGCCGACACCGTCATGGACCTCTCCACCGGCCGCAACATCCACACCACCCGCGAGTGGATCCTGCGCAACTCCCCCGTGCCGATCGGCACCGTGCCGCTCTACCAGGCCCTGGAGAAGGTCGACGGCAAGGCCGAGGAGCTGAGCTGGGAGGTGTACCGGGACACCGTCATCGAGCAGTGCGAGCAGGGCGTCGACTACATGACCGTCCACGCCGGCGTCCTGCTCCGGTACGTCCCGCTGACCGCCCGCCGCAAGACCGGCATCGTCTCGCGCGGCGGCTCGATCATGGCCGCCTGGTGCCTGGCGCACCACCAGGAGAACTTCCTCTACACCAACTTCGAGGAGCTCTGCGACATCCTCGCGCGCTACGACGTCACCTTCTCGCTCGGCGACGGCCTGCGCCCCGGCTCCATCGCGGACGCCAACGACGAGGCGCAGTTCGCCGAACTGCAGACCCTCGGCGAACTCGGCCGGATCGCCCGCGAGCGCGACGTCCAGGTGATGATCGAGGGCCCGGGCCACGTCCCGATGCACAAGATCAAGGAGAACATGGATCTCCAGAAGGAGATCTGCGACGAGGCGCCGTTCTACACCCTCGGCCCGCTCACCACCGACGTCGCCCCCGGCTACGACCACATCACCTCGGGCATCGGCGCCGCGATGATCGCCTGGTGGGGCACCGCGATGCTCTGCTACGTCACGCCCAAGGAGCACCTGGGTCTGCCCAACCGCGACGACGTCAAGACCGGCGTGATCACCTACAAGATCGCCGCCCACGCCGCCGACCTCGCCAAGGGCCACCCCGGCGCCCAGGACTGGGACGACGCCCTCTCCGACGCCCGCTTCGAGTTCCGCTGGGAGGACCAGTTCAACCTGGCCCTCGACCCGGAGACCGCCCGCGCCTTCCACGACGAGACCCTCCCCGCCGAACCCGCCAAGACGGCCCACTTCTGCTCCATGTGCGGCCCGAAGTTCTGCTCGATGAAGATCAGCAAAAGCATCAATGAGAAGTTCGGCAACGGTGCGGCCTCGCCCGAGTACGACGAGGAAGCCGTCGAGGGCATGAAGGCCATGTCCGAGGAGTTCAAGGCCCAGGGCAACAAGGTCTACCTCCCGCTGGCCGACTGACGAAGGTCTGACGATGGCGCTGTCCCTTGACACCGAAGAGGCTGTCCTGGGGCAGCGTCTCCTCATCAGCCGGTAGCGTGGTGCTGGGCCATACCCCAGGAGGACAGATGAACCCTGAGCACCTCGCCCTGATCGAGGAGTTCCGCAGGTCCGCCCCGGCGAACTTCAAGATCGAGTTCTCTGGTGACATCGTCATCATGCAGGCGTCGCCCTCGGCCATCCACGAGCGGAACCTCTCCGTTGTCCGCCGACAGTTCGAGGCCCGTGCTCCGGCTGGATACCTCTCCACGGGAAACATGGACCTGACCTCTCCTCAGGTGTCGAAGCTGCGAAACCCAGACCTCACGTATCTCCCCGAAGACGCCATGACGACCACGGAGAACAGGGTTCCGGCCGAGCTGGCTCTCATCGCAGTCGAGATCGTCTCGCCGTCGAACCCGGAGAACGACTGGGTCGGCAAGCTCCGTGACTACCCGCTGATGCAGATCCCGCTCTACCTTTTGGTGGACGCCGCGCAGAAGACCGTCACGCTCTTCAGGGAGCCCGAGGCCGGTCGCTATCGGATGAGGGAAGACGCCGATTTCGGGGAGGTCATCCACATCCCCGAGCCGTTCGGCTTCACCCTCGACACCACGGTTCTGCTCCCGTACTGACGGTCTCGTCCGGTCCGGGCGGTGCGCCAGTGTGGTTGGCCAGCGTGAATGTGCTGGTTCTGGGTTGAAGCTCTGCTCGATGAAGATCAGCCAGAAGATCCGCGCCGAGCACGGTGACGGGTCCAGTGCCGTGGAGACCGAGTTCGACGCCGAGGCGCTGGCCGGGATGGCGGAGAAGTCCGCCGAGTTCGCCGCCCAGGGCAACCGGGTCTACCTCCCGCTGGCCGAATGACGTCCAGCTGCACCTCGCTGCCGCCCCGGTGAGCTTCGACGCTTGCCGGGGCGGCACCGTGTCTGCGCACGGAAGGCGGACGGCAACACACTTGTCCGGACTTCGGACGCGGGCACATCCGGCGTACTACGCTGAGCGCCGTTCCAGTCACCCTCGGTGAGGAGCTGGTATGCCGTACTCGCCGCTGCTGATCAAGCCCATGAAAGAGGCGTGATCCGGTCGGATGGAGTTCTGCATTTTGCAGCTAGTGGCGCTAGAGTGCAGATATGACGGCACTCACCATCCGAGATGTCCCGGACGACCAGATCCAGACCCTGAAGGTCCGCGCGGCCCAGGCCGGCAAGTCGCTCCAGGCATTCATGCAGGACCTGATCGCAAGAGAAACGTCCAAGCCCACGATGGCGGAGATGATGGAGCGGCTGAACCGGGAGACCACCGCTCGCGTCAGCGCCGCCGACATCGTTTCTGCCATTGACGAGGGGCGAGCCGGGCGTTGATCGTCATCGACTGCTCCGCTCTGGTTCTGGTCCTCACGGCCCACGGCTCGAACGGAGAGCTCATCCGGAGCCGTGTGGCCGAGGCGGGGGACGTCTACGCCCCCACTCTCCTGGACTACGAGATCCAGTCGGCCCTGCTCGGCATGCAGCGTGGCGGCAAGTTGACCGAGAAGGAGGTGGAAAGAGCGGTCGTCGCCTACCGGATGCTTCCCATCGCCAAACGGGAGACGCTGCCGTTCTGGGACAGGGTGAAGAAGCTGCACGCCAACCTCAGCTCCTACGATGCCCAGTACGTCGCCCTGGCGGAAGCCCTCGGTGCACCGCTGGTCACGAGCGACGCGAGGATCAAACGCAGCGGTGCGGCAAAGTGCGAGGTTGAGGTCTTCGCCGCGAGCCATCCCTGACTGACGCAACTCTTCGTAGTGGCGCGGCGTCCCGGCGTCCGGCGGGGCGGGGCGGGGCGGGTCAGGCGAGGGCGGGGGCAGGGGCGGGTTCGAGGAGGACGGTGGCGCGGTCGGCGGTGAGGATGCCGAGGATGTAGCCGTCGTCGTCGACGACGGGCCAGACCGCCATGCGCTTGACCCGCATCGCGATCGCGGCCAGGGCCAGGCCCAGGCCCGGCCAGGCGAACGGGCCGCGCTGGTGCGCCGTGGCGCTGATCGAGGTCCGCTCGCCTGGCCGGGGGTGTTCCAGGAAGGTGTGGAGCCCGGTGCGGGTGACCAGCCCCTCGCACCGGCCGTCGTGGCCGCGGACGAGCAGGTATTCGACGTGGGCGCCGCGCAGGATGTCGTTGGCCTGGTCGACGGTGCTGTCGTCGGCTATCTGGTACTCGCAGGGCTCCATCGCGTCGGCGACCGTGAGGCCGTGGCCGGTGCGTGCCGCCTGCGGGGTGTGAGTGGTCACGGTGGTCACCGCTTCCCGTCCCCGGGTGTCCGGCCGGAACGGCCCGGACGACCCTTCACCCAGAACGAAGCCGGAACGGGTACCGGGATGCGGAATGCCCTGGATGTCTTCGAGCCTACTCCCGTGACGGCAGGCCCGCCGGAGGGTGCCGCGGAGTACCGTTGGGAGACAACCGAGGACATTCCGTATACCGGTACCGGCGCTGGTGTCGCCCTGGGTCATGACAGGTCCTTGCGGACCGGACGGGCGGCTTCTGATGCTGCCGATCCCCCTCCCCGTTCCCGCCACTCCCGGGCCGTGGTCCGTGCCCGGAGTCCCGCTGCTGCCACGTCTGGTGCTGGAGCCGACGATGGCGCGGGGCGGGGTGTTCGACGGTGCCTGGTGGCCGCGTTCGAACCGGGTGCTGGCCGAACTGCCGGACCTGGTCACCGCGCTCGGCGCCCACCTGGGGCGCATCATCCGGGTGGGCCTGGACACCTCGGCCTGGGACGGCGTGCCCCGTTCCGTCGTGGTGAACGGCCTCCTGATCAGGATCAACTGGCTCACCAGCAGCAGCGCGACGATCAGCGTCACCCGCGGCTTCCAGGACCACTTCCTCCTCCTGGTCGTGCCGCCCCGCACCGACCCGGAGACGGCCTCCACGGCCATGGCGGCGGCGTCGGCGACCGGCAACCGCACCCCGGCGGCCGAACTCCTGCTGGACTGGCCGGGGTTCGGGTGTCAGGTGACGTCGTCGGGGCTGGTGAAGGCGGGGCTGGTGTAGCCGGGGGCGGTGAAGTCGGGGGCCGGGGTGGGGACGGCGCCGGGGCTGGTGAAGTCGGGTGAGGTGTAGTCGGCGGTGGGGACGGGGCCCGGGCTGGTGAAGTCGGGTGAGGTGTACCCCGGGCTGGTGAACTCGGGGGCGCCGGCGGGGACGGCGGGCAGGTGGGTGTGCAGGTAGGGGAGCAGGCCGCGGTCGCGCAGCGCGGTGCGCCATTCGCGGCGGGCGTCGGCGAGTTCGGGGTCGGTGCCGGCCGGGGCGGCGGCGCCGCCGTCGCGTATGGCGGTGAGGACGAGTCCGATGATGCCGATGGCCATCGCGGCGACTCCGGCGGCGAGGGCGACCCAGCCGGCGGTGACGAGGCTGCGGGCGAGGGTGAGGTCGGGGTTGGCGGCGCGCAGCAGGTAGCCGATGAGCAGCAGGACCAGGGCGGCGGTCCAGGCGAGGACCGGGGTGAGCACGGTGAGGACGGGGAAGAGCCCGGCGCCGCCGTTGGCGGAGCGCAGTTGGGTGAGCAGTCCGGGGGCGATGGGTTCGGCGCCCGGGGGCGGCGGGGGTGTGGTGCGCAGGGTCTCGCGCAGCCGGGTGTAGTGCGTGTACTCGGTGGCGGCCGCGGCGGCGATGGCGTCGGCGTCGCGCAGGGCGCGGACGCGCAGCTGGTCGGTGGTGAGCGCGCCGGGGGCGCGCAGGGCGGTGAGGACGGTGTGGTCGCGCAGGGCTTCGGCGAGGAGGCGCTCGTATTCCGGGCGGTCCTCGGCGAGCAGCGGCGGGGGGTTGGTCATGGGGACCCCGTTCATGCGGACCCCGGTTCGCTCCGCCCCAGGGGCCGCGGGACCCTCAGGGGCGCCGAAACGGGCGCGGAGGCGGGCCGCCGGACGGGCGGCCGGGTGTGGTGTGCCTCATGTTAGGGGCGGGCGCGGCCGTGCTGACAGTCGGTTTCCGGAATTTCGCGCCCCGGCCCGCGCGCGTGCGGTGGCCCGGGCGCCGGGAACGCCCGTTCGACCGACCCCGGTCCGCGGGCCTCAGTTGACGGGGAGTCGGGCGACGAGCAGGCGCCCTTCCATGGTGACGCCGCCGTCCATGGCCACCGCGAGGTCGTCGGCGTAGACGTAGGGGCCGGGGATGTGCGGCGGCTGGCCGTCGTCGGCGTGCACCGCGCCGGTGAGGTACGGGATGGGGCTGTGCCCGTGCACGATGCGGGTGCCGCCGTAGGTGTCGAGGAGTTCGTGGACGGCCGTCGGGCCGGCGTCGCCGCGGAAGGCGAAGCGCTTGGTGAAGCGGCGGAAGCAGTCCCACCACTCGTCGACGCCCTCGTCGGCGAGCAGGCTGTGGACGGCGTCGTTGACGTCGGGGATGGACTCGCCGTACTCCAGGTACGCGGTGGTGTCGGAGTGCAGCAGCAGGTGGCCGTCCTCCAGTGCGATGGCGGGCAGCCGGGAGAGCCAGCTGATGTGGTGGCCCTCCAGCCGGTCCAGGTCGTGCTGCTGGCCGCCGTTGAGCCGCCAGGCGGCGAGGAAGGAGGCGGTGCCGGCGGTGGACTGGACGGGTTCGTCGCCGTACCGGGCGGCGCCGAGGAAGAGCAGCTCGTGATTGCCCATCAGGGCGCGGCAGTAGCCGCCGGCGGCGGCGGCTTCGGCGGCGAGCTGCATCACGAGGTCGATGACGCCGATGCCGTCGGGGCCGCGGTCGGTGAAGTCGCCGAGGAACCAGATCCGGGAGCGGCCGGCGGACCAGTGGCCTTCGGCGTCGATCAGGCCCTGGTGGCGCAGCTCGGCGCGCAGCTCCTCCAGGTAGCCGTGCACGTCGCCGACGACGTAGAGCGGGCCGGGGGGCTCGCCGGGGCCGGGGGCGGGGTACGGGTAGCTGGGCGCGGAGGGGTCGGGCAGCGGCGGGCCGAGTTCGATGGTCGGCGGGTCGTCGCGGCCGGGGGCCTGGTGGGCGTGGTCCTGGTGGGCGGGGGACTGCTGGTCGGGCAGGGCCGGCTCGTAGCCGGGGTGGTCCTGGTGGGAACCGGCGTGGTCCTGGTGGGAGAAGAGCGGGGCGTTCTCCGGGGCGTGCACGGTGTGGTCCTGCCCGTCGGCGGGCCAGTGCTGCTCCAGGTAGCGGGCTCCGCCGTAGCCGCTGTAGGTCTCCGCTTCGTACGGCGTGCCGGGGTAGCCGGTGGCGGGCTCCGGTTCGTAGTAGGTGCCGTACGGCAGCACGTCGAGGTCCGGCTGGTGGCGGGGGCCTGAGTCGGGGTGTTCAGGCCCGGGGAAGCGGTCCTCGGGTGTCATTCGCCCATCATAGGAAGACCACTCTCCCGGCGTCGTCACCTGGTGGGTATCCAATCCTCCGGAGCGTCAGCCGGGCCGTCCCGCAAGGTCCGTTTTGTCCCGGCTCGGTATGGTCTAGACCTCGCCCGGGAGTCGGGGAGGGCTGACGGTGGTGCGCGGGCTCCGGCGCTGGGAGGACGCGCGGACGATCAGCTCGGTCGGCATCAGGGTGCCCGGTGGCGGGCCGGTGCCGGCGGTGCGGAAACGCGGCGGGAAGAGCCGGGCGATGTCGACGCCCGTCCCTGAGTCGACGCCCTCGATGGCGTCGATGAGCAGGTTGACCACGGTGGTGCCGATCCGGCGCGGCTTGAGGGAGAGCGTGGTGATCGGCGGTTCGGTGGTGGCGTAGACGTCGCTCTCGCTGCAGCAGACCAGCAGCAGGTCGTCGGGGACCCGCAGGCCGTAGCGGCGGGCGGCGGCGAGCAGGTCGGTGCCGTTGGGGTCGAACAGGCCGTAGACGGCGTCGGGCCGGTCGGGCCGGGCGAGCAGCCGGTCGGCGGCGACGGCGCCGGCGGCCGGGTCGTGCGCGGGGTAGGCCTCGTAGACCGGCTCCTGGCCGACCTTGGTGCACCAGCCGAGGTAGGCCTCGGTGGAGAGCCGGGTGTAGGTGTCGGTGCTGGTGCCGGTGAGCAGGCCGATGCGGCGGGCACCGGCCTCGGAGAGGTGGTCGAGGATGCCGAGCACGGCGGCCTCGTGGTCGTTGTCGACCCAGGCGGTGACCGGGCAGTTGCCGGGCTTGCCGTCGCTGACGACCGGGACGCCGGACCGGTACAGCTCGCTGACCAGGGGGTCCTGGTCGGGCGGGTCGATCACCACGGTGCCGTCCAGGGCGATGTTGCCCCAGACGTCGTGGCGGGAGGAGGCGGGCAGCACCACCAGCGCGTAGCCGCGGCCGAGGGCGGCGCTGGTGGCGGCCCGGGCCATCTCGGCGAAGTACGCGAACTCCGTGAAGGTGAACGGTTCTTCACCGTAGGTCGTGACGGTCAGCCCGATCAGGCCGGACCGTCCGGTGCGCAGGGTGCGGGCGGCCGCGGAGGGCCGGTAGCCGAGGCGCTCGGCGACCTCGCGCACCCGGCTGCGGGTCTCGTCGGGCAGGCGGCCCTTTCCGTTCAGCGCGTCGGAGACGGTGGTGATCGACACTCCGGCGGCTGCTGCCACATCCCGGATGCCGGCCCGCTCCAGACGCCGTGAGGTGGTGGGACGCCGACCGCTCTGGTTGGCTGCTGCTGTCATGGCGGACCGATCGTATGGCTCCTGACAAGGGTCTGTGACCGGCGCATCGGGAGCCCTCGGAGATACGTTTCTCCAAGAGTGAGCCGGGGTGCGCTCCTTCGATACCCGCACGAAACCAGCCGTCTTACCTCTGACATGTGCCAAAGGAACCCGGCAGAATGGCTGATCTGCGCCTGTCACCCGACCGGGCATCTCACCCCTACGGGTGAGCGCGGTCGGTATCGTTCAAGGCACCCGACCGGGGTGCCCCGGACGCGTTCCGAGATCCCGGGCACGGTGGCGATCCCACAGGTGGCGGGGGCGACCGCACCGGAGAACACGCGCAGAACACGCGCCGAACGCGTGCCGAACGCGCGCGGACAGCATCGAGAAGGAGTAGGACCGTGACGAGTACGTCAGCGCAGGGCCCGCGGCTGCGGCCGACCCTGGACGGCATCCCCACCTACAAGCCCGGCAAGCCGGCCGGCGCCGACGCGTACAAGCTGTCCTCCAACGAGAACCCGTACGACCCGCTGCCCGGCGTGCTGGAGGCGGCGGTCGCGGCGGCCGGCTCGCTCAACCGCTACCCCGACATGGCCGTCGGCGAGCTCAGCGAGGTGCTGGCCGAGCGCTTCGGCGTGCCCGTCGAGCACATCGCCACCGGCACCGGCTCGGTCGGCGTCGCCCAGTCGCTGATCCTCGCCACGGCGGGCCCCGGCGACGAGGTGGTCTTCGCCTGGCGCTCCTTCGAGGCGTACCCGATCATCACCCAGGTCGCCGGCGCGACCCCCGTCCCGGTGCCGATCACCGAGGCCGGCGACCACGACCTGGACGCGATGCTCGCCGCGATCACCCCGAAGACCCGGCTGGTGTTCGTCTGCAACCCCAACAACCCCACCGGCAACGTGATCCACCGCGCCGAACTGGAGCGCTTCCTGGACGCCGTCCCGTCCGACGTCCTGGTGGTCGTCGACGAGGCGTACATCGAGTTCATCCGCGACCCCGAGGTGCCCAACGGCATCGACCTCTACCGGGACCGCCCCAACGTCTGCGTGCTGCGCACCTTCTCCAAGGCGTACGGCCTCGCGGGCATGCGGGTCGGCTTCGCGATCGCGCACGAGCCGGTGGCCAACGCGCTGCGCAAGACCGCCGTCCCGTTCGGCGTCAGCCAGCTCGCCCAGAACGCCGCCGTCGCCTCGGTGCGCGCCGAGCAGGCGCTGCTGGAACGGGTGGACGCGCTGGTCGAGGAGCGCACCCGGGTGGTGGCCGGGCTGCGCGCCCAGGGCTGGGAGATCCCGGACTCGCAGGCCAACTTCGTCTGGCTGGGCCTCGGCGAGCGCTCGCAGGAGTTCGCCGTCGCGTGCGCCGAGGCCGGGGTGATCGTCCGGCCGTTCCCGGAGGGCGTCCGGATCTCGATCGGCGAGACCGAGGGCAACTCGATCTTCCTCTCGGTGGCCGAGGCGTTCCGCAAGTCGCTCTGATCCCTCCCTTCTCCGTAGGGGCGCGCCGTTCGCGGTGCGCCCCTACGGCGTTCCCGGGGGTCTGGGGCCGGTCGGCGGTGGGACCCGGGGCGCTGCCGGACGGCTGGAGATCACCGGAACTCACCGGAACTCACTGGGAGCCCGCTGGGAGTTCGGCCAACGACGGCCCACGGCACGGCCAAGGCGCCCGCGCGAACCGGGCGGTGTGACCGGAATGCCCGGATCCGCCCGGTCAGTCTTCTCCCAGCCCGCGCCCAGGGCTCCGCAAGAGCGCCCAGGAAAGCTGTCCGGCATGAAGGTGCTCCCGCGACGGCGAGGCGTCGTCCTCGTCAACTCCGCGCTCGGCGTGGCGCTCCTGGGCGGTGCCGCCCTGGTGTACGCCACAGTGAACAGCGGCACCAGTGCCGCCGCCGGCAAGACCCAGATCCGTACGGCGACCGTGGCCAAGGGAACGGTCCTGGCCACCGTGTCCGGAACCGGCACCCTGGTCTCACCGACCGACGCGGCCCAGGACTTCGCGACCGGCGGCCGGCTCACCTCGGTCAAGGTCGCGGTGGGGGACGCCGTCAAGAAGGGCCAGGTGCTCGCCACCGTCGACACCACGGCCGCCCAGCAGCAGGTGGACGCCGCCCAGGCGTCCCTCACCACGGCCAACGCCAACCTCACCAAGGCGCAGGCCGGTGTCACCACCACGACCACCCAGCCGCTGCCGGGTGCGACCTCCGGCGCCGGCGGCAACGGCGGCGGTGGTGGGGACCGCGGAGCGGGCGCGAACAGCACGCCCGCTCCGCAGACCACCACCATCACCACCACCAAGGTCGACGACGCGGCCGTCGCCCAGGCCCAGCAGCAGGTCGCCACCGCGCAGACCACCCTCGCCAACGCCCAGGCGGCGCTGACCGGCACCACCCTGACCGCCTCGGTGGACGGGACGGTCGCGTCCGTCTCGGCGAAGGTCGGCGACACCGTGGGCGGCGCGGGTTCCGGCGGCTCGTCCGGTTCGTCGGGCTCCACCGGGTCGACCGGGTCGACCGGCAAGTCGTCCACCGGCAGCACCGCCTCGGGCGGCGCGCCGAGCGGCTTCATCGTGCTGACCAACCCGACCGGGATGCAGGTCACCGCCAACTTCTCCGAACTGGACTCGCTCAAGCTCAAGAAGGGCGAGGCGGCCACCGTCACCCTGAACGCGCAGTCCGACACCAAGCTCAACGCCAGTGTCCTGTCCGTCAGTTCGCTGCCCAGCAGCGGCGGCGGCAGCGCCGGCTCGACGGCCGTCCAGTACGCCGCCACGCTCCAGCTCAGCGGTGACACCAGCGCGCTGCGCACCGGCCTGAGCGCCACCGTCCAGGTGATCACCGGCGAGGCGGACAGCGCGCTGTCACTGCCCACCTCCGCGCTCTCCGGCACCGGCGCCAGCCGCACCGCGACCGTGGTGCACCCGGACGGCTCCAGCGAGCGGGTCAGCGTCGGGGTCGGCGTCGAGGGCGACAGCACGGTGCAGGTGGTCTCCGGGCTGAAGGAGGGCGACAAGGTCGAACTCCCCACCACCAGCGGCGGCAACGGCTTCCCGAACGCCTCCTTCCCGGGGATCGGCGGCGGCCAGGGCCGTGGCGGCCAGGGCGGCGGCGCCGGCCTGGCGGGCGTCGGCGGGGGCGGCGGTGCCGCCGGCGGCGGCGGGGCCGGCCGGGGCGGTAAGGGCTGAGCATGCGTCACGTCATCGACAAGCGCGTCCCGGCGGCGCCCCCGCCCGTCATCCAGCTGCGCCGGATCACCAAGGCGTACGGGCACGGCGACGCCGTCGTGCACGCGCTGCACGGCCCGGAGGACCCGGACACCGGCGGCCCGCTCGGCGTCAGCCTGAACATCCACCAGGGCGACTACGTCGCGGTGATGGGCAGCTCCGGCTCCGGCAAGTCCACCATGATGAACATCCTCGGCTGCCTGGACGTCCCGACCGCCGGCCGCTACCTGCTGGACGGCATCGACGTCGGCCACCTCGACGAGGGGCAGCTCGCGCTGGTCCGCAACCGCAAGATCGGCTTCGTCTTCCAGTCCTTCAACCTGATCCCGCGCACCACCGCGCTCGCCCAGGTCGAGCTGCCGCTCGCCTACGCGGGCGTCCGGGCCTCGGAGCGGCGCCGCCGGGCCCTGGCCGCGCTCTCCCTGGTCGGCCTCGCCGAGCGCGCCGGGCACCGGCCCAACCAGCTCTCCGGCGGCCAGCAGCAGCGCGTCGCGGTCGCCCGGGCACTGGTCACCGCACCGGCGATGCTGCTCGCCGACGAGCCCACCGGCAACCTGGACAGCCGCTCCACCGAGGAGGTCCTCGACCTCGTCGACGCGCTCAACGCCACCGGCCGCACCGTCGTCCTGATCACCCACGAGGACGAAGTCGCGCGGCACGCCAAGCGGGTGCTCCGGCTGGTCGACGGCCGGATCGTCAGCGACGTCCGGCAGGCCCCGGTGGACGGGCCGCCGCCGCTGCTGCGCGAGCTGGGGGTGTCGGCGTGATCCTCTGGCAGATGCTCCGCTTCGCGGTCGGCGGCCTGGCCGCCAACAAGGTGCGCTCGGCGCTCACCATGCTCGGGGTGCTGATCGGCGTCGCCTCGGTGATCCTGCTGCTGGCCGTCGGCAACGGCTCGTCGGTCGCGGTGAAGGAGTCGATCACCTCGCTCGGCACCAACTCGCTCACGGTCAGCTCCGGTTCGGCCAGCGGCGGCGCCCGCGCCACCTCCTCGGTGAAGAAGCTGACGGTCGCCGACGCCAAGGCACTGGCCGCCGACACCGACTCGACCGCGATCAGGTCGGTCGCCCCCGTGGTCACCACCAGCGGGACGGCGCTGTACGGGGACATCTCGTACAGCCCCGGCTCGATCGTCGGCACCTACCCGGCGTACTTCGAGACCGCCAACCAGAAGGTCGCGCACGGCGAGTACTTCACCGACGACGACGTGCTCGGCTCGCGCAAGGTCGCGGTGCTCGGCGCCACGACGGCCAAGCAGCTGTTCGACACCGTGGACCCGGTCGGCAAGAAGATCGTCCTCGGCGGCACCCCGTTCACCGTGGTCGGCGTGCTCCAGGCCAAGGGCGGCAGCGGCTTCACCGACCCGGACGACGTGGTGATCGCCCCGCTGCCGACCGTGCAGAACGCCTTCACCGGCTTCGGGGCCGTCAACCAGATCCTGGTGCAGGCCAGTTCGGCCGACAGCACGACCGCGGCCCAGGCCGAGATCACCCGGGTGCTGCTCGGCACCCACGCGATCGCCGACCCGACCAAGGCCGACTTCCGGATCACCAGCCAGTCCTCGCTGCTCACGGCGAGGGAGAGCACCACGAAGACCTTCACCGTGCTGCTCGGCGCGGTGGCGGCGATCTCGCTGCTCGTCGGCGGGATCGGGATCACCAACATCATGCTGGTGACGGTCACCGAGCGGACCAGGGAGATCGGCATCCGCAAGGCGCTCGGCGCCCCGCGCGCGGTGATCCTCGGGCAGTTCCTGACCGAGTCGACCCTGCTCTCGGTGCTCGGCGCCGGCCTAGGGGTGGCCGCCGGGATCGCCGGCTCGCACTTCAGCATCGTCGGCATCAAACCGGTGGTGATCCCCGAATCCGTGATCGGCGCGTTCGGCATCGCCGTCGCCATCGGGCTGTTCTTCGGCAGCTACCCCGCCAACCGGGCCGCCTCGCTGCGGCCGATCGACGCCCTCCGGCACGAGTAGGACTCCCATGAGCAACGAGATCGCCACGGTCAGCAGCAGCACGCCGGCCGAGCAGGTCGCCCTGCTCGCCACCCCGCCGGACGCCCGCGACGTCACCGCCGAGCTCGCCGCCCCGCCGCGGCGCAAGCTGCCCTGGCTCAGCCTGGTGCTGGCGGGGGGCGTCATCGCCAGCGGGGCCTTCGCGGGCGGGGTCTGGTACCAGCAGAACCACGGGACGAAGAGCGGCTCCTCGCACGCGACGGCCTCTGGGGCTGTGCCGCAGCAGCGGGCGGCCGGGGCGGCCGGGGCGAGCGGCGGCGGGTACGGGCAGGGCGGCTCCCGCCGGGGTGGTCAGGGCGGTGGTCAGGGCCAGGGCACTGGTCAGAGCCAGGGCGGGCAGGCCGGGCTCACCCGGGGCACGGTCAAGGCCGTCGACGGCACCACCGTCTACCTGACCGACGCCAACGGCAACACCGTCAAGGTCACCACCGGCGACGCGACGAAGGTCCAGCTCAACAAGGAGGGCAAGGTCGCCGACCTCCAGCCCGGCCAGAGCGTGACCGTCGTCGGCACCCCCGACGCCAACGGCGGCTACGCGGCCAGCCAGCTCGTCGAGGGCGCGGCCGCCGGTGCGGGTGGCGCGGGTGGCTTCGGCGGTGGCGGCTTCGGCGGCGGTGGCTTCGGCGGTGGCGGTGCTCCCAGGAACCCGTCCGGGGGCTGACCCCGTAGCTCCCGGACGCCGCGAGGCCCTCGCCCATCCCTGGGGCGAGGGCCTTCGCATGTGGTCAGTGTTGCTCGTCGCGGTCGTCGCCGGGGTGTGGCGTTTTGAGGGTCGCGATGGCACCGAGGGCCACGATGACGATCGCGGGCGCGAGGAGGAAGACCAGGGCCGCGCCGACGAAGAAGCTCATCACCCCCACGCCTCGTCCCGTTCCACGTCGCGGAGGAGGTGGAGGAGGTTGAGCAGAGTGCTCACGGGGGCGTTGCCGAAGTCGACGAGGATCCGGCCGTCGAGGGTGGTCTCGTGGGGGAAGGCGGAGCCCCAGAGGAGACCGTAGGAGCGTCCGCGCTGGTGCACCTCGCCGAGCAGGGCGACGATCTGGGGCGGGGTGTAGTCGCGCATCCGGGGGTCGTCCGGCGCGACGGGTTCGCGGGCGGCGCTCACACGGCGAAGTCCAGCTCGTACCAGACCGTTTTGCCGCGCTCCTGGGTGTCCACGCCCCAGCGGTGCGTGAGCCCCTCGATGAGCTGGAGCCCCCGGCCGGTCGTGGCCAGGTCGGGGAGCTGGTGTCGCTCGGGGAGGACGTCGCTCTCGTCCGAGACGGAGACCCGGAGGGTGCCGTCGAGGAGCGAGAGGAGGACGACGGGGGAGGCGGTCTTGCCGTGCCGCCAGGCGTTGACGACCAGTTCGGCCAGGGCGAGTTCGGCGAAGAAGATGGTCTCGGCGTCCCACCCGGAGCGGGTCAGGGCGTCCCGCAGGGACTGCCGGGCGAGCGCGAGCGAGGGGGTGTTGAGGGTGCACACGGGAACCTCCGCGAGGCTGCTGGTGTGGAGAGGGGGATGCCTTCAGCGCGTGGGCAGCAGGCGCCTACTGCCCGACGAACAGGCATTTCTGACGATCCATCGGATCGATCTGAAGTTGACGATAGCGCATCGGAACTTAAATTTAGGTAGTTGCGAGGAAGATCCCTCTCCCGGGGGACGGATGGTCCTTGCCGTAGCCGACGCGGCACACTGATCCCACAGGATGTTGAGAGGACGCCATGCCAGGTCGCCACAACCCAACCCTTCGTCAGCGTCGCCTGGGCGCTGAACTGCGAAAGATGAGAGAGCAGGCAGGCCTCGGAGGCAGCCAACTTGCCCGCGTGCTCGGCGTGAGCCCTGCCCAGGTGACGCAGATGGAGAGCGGGAAGACCAGCGTCAGCGTGGACCGGCTCCGGACAGTCGCCGATGCCTGCGAGTGCTACAACCAGCCGCTCATCGACGCCCTCAACGGCATCATCACAGTGCGAGACAAGGGTTGGTGGGAGCAGTACCGCAACCACATCCCCGACGTCTTCCTCGAATCCGCCGAGCACGAGGACTTCGCGGCAACGACGATCAGGGTTTGCGCGTCGACGTTCCTTCCGGGACTTCTGCAGACAGACGACTACACACGAGGAATCTTCAGTCGACGGATCCCTCGACTTCCTGCCGACGAACTCGATCTGCATGTCGCGTTCCGTTCGGAGCGCAGAACGAGGGTCCTTCAGAGCCCTCGGAAGAAGCTCGAAGCCTATCTACATGAGTCCAGTCTGCTCACACGCTTCGGTGGCACCGACGTGCTGCGAGGGCAGCTTCACAGCCTGATCGATGACTCCCTCAGGGATGACATAAGCATCCGCGTCATCCCCTTCACCGCCCACACCTATCCCGGACCGGTCGAGAGCCTCATCTACACCTCCGGGGAGGTGTCCGAGCTTGATACGGCCGAGGTGGAGTCATCGCAGGGCCCGATCTTCTTCGACGCCCCGAGCGAGCTTGAGTCCTATCGTGAAGTCTTCAACCGCATCGAGAAGGCTGCTCTCAATGGCGAGGATTCGCGAGATCTGATCCATCGCACGGCCAAGAACCTGAAAGGCTGAGATGTCTCAAGACCAATGGCAGAAGTCGTCCTTCAGTAGCTCCAGCGACAACTGTGTGGAGGTCCGCGCGGTCGCCGGACTGATCGAACTCCGGGAGTCCGACGAGGGCGAGGTCATCGTCCGCACCACCGCCCTCAAGTTCGCCGCGTTCCTCCGGGGCGCGAAGGCCGGGGAGTTCGACCACTTCACCGGTGACGCCTGAGCGAAACGATCCGGCGGCCCCTTGCTGCTCTCGCAAGGGGCCGCCGGTGTGACTGCTGTCAGTGCTGCGGGCCGGGCGGGGTGGTGGCGGGGGCGCCCGTGCCGGTGCCGGTGTTGTTCGGGTCGGACTTGGGTGCCGGGTCGGGGATGTCGGCCATCGGCAGGGACTTCTTGGGCGTGCCGCGCAGGGCCTGGTTCATGGCGTCCTGCCAGATCGGGCCGGGGCCGTCGGCGCCGAACACCTCGCTGTGGTACTTCCCGTTGATGGTGATGTTGCGCATCTCGACGCCGCCGTTGGGGCCGCCGAGCCAGACGGCGGTGGCGAGCTGCGGGGTGTAGCCGTTGAACCAGGCGGCCCGCTTGCGGTCCGAGGTGCCGGTCTTGCCGGCGATCTGCCGGTTGTCGTCCAGGTTGAGAGCCGCGCCGGTGCCCTTGTTCTCGGTCACGCCGTTCAGGACGGTGTTCATCGCCCGCGCCGTGTCATCGGAGAACGCCTTCTCGCACTGGCCGGCCGGGACGGGGACGTCCTTGCCGTCCACGGTGGTGATCTTGTTGATGGCGATCGGGGCGCAGTGCGTGCCCTGGGCGGCGAAGGTCGCGTAGATGTTGGCCATGGTCAGCGGGCTCATCTCCTCCACTCCCAGCGCCATCGCGGGGACCTCCTCCAGCGGCTTGCCGCTGGCCTTGCCGGTGACGCCCAGCTTGTTGGCCATCTGCTTGACCGCGCAGAGGCCGATCTCCTGCTCCATCTGCACGAAGTAGGTGTTGACCGAGAGCGCCATCGCCTGCTTCAGCTGGTAGGGGCCCTTCTCGTTCTCGCTTTCGTTGGGCACCACCGTCTTGGGCCGGCCCTGGTTCTTCCAGGTGCCCTCGCAGGTCTTCATCGTCGGGTATTCGAGCTTGTTCGGGGCCGAGTACTCCTGGGTCGCCGGCAGGCCCGCCTCCAGGGCGGCGGCCGCGACGACCGGCTTGAACGTGGAGCCGGGCTGGAAGCCGTTGCCGCCGCCCATCGCCGCGTCGACGTTGAGGTTGACGACGGTCTGGTTCTTGTTGGCGTCCAGGCCGTACGGGCGGGTCTGGGCCATGGCGAGGATCTTGCCGGTGCCCGGCTCGACCATGGTGGCGGCGGCCGAGACGCTGTCGGTGATCTTCACGTTGGAGGTCACGGCGTTCTGGGCGGCGGCCTGCTTGTCCGGGTCCAGCGTGGTGTAGATGTTGAGGCCGCCGGTGTCCCAGAACTTCTTGCGGTCGGCGGCGCTCTGGCCGAACGCCGGGTCCTGCTTGACCACGTGCCGGACGTAGTCGCAGAAGAAGCCCATGCCGCCCTGGGCGGTGGCGGTGATGCAACCGTTCTGCGGGTCCTTGAAGTTGAGACCCAGCGGGGCGGCCTTGGCCTCCTTGGCCTGGTCCGCGGTGATGTGCTTGTTCTCCAGCATCTTGTCGATGACCGTGTCCCGGCGCTTCTGCGCGGCCACCGGGTGCAGCTTCGGGTCGTACTGGGAGGGGTTCTGCACCAGCCCGGCCAGCATGGCGGCCTCGGCGATGGTCAGGTCCTTGTTGCTCTTGCTGAAGTAGCGCTGGGAGGCTGCCTCCACGCCGTAGGCGCCGTTCCCGTAGTACGTGATGTTGAGGTAGTTGGTGAGGATCTGGTCCTTCGACAGGTCCTCCTCCAGCTTGATCGCGACCTTGAGCTCCTGGATCTTGCGACCCAGGGTCTTGCGCTGCGCCTCCAGCACCGCGGCCTGGTCCTCGCCCGCCTTCTCGACGTTGACGTTCTTCACGTACTGCTGGGTCAGCGTCGAGGCACCCTGCGAGGCGGTGCCGCTCTCGGCGTTCTTGCTGATCGCGCGGAGCACGCCCTTGAGGTCGACGGCGCCGTGCTCGTAGAACCGGGCGTCCTCGATGTCGACTTGAGCCTGTCGCATGAACGGCGACATCTGCTCAGGAGTGATGACCGTGCGGTCGCGCTCGTACACCTTGGCGATCAGGCCGCCCTTGGCGTCGAAGATCTGCGTCGCCTGGGTGAGCGGCGGGGTCTTGAAGTCACTGGGGATGTCCTCGAAGCCCTCCGCCGTGCCCTTGGCGGTCAGCCCGAAACCGCCGGCGGCGGGCAGGACGAGGCCAGCCAGCAGCACACCGGACACCACGCTCGCCGCCAGGAAGATCGCACCGAAGCGGGCCAGCCGGAGCGGCGTCCTGCGGGGCGGGGGGAGAGCCGCACTGTCGGAGGAATTCAATATCGGAGGGAGATTCGATTCCATCCCGGAATGCTAGTCCTCACACACTCTGCGGATCGAACGTTTTTTCGCTCAAGGCTGTCACGGCTGTGCAACAGATAGCGGAAGTCGACCACGGCGCGTCAAATCGCATACGCACCAAATTGGCGCAATAGAAATACAGCCCGCCTTTAACTAATCCAGCCCCCCCGAGGCATGACCACGGACCATGCCTGCGGCACCCGTGGCTCCCGCCGGCCGCGCCCTCCCCCTCTCGCGGCCCTGACACCACTTAGATGCCGCGAACGGGCCGAAAGGTTGCCTACGCCCGGTGAGCCCCGACGCCGACTCGTGCGATCCGCCCCCACCCAGCCCCACCGACGGCACCCCTGCGCGCCCCGCACCCAGTCGCCGGCGGTACGTCACGGCGCTGCCCGCGCCCCGGCGCAGGAAGTCGGCCGAGCCGACTTCCTGCGCCGAAGCCGCCTCCCCCTCGCGCCCACCCGCGCGAGGGGCTGCCGCCGGACAGGCGTGCGGTCGATGAACTTCTGATCACCTGTTCGAAGTTGGGCGGTTTCCAGTATCGGAAACGCGAACCTCTTGCCGTGTCGTGGTTGCCTCGGGAGCATCGTGGGGGTGGCGAGCGATCGAGGGGGCAATGGTGGAGCTGACAAGGCTTGTGGGTTCCTGTGACGAGGGTGATTGTCCAACTCTGTACCTGACTGATCGGGGCACGCTTGCCGTCCAGGGCGTGCAGGTGACCGAACACGACCTCCGAATCCCGGCTCACGAGATCCTGGTCGAAATTCCCGTCGAACTCATTCGAAAGGCCGTTCGTGACAACCTCATCTAGGACCCTCGGAGACTGGTTCTCGGTGTTCAACCGGGATGCTTTCCGGTTGGAGACGTTGGACGACTACAGCCAGTCGGGCGGAGTGGATGCCTACCGTGCATTCCTCGCCGGCGAGGACCAGCCGGAGGACTTCAAGACCGCCGACTGGGTCAGGACAGTGGCCGACGCCACGTGTGCCGGTAAGCGCATGTATCGGGTTCACATCCTCGCGCGTCCGCTCACCGACTACCTTCGGTTCGAGCTCGGATGGGGATACCAGCGGAACATGGCGGCTGGTGAGGAATTCTTCATTCTCGATACCACCAGCCAGGAGAACCCGGTCCCGGAGGCTCCGGACTTCTGGCTGTTCGATGACGAGACCGTGGCTGCGATGAGCTATGACGGGAACGGCAAGTATCTCGGAAGTGAATTCCTCGACGGCGGTCGGATCGATGAGTTCAGGGCGTACCGTGACACGGTGATGGCGCGGTCCGTGCCGTTCGCGGAATGGTGGGACCAGTACGGCGAGTGAACAGAACACGGCTCGGGTCGGCGCTGCGGGAACTTCGGCAGGCTTCAGGCAAAGAAGCCAAGGCCGTGGCTCGCAGCGCTGTCATGTCTGCGAGCAAGTTGAGCAAGATCGAGACCGGCAAAGTGTCACCCACCGTCGTCGACGTGGACCGCATCCTCACGGCTATAGGCGTGTCCGATGACGTCAAGGCCGAGTACATGGGTGCTGCGCGGGCAGAGGCCACGGAGGCGACAGCGTGGCGTCTGATCCGGCGTCTGGGCTACCACCGCAAGCAGCAGCAGATCAAAGCGTTGGACGACTCGACCAAGCTTCTTCGCCTGTTCCAGCCTTCCCTGGTTCCCGGGCTGCTGCAAACCCCGGAGTACGTGCGTGCCGTGTTCGCGAGAAGGGGCCTCACCGAAGAGCAGTTGTCGAGGGTGGTCGCAGCACGCCTTGCAAGGCAGCAATCCCTCTACGACACCACCAAAACGCTGCGGTTCGTCATCACCGAGCCTGTTCTCCGATGGCGCCTCGTTTCAGCCGCGATGATGGCTGGCCAGCTGGACCGCATCATCTCCGTTTCTCGCCTGCCGCATGTGGATATTCGAATCGTTCCTCTCGCCGCGCCTCAATCCGACGTGCCGGGGCACTCCTTCGTCATCCGGGATGACCGTACAGTCACAGTTGAAACCGTCCATGCGGAGGTAGTGGTCACTGACCCGCGCGACGTTGAGATCTATGTTCGAAAGTTCGACGGATTTGCTGACATGGCTTATTTCGGCGATGAGATGCGCAGTTTGGTCGAGAAAATTCTGGACGAGTTCTTGAGGGAACAGGAAATCGTCTAGGAAATAGGTCTCCCTGCCCATAGCTTGGTGCCCGGTCCAACGGCGCTGAGCGCAGTGTGGCCGAGGTGTGGCAGGCCGCGCGCGGTAGTGCGCGGCCTGCGATTCGATGAGGCGCAACAACAGGGAGGTATAGATGTCCACCATCGTTATGAGCCGGGCGCGGGGAGTCCCGGTTTTCGACCGGGTGGAGTCCCGGCTGCCGATGGGCACGGCCGGGGCGACGCCGCTGCCCGAGTTGGACGGCGAGCGTGGCCCGGAGAGCCCGTTCGCCTTCCGGTTCCTGGTGCCGGTCACCGGGGCCGGGGGCATCCTGTCGGCCGACATCGACTACGACGACGACACGCAGACGTGCACCTACGAGGGACTCCCGCCCGGCGTCTACATGACCAGCACGCCGCCGAAGACGTACGGCCCGACCCAGCCCACTGGGCAGATGGACGCGCCGGACGACCCGGGAAGCAGCGACGACTGAGATGCCGACCGCCGATGCCGTCCTCGTGCTCACGGGGGCGTTCGATCCCACCGCCGACCTCGTGATCGAGGAGCTGAATCGGCGCGGTACCCCCGTCTTCCGGGCGGACACGGCGTGGTTTCCGTCGAGGTTGGCCCTGTCGGCCAGCCTCGACGGGGCGGCCGGCTGGTGCGGGACGCTGGCCACGGAACGACGCACGCTCGACCTCTCGGCGGTACGAGCGGTCTACTACCGTCGGCCGACCGTGCCGGAGTTTCCGGAGTCGATGTCCTCCGAGGCCCGCGGCGTGGCGTCCGCCGAGGCGCGGCGCGGGTTCGGGGGTCTGCTGTCCGCGTTGCGATGCCGCTGGCTGCCGCCGCCAGGCCGTGCTGCTGACGCCGAGTACAAGCCGTTCCAGCTCCGGGTGGCGGCTGAATCGGGGGTGCGAGTCCCCCGGACGTTGATCACCAACGATCCTGAAGCGGCAAGGGAGTTCGCGACCGGCATCGGGAAGCCCGTGGTCTACAAGCCCTTCACGCCAATCCGCGGGACGCTCGATGGCTGCTCGGTCGCCGTGTACGCGAGTGTGCTGCAACCAGGCGACGCCGATCACCCGTCGATTTCCACCACGGCGCACCTGTTCCAGGAATGGGTGCCCAAGGCCCACGAGGTGCGGCTCACCGTTGTCGATGGCCAGTTGTTCGCCGCTGAGATCCACGCCAACTCGGACGCGGCTCGGGTTGATTGGCGCAGCGACTACGACAGCCTGACGTACCGGGTCTGCGAGCCGCCGAGTGAGATCGCGGTCGGGGTTCGGCGGATGCTCGAAAGACTCGCCCTCCCCTACGGCGCATTCGACTTCGTCGTTTCCCCCTCGGGCGAATGGACGTTCCTTGAGGTGAACCCGAATGGGCAGTACGGGTTCATCGAGCAGGCGACCGGCCTGCCCATCACCGCTGCCATCTGTGACTACCTGGAAGGATCGACCGGGCATGACCAGCGTCCTCGATGAGCAACTCCTGCGGATCGGGTTGGCCTCGGAGATCGAGCGGGGGAGCGCGGTACTGGCCTCGCGGGTGGTTGAGGCGTTCCTCAATGTCCCCCGGCATCCGTTCGTGCCGGTGTTCTACCGGGAGGAGGGTGGCGTCTATCGGGCGCGGCGTGCAACGGACAGCTCGTGGTTGCGGGAGGTGTATGCGGACCGGGTGTTGGTGACCGAGGTCGACGGGGTGCAGGCGGAGGACGCGGGACTGGATGGTCGAAAGGGTGTGGCCACCTCCTCGTCCACGGCGCCGAGCCTGATGGCGGACATGCTCGATGCGCTGGATGTCCGGCCTGGGGATCGGGTGCTGGAGATCGGGGCCGGGACGGGCTACAACGCTGCTCTGCTCTGCCACTTGGCCGGCGCGGCCCACGTCACCACGGTGGATCGCACCGAGCAGTTGGTGGCGACCGCCCGGGTGCGGTTGCGCGAGGTCGGGTTCGAGCCGACCGTCGCCCGGGGAGACGGGGCGGAGGGGCACCCCGGCGGAGCGCCGTTCGACCGGATCATCGCCACGTGTTCGGTGCGGCGGATTCCGCAGGCCTGGCTTGACCAATGCGCGCCGGGCGGTCTCATCGTCGCCCCGATCGGTGATGTCCTGGGCGGAGGCGCCCTGGCCCGGCTGACCAAGCTGTCGGACGGGCGCGCGGCAGGGCGGTTCCTGCACCGGCCCGCCGGGTTCATGCCGCTGCGTTCAGGTGCCGAGCCCAGCCCGCCGGCTCGGGAACCGCGAGCCGGCGGGCGAATCACGGAATTCAGCGCCCGAGTTCTGGACGACTACGGGTTCTCTTTTTGGGCGGGTCTCCACCTCGCCCCCACGGTCATTCGGAACGGCCGTACCCTGCACGATCCTGCCGATGGCTCGGCCGCCCGCGTGCAGGACCACCCCGACGGCTTGTCCACGGTCGACGTCAGCGGCCCCCGCGACCTCTGGCAGGCCGTTGAAGCCGCGTACCAGAGCTGGCTCGAAGGCAACCGGCCGCGCCGTGAGTGGTTCACCGTCGAGGCGGGGCCGGAGGGGCAGTACGCGGGTTACGTGGCGCCGGACGGATCCTCGGTTCGGTGGGGGCTTTGAGGTAGCAGACCGATGTCGGAGACCGGGCCGAGGTGGGTGAGCTTGTCGGGGTTGGAGACGGCGTGGACGGCCTGGATGGTGCCGTCGGCGATGTCGAGTTCGAGGACGCTGGCGACGCGGCCGGCGGCGTCGTGGAGGACGGCGCCCGGGCGGCCGTTGACGGTGGCGGGCGTCAGCGTGACGCCGAGTTTGCGGTTGCGGCGGAGGCCGCCTATGAGGAGCTGGGCGACGCGGCGCAGGCCGGTGAGGGCCTTGCCGAGGGCGCGGGCCTTGCCGCCGCCGTCGCCGTGGAAGACGACGTCGGGGGAGAGGAGTCGGAGCAGGGCGTCCAGGTCGCCGCCTTCGGTGGCTTCGAAGAACCTGCGGGCGAGTTCGTCGGCCTCCGCCGTGCGCGCCCGGGTGTCGACGGCTTGGGCCGAGGGGACTAGGCGCTTGCGGGCGCGGGTGAGGATCTGGCGGCAGTTGGCCTCGGACTTGCCGACGGCGTCGGCGATCTCCGGGTAGCCGTACCCGAAGGCCTCGCGGAGCATGAACACCGCCCGCTCGGTCGGGGAGAGGGCCTCCAGCAGGACGAGGAACGCCATCGACAACGCGTCGGCCAGCTCGGCGTGTTCGGCCGGCCCCGGGCGGTCGGCGGTGACCACGACGGGCTCGGGCAGCCACTCGCCGACGTACGTCTCCCGGCGGACCCGGGCCGACGTCAGATGGTTGATGCCCAGCCTGGTCACCGACGTGGTCAGGTACGCCTTGAGGTTGGTGATCGTGGTCCCGGCCTGGTCGGCCCGGGTCAGACCGAGGAAGGCGTCCTGGACGATGTCCTCGGCGTCGCCCACGGAGCCCGTCATCCCGTAGGCGATGGAGAACAGCAGCGGCCGGTATCCGGTCGCGTCCGTGGTGATGGCTGATTCCGGCACTGGAACCCCTCCCTCGGTTCGCCGAGCAGGGTATCCAACGGCGCCCAGGCGGCAGTGGCGCAGATCACATCCTCACCTGTCACGGCCCGCCGGGGTGCCCTGTCTCAGAGGACACCAGCGGACGACGACAAGGGAGCACACGATGGAAGCCCGCCTGAACCCCTTCGCCAGCCAGACCATGTCCAAGTTCCTCAAGCACCTCATCGCGGCCAACAAGGTGATCGTGGAATCGACTCTGCCGTTCGCGACCCAGGAGTTGGTGAAGCTGCGCGCCAGCCAGATCAACGGCTGCGGCTTCTGCGTCGACATGCACTTCAAGGACGCCGTGCACGGCGGGGAGGAGGCGACCCGCCTCAACCTGGTCGCGGCCTGGCGGGAGGCGACGGTGTTCACCGACGCCGAGCGCGCCGCCCTGGAGCTGGCGGAGCAGGGCACCCGCCTGGCCGACGCGGCCGGCGGGGTCACGGACGAGGCCTGGGCGAACGCCGCGAAGCACTACGACGAGGAGCAGCTCGCGGCCCTGGTGGCCCTCATCGCGATCATCAACGCCTTCAACCGCGGCAACGTCATCGCCCGGATGCCCGCCGGCG
The DNA here is from genome assembly GCF_044744605.1 of Kitasatospora sp. NPDC087271. Classification (NCBI taxonomy): domain Bacteria; kingdom Bacillati; phylum Actinomycetota; class Actinomycetes; order Kitasatosporales; family Streptomycetaceae; genus Kitasatospora; species Kitasatospora sp. NPDC087271. The sequence continues at coordinate 662,031 of NZ_JBIUYQ010000002.1, forward strand.
GCTACCGGCCCGGCCAGCACGCCTGACCGGAGCCCGTTCCGCGGCCGGGGAGCGGTCCCCCCGGCCGCGGGCGTCGGGTTCCCTGCCGTCGGCCTCTCGGCCGTCGGCGCTTCCGGGGCGTTACCGTCCGTGCGCATACCACCCAGCCTGCGCTGGGGGCCTTGTGCTTAAAAAACCGACCGATAAGGTGTTAATCCAACATTCATCGATGCCGCATAGCCTCCGGGGGCTAGCCTCATGCCGAATGCCATCGTCCGACCAGGAGGCGAAAGCCCCGTGCAAGGCACAGTCACCACACCAGGCGGGTCCACGGTGGCCGGCGGCCCTGGCGAGGCCTTCCTCCTCGTCGTCGACGACGAACCCAACATCCGCGAGCTGCTCGCCGCCTCGCTGCGCTTCTCCGGTTTCCGGGTCGCCTCCGCCGCCAGCGGCACCGAGGCCCTCGACCTGATAGCCGTCGAACGCCCCGACCTCGTCGTCCTCGACGTGATGCTCCCGGACCTCGACGGCTTCACCGTCGTCGAGAAGCTGCGCGAGCGGACCAACCGCGGCCAGATCGCCGGGCCCGTGCACGGCCACCCCGGCGACCACCTCCCGGTGCTCTTCCTCACCGCCAAGGACGGCGTCGGCGACAAGGTCCAGGGCCTCGCCGCGGGCGCCGACGACTACGTCACCAAGCCGTTCAGCCTGGAGGAGCTGATCGCCCGGATCCGCGCCATCCTGCGCCGCTCCGGCGGGCCCGCCGAGGACGGCCGGCTCATCGTCGCCGACCTCAGCCTCGACCCGGTCGCCCACGAGGTCACCCGGGCCGGCACCCCCGTCGCGCTCTCCCCGACCGAGTTCAAGCTGCTGCACTACCTGATGGCCAACGTCGGCCGGGTGGTCTCCAAGGCGCAGATCCTCGACCACGTCTGGGCCTACGACTTCGGCGGCGACCTCTCCATCGTCGAGTCGTACATCTCCTACCTGCGCCGCAAGCTCGACTCCGGCCCGGCCCACGGCCCCAAGCTGATCCACACCGTGCGCGGCATCGGCTACGCGCTGCGCCGCCCCCCGCAGGGCTGACCGGTCCGCTCCGTGTCCGCCCGGCTCTCCACCCGGCTGTCGGTGTTCCGGCGGCCGTTCTCCCGGCTGCCCCTGCCCCGGCGGCCGTTCTCCCGGCTGTTCTCCCGGCTGTCGAGGCTGTCCGGGCTGTCCCGGCTGTCCCTGCGCGCCCGGCTGCTGGTGCTCGCGCTGGTGCTGGTCACCACCGGGCTCGCGGTCAGCGACGCCGTCGTGCTCGGCACCGTCCGGGTACAGCTGGTCGACCAACTCGACGAGCAGCTCCAGCGGTACGGGCTGCCGCTGTCCCACAAGGGCCCGGTACGGGTCGGCACCCCGGAGGCCGGGCGCCCCGCCGTCACCGGCAAGCGCAGCACCCTGCCCAGCCAGTACCTGGTCCAGTACCTCTCCTCGGACGGCAAAGTGCAGGCCGTCATGCGCCAGCCCGTCTCCGACAGCGACCCCGCACCCCAACTCGCCGGCCTCGACCCGACCCGCACCGAGCCCGACGTCCCCTTCGACCTGCCCGACCAGCGCGGCCACTACAACTGGCGGGTGCTCGTGCTGCCGATCCAGACCCCCCGGGCCCCGGCCGCCGCCAGCCCCAGCGACTACGCCTCGCCCGCCGTCACCGCGACCTACGTCATGGTGGCCGTCTCCCGCGCGGACATCGACGCCACCGTCGGCAAGCTGCGCAGCTCCTTCCTCGCGATCGGCGGCGCCGTCCTGCTGCTGATCGCCGGGCTCGGCTTCTTCGCCGTCCGGGCCGGGCTGCGGCCACTGCGCCGGATCGAGGCCGGCGCCGCCCGGATCGCCGACGGCGAACTCTCCCACCGGATGCCGGAACTCTCCCCCGGCACCGAGGTCGGGCGGCTCTCCATCGCGCTCAACGGCATGCTCACCCAGATCGAGGCCGCCTTCGCCGCCCGCGCCGAATCCGAGGCCCGGATGCGCCGGTTCGTCGCCGACGCCTCGCACGAACTGCGCACCCCGCTCGCCGGGATCCGCGGCTTCACCGAGCTCTACCGGATGGGCGCGCTGCCCACCGACGGGGACGTCAAGCGGACCATGACCCGGATCGAGAGCGAGGCCGTCCGGATGGGCGCCCTGGTCGAGGACCTGCTGGTGCTCGCCCGGCTCGACGAGGAACGCCCGCTCGACCTCGCCCCGATGGACCTGCGCACCCTCGCCGCGGACGCGCTGCACGACCTCACCGCCCTCGACCCGACCCGGCCCGTCTCCCTCACCGGCCCGTCCGGCACCGGCGCCCCCGGCGCGGCCCCCGTCCTCGGCGACGAGGCCCGGCTGCGCCAGGTGGTCACCAACCTGGTCGGCAACGCGGTCAAGCACACCCCGCCCGGCACCCCCGTGCGGATCGGGGTCGGCGGCGCGGGCGGTGTCTGCCTGCTGGAGGTCGCCGACGCCGGGCCGGGGCTCACCGACGGCCAGGCCCAGCGGGTCTTCGACCGCTTCTACCGGGTCGACGCCTCCCGCAGCCGGCACGGCGGAGGCGGCGCCGGACTCGGCCTCGCCATCGCCACCGCGCTCACCCACGCGCACGGCGGCACCCTCACCCTGGACACCGCCCCCGGCGCCGGCGCCACGTTCCGGGTCGAACTGCCCACCAACGGTGACCGGACTTCCTGACGGCATTGTCGACACGTCAATTCCCTTGCTGACCAAGCAATGGCGGGCCGTTTTCATTGCCGGAATGCGGCATAGAGCGTAAAGAATCCGTGTGCCTATGATCAACGCCGTCGGGTCGTCAAGAACAGCCCGGCACACGGCTTTTGCTTTCTTTCCGACCCGAAAGGGGTCATTGTGAAACTCCGCCGTACGCTGGTCTCGGCCGCCCTCGTCGCCGCCGTGATCTCGCCCGCAGCCATGCTCTCCGCGGCACCCGCCTTCGCGGAGTCGGCTTCGACGGCGCAGACCCGGAACGACACCGGCTCGATCGCGGAGCTGGAGAAGGCCGCCGCCGCCGCGGCCAAGGCCCACCAGGCCGCCGTCGCCGCCGAGGCCGCCGGGCAGGCCGAGACCACGGCCTTCATGAACAACCCGCAGCCCTACCTCGGCAAGCTCCAGGAGGCCCAGGCCGCCGCCAAGACGGCCGCCGCGGCCCACGAGAAGACCTACAACGAAGCCGTGGAGGCCTCGGCCGCGTACCGCTCCGCGAAGCCGGAGGAACTGGAAGCGGCCAGGGTACGGATGCTGGCGGCGTTCGACGCCGCCAACGCCGCCACCGACGCGGACACCAAGGCCAAGGCCGCCGTGACCGCCGCCGGCACGGCGCTGGACGACGCCAAGGTCGCGGCGATGCGCAAGCTCGGCGTGCTGCAGGAGGCCACCAAGACCGCGGCCGCCGCCAAGGCCACCGCGGACAAGGCCCTCGCCGAGGCCAAGGCCGCCGCTGAGAAGCCCGCCGACAAGCCCGCCGACAAGCCGAGCGAGAAGCCGGTCGAGCAGCCCGCCCCGGCCCCGGCGGAGCAGCCGGCCCAGCAGCCCGCCGCCGTCACCCCGGTCTCGGACACCACCGCGACCACCACCAACAACGGCACCGGTGCCGGCACCAAGGCGACCACCGCGAGCAGCCAGGCCAGGTCGACGACCGCCGCCCCGGCCAAGGCGACCACCGGTTCGACCACCGAGCTCGCCGAGACCGGTTCCAACCCGGCCACCCCGTACCTGGCGCTGGGTTCCGGCCTGGCCCTCAGCCTGGGTGCCGCGGCCCTCTACGTCTCCCGCCGCAAGCCGGCCCGCTCCTCCTCCTGATCCACCCGGTTCGCGCCCGCTCGGGAGGAGGGCGCGAACCCCACAGCACCCCCGAACCGCAGGGCAGGCCCCCTCCCGGCCCGCCCTGCGGTCTCGCGTTTCCGGGCCCGAAACGCCCCGATCGGGTGAACCTCGGCCGTTCACCCGACCGGCCCCCCGGTCGTGTGCGACGGTCCACGTGCTCACTCACGCACCGGGAGATCGCTATGGACCCTGATCAGAGGTTATGGAAGGCCTGGAAGGCCATGGCCGTCCCGAAGATCGCGCGCGCAGAGATCGGAGATGACAGCATCACCATCTCGGTCATCGGTGACCTCCGCCATGCGGCGGTGGGAGGTGGCCTCAGGAAGGCGCTGACGAAGCACCTGCGCGGGACGGGGTACACGGCGACGCAGGGCCGGTATGTGATCGCCGGTTTGAAGGCGATGAAACCTGACTTCGCCGTGGCACCGGACGACACGAAGGCGATCGAACACCCGGAGGGTGTGGGGCTTCTGGCGTCCGGGATCCCCCTTGTCGCCGAGGTCGTGTGGCCCGACTGCTACGAACGCCGTGACCAGGAATTCAAGCCGCGCGCCTACGCTTCCGCGGACATTCCGGTGTACGTGGTCATCGATGACTACGATCACGGCGGTACCGTGACCGTACTTTCCCGCCCCGACCCCGAACGCCGTGCGTACGCGTCCTCGACCCGGATCCCGTACGGCGAGGAGGCCGTGATCCCCGAGGGCCCCGCCAAGGGGTTCGTGATCGGGCCGGAGGTCACCGGTGAGCGCCGTGGTTGATCCCGTGGTTGATCCCGGGGTGTCGTTCCGGCGGGACCTGTCCGAGTGGCGGATCGCGCTGGTCGCGTGGCGGCTGCTGGTGCTGCAGGCGGCGGATCCGGTGGTGGGGGCCGGGATGGCCGAGCACTCGACGTACCAGGCGCATCCGTGGCGGCGGGTGGAGCACACGCTGGGGAGCGGGCGGCGGCTGTTCTACCAGGACGGGGAGGCGCTGCGGCGGGAGGTCGCGCGGCTGGACCGGGCGCACAAGCGGATCCGCGGGACGGCGCCGGACGGGCGGGCGTACGACGCCGAGGACGCGTCGACCCGGGCGTGGGTGCTGCTGACGCTGTTCGAGTGCGTGGTCGCGATGCGGCGGCTGGGCGGGGACCCGTACGATGCCGGTCAACTGGAGGCGGCGTACCAGGAGTTCACCGGGTCGGTGGCGGCCTTCGGGCTGCCTGAGGGCGAACTTCCCGGCAGTGCGGCCGAGTTGCCCGCGTACTTCGCCCGGGCGGCGCGCGAGCGGCTGGAGTTCACCGAGGCGGCCCGCTACCTGCTGGAGGACATGCTGCGCGGGGCGCCGCGGCCGCGCCGGCTGTGGTTCCTCGGCGACGCCGGGTGGCGGGTGCTGCGGGCGGTGGTGGCGCGGGCGATCACGGCGCTGACGGTGGCGGATCTGCCGCCGGCGGTGCGGGAGCGGTTCGGGCTGGTGCGGACGCGGCGGGCCGCGCTGCTGTCCTGGCTGCTGCACCGGGGCGCCGGCGCGGTCGTCCCGCGGCTGCCGGACCGGCTGCGCTACCGCTCCCCGGGGCAGGGGGGTGCCCCGTCCCGGTGGCGTCCGCCGCGCCGGGACGCGCGCGGGTCCCGGGTGGACCGGTTCTTCCGCGAGGTGCTGGACCAGACCGGCGACGGCTTCCTCACCGTCCACGACCTGCGGGCGATGGCGCACAACGTGTGCTGGCAGCTGGAGTTGGACGAGGCCGCCGAGGCGCGGGTGTACCAGGCCTTCGACGGCTGGTGGGAGCAGCTGCGCGAGGCGATGGACGCGAACGGCGACGGCAAGGTGAGCCGGGAGGAGTTCGTGGCGGCCACCGTCGCGGGCTGCGACCGGGATCCGGCCTATCTGGAGCAGGGGCTGCTGCCCGCGCTGCGGGCCGTGTTCACCGCCGCCGACACCGACGGCAGCGGCTTCCTGGAGGCGGACGAGTACCGGGCGGTGTTCGGTGGACCGCGCGTCCATCCGGCCGAACTCTCGCACGGGTTCCGCCAGTTGGACGTGGACGGGGACGGCCGGATCACCGTGGAGGAGTTCCTGCACGGTTTCACCGAGTTCTTCACCGCCCGCGCCGACTCCACCCCCGGCACCCAGCTCCTCGGCCGGGCGTAATGGCCGGGCGTAATGGCCGGACGTAGCCGAAGGGCGTAGCGGAAGAACGCGGAAAGGGCCAGGGCCCCCTGGCCCGGTCAGCGCCCACGCCGTCCGCGACGGCGTGGGCGCCGTCGTGTCAAGCGACGGATCGGCCAAGATCGCTCCGCCGGCTGCCCGGCCGTTCGTTGTCAGGGCCGTCGGCGGCTCCGCAGACTGTCCCCACCGCCACTGCGTTCACCACTGCACCGCCGCCGCACGGCCACACACGGCCACACGCGGCCACGCCCCGCTACGTACGGCTACACACCGTTCCGAAGGTGTCAATCCCACCCCGCCTGCGATTCCTTCGTAAGGATGATGGATACTGCTCCTTGTGAACGTGTTCACGTTCACAAGCGGACAAGCTTGCGTGGTTGGGCAGCGGTCTACAGCTATAGATGAAGTTTGTCCGAAACATGCCCTTCAACAGGGCCGGTCGGTTGGAGAGAGGGCGACGTGGAGCTGGCAATCGCTCACGAGACCATCGCGCGATGGCAATTCGGCATCACCACCGTTTACCACTTCCTCTTCGTCCCGCTCACCATCAGCCTCGCCGCCATCGTGGCCGGGCTGGAGACCGCCTGGGTGAGGACGAACAAGGAGAAGTACTTCCACGCCACCAAGTTCTGGGGGAAGCTCTTCCTGATCAACATCGCGATGGGCGTGGTCACCGGCATCGTCCAGGAATTCCAGTTCGGCATGAACTGGTCCGACTACTCCCGCTTCGTCGGCGACGTCTTCGGCGCCCCGCTCGCGATGGAGGCGCTGATCGCCTTCTTCTTCGAGTCCACCTTCATCGGCCTGTGGATCTTCGGCTGGGACAAGCTGCCGAAGAAGATCCACTGCGCCTGCATGTGGATGGTCGCCCTGGGCACCGTGCTCTCCGCCTACTTCATCCTGGCGGCCAACTCCTGGATGCAGCACCCGGTCGGTTACTCGATCGACCCGGCCACCGGCAAGGCCCAGCTCACCGACATCGCCAAGGTGCTGTTCCAGAACACCACCCTCACCGTGGTGGCGCACACCCTGACCGCCGCCTTCCTCACCGGCGCGGCCTTCATGGTCGGCATCGCCTCCTTCCACCTCTGGAAGGCCAAGCGCAAGCCGGAGAGCGCCGACCCCAAGAAGACCGCCGTGATGCGCACTTCGCTGCGGCTCGGCCTGGTCCTCGCCGTGGTCTTCGGCGCCGGCACCGCGCTCAGCGGCGACTCGCTCGCCAAGGTCATGTTCGAGCAGCAGCCGATGAAGATGGCCGCCGCCGAGGCCCTGTGGGACACCCAGTCGCCCGCGCCGTTCTCGATCTTCGCGGTCGGCGACGTCAGCAAGGGGCACAACTCGGTCGAGCTGGAGATCCCCGGGATACTCTCCTTCCTCGCCCACAGCGACTTCAACTCCTCCGTCCCCGGAATCAACGACACCGCGGCCGCCGAGGCCGCCAAGTACGGCGGCGACCCCAAGGACTACATCCCGAGCATCTTCGTCACCTACTGGGGTTTCCGCCTCATGATCGGTTTCGGGATGACCTCCTTCGTGGCCGGCCTGATCGGGCTCTGGACCACCCGGCGCAAGAAGTTCCTGCGCCCCGAGTTCCGCACCGGCGAGACCGAGGTGCCCCGGCTGATGCTCACCCCCGGACGGGAGATGGGTCCGTTCCTCACCAAGTGGAGCTGGCGGATCGGCATCCTGACCATGGGCTTCCCGCTGATCGCCAACAGCTTCGGCTGGATCTTCACCGAGATGGGCCGCCAGCCGTGGGCCGTCTTCGGCCTGATGACCACGGCGAACGCGGTCTCCCCCAACGTGAGCGTCGGCACCCAGATCGGCGCCCTCACCACCTTCACCCTGCTGTACGCGATCCTCGCCGTCGTCGAGGTGCGGCTGCTGGTGAAGTACGCCAAGGCCGGCCCGGTGGTGACCGAGCAGCCCCCCGCCAAGGACCCGACCCTGCGCGGACCGTCCTCGGACGACGACGCCGACAAGCCTCTCGCCTTCGCCTACTGAGGACCACAGGGGATCTGACATGCAACTCCACGACGTCTGGTTCGTACTGATCGCGGTCCTGTGGATCGGCTACTTCTTCCTGGAGGGCTTCGACTTCGGGATCGGCATCCTCACCAAGCCGCTCGCCCGCAACACCGCCGAACGGCGCGTCCTGATCAACACCATCGGCCCGGTCTGGGACGGCAACGAGGTCTGGCTGCTGACCGCCGGCGGCGCCACCTTCGCGGCCTTCCCGGACTGGTACGCGACCCTGTTCAGCGGCTTCTACATCCCGCTGCTGATCATCCTGGTCTGCCTCATCGTGCGCGGCGTGGCCTTCGAGTACCGGGCCAAGCGCGACGACGCGCGCTGGCAGCGCAACTGGGAGGAGGCCATCTTCTGGACCTCGCTGCTCCCGGCCTTCCTGTGGGGCGTGGCCTTCGCCAACATCGTGCGCGGCGTCGACATCGACGCGCAGAAGAACTACGTCGGCACCTTCTGGGACCTGCTCAACCCGTACGCCATCCTCGGCGGACTGGTGACGCTCAGCCTGTTCACCTTCCACGGCGCGGTGTTCGCGGCGCTCAAGACGGTCGGCGAGATCCGCGACCGGGCGCGGGCCACCGCCCTGCGGGTGGGCGTGGTGGCGGCGGTGCTGGCGCTGGCCTTCCTGCTCTGGACGCAGGCCGACAACGGCAACGGCCGCAGCCTGGCCGCCCTGGTCATCGCGGTGCTGGCCCTGGTCGGAGCGCTGGCGGCCAACCAGCTCGGGCGCGAGGGCTGGGCGTTCATCCTCTCCGGGGCGACCATCGTGGCCGCCGTCGCGATGCTCTTCCTGGCGCTCTTCCCGGACGTCATGCCCTCCACCCTCAACGACGGCTGGAGCCTGACCGTCGCCAACGCGGCCTCCTCGCCGTACACGCTGAAGCTGATGACCATCGTGGCCGCGGTGTTCACGCCGCTCGTGCTGCTCTACCAGGGCTGGACGTACTGGGTGTTCCGCAAGCGCATCGGCGTCCAGCACATCCCCGGGCACGACCCGGCCGCCGCGCTCGACCAGGCCTGACGCCGTGAAGCCGGTCGACCCCCGACTCCTCGGGTACGCCCGCACCACCCGTGCCTTCCTCGCCGGATCCGTGCTCCTCGGCGGGGCGGGAGCGGCCCTGGTGGTCGCCCAGGCGAGTCTGATCGCCGAGATCGTCGTCCGCGCCTTCCAGCGCCAGGCGACCCTCGGCGAGCTGACCACGCCGCTGCTGCTGCTCGCCCTGACGGCCGTCGGGCGCGGGCTGGTCGGCTGGCTCACCGAACTCACCGCGCACCGGTCCGTCGCCCGGGTGAAGTCCACCCTGCGGCGCCGGCTGCTCGACCACGCCACCGCGCTCGGCCCGGCCTACCTGGCGGGCCGGCGCACCGGCGAACTCACCACCCTCGCCACCCGCGGCGTCGACGCGCTGGACGACTACTTCGCCCGCTACCTGCCGCAGCTGGCGCTCGCCGTCGTCGTCCCGGTGATCGTGCTGCTGCGGATCGTCGGCGCCGACTTCGCCTCGGCCGCGATCATCGCCGGGACGCTCCCGCTGATCCCGCTGTTCATGGTGCTGATCGGGATGGCCACCCAGAGCCGGATGGACCGGCAGTGGGGCACCCTGGCCCGGCTCTCGCACCACTTCCTCGACGTGGTGGCCGGACTGCCCACCCTCAAGGTGTTCAACCGGGCCCGCGCCCAGGCCGCCACCATCGCCCGGATCACCGCCGACTACCGCCGCGCCACCCTGCGCACCCTGCGGATCGCCTTCATCTCCTCCTTCGCGCTGGAACTGCTCTCCACCCTGTCGGTCGCGCTGGTCGCGGTCACCGTCGGCTTCCGGCTGGTGGACGGCACGCTCGACCTGGAGACCGGGCTGCTGATCCTGATCCTCGCCCCCGAGGTGTACTTCCCGATCCGCCAGGTCGGCGCGCTCTACCACTCCAGCGTGGAGGGCCTGACCGCCGCCGACGAGATCTTCCAGGTGCTGGAGACCCCGCTGCCCGCCGCCGGCACGGTGCCCGCACCCGCCCTCACCGGGGCCGTCGTCGCCGTCTCCGACCTGGTCGTACGCCACCCCGGGCGGGCCGAGCCCGCGCTGGACGGCGCCGCGCTGACCCTGCGCCCGGGCACCACCACCGCCCTCACCGGCCCGAGCGGGGCCGGCAAGTCCACCCTGCTCGCCGTCCTGCTCGGCCTCGTCGCCCCGGACGCCGGCACCGTCCGGATCACCGCCGCCGACGGGCGGACCCACGACCTGGCCGCACTGGAACCGGCGAGCTGGCGGCGGCAGATCGCCTGGGTGCCGCAGCACCCGCACCTGTTCGCCGGGACGGTCGCCGACAACCTGCGGCTCTACCGCCCGGAGGCCACCGACGAGCAGCTGTGGACGGCGCTTCGGGCCGCGCACGCGCTCGACTTCGTGACCAGGCTGGACGCCCCGCTCGGCGAGGACGGCGCCGGGCTCTCCGCCGGGCAGCGCCAGCGGCTCGCGCTCGCCCGCGTCCTGCTCGCCGACGACCGGCCGCTGGTCCTCCTCGACGAGCCGACCGCCAACCTGGACGGCGCCTCCGAGGCCGCCGTCGTGGACGCCGTCCGGACGCTCGCCGAGGACCCGGCGCGCACCGTGCTGATCGTCGCCCACCGGCCGGCGCTGCTGGCCGTCGCCGACCACCGGGTCCGGCTGACGGGGGCACCCGCCCCGGCCGCCGGCCCGGCCGCGGCTGCGGCCTCCGCTGCGTCCTCCGCTGCGGTCGAGCGGCCCGCGCACAGCGGGCGGCCGACGCCCGCCCCCGCCGCGGCACAGGACGAGCCCGAAGCCGCCGCCGCCACCCCGAGACTGGCGCTGTCCGTCCTGCTCGGCGCGCTCGCCCTCGGCTGCGCCGTCGCGCTGATGGCCACCTCCGGCTACCTGATCTCCCGGGCCTCCGAGATGCCGCCGGTGCTCTACCTGATGATGGCCGTCACCTCGGTACGGGCCTTCGGCATCGGCCGCAGCGTCTTCCGCTACGCCGAGCGGCTGGTCTCGCACGACGCCGTGCTGCGCACCCTCGGCACCCTGCGGGCCGCCGTCTACCGGCGGCTCACCGCGCTCGCCCCGGCCGGGCTGCCCGCCTTCCGGCGCGGCGACCTGCTCTCCCGGCTGGTCTCCGACGTCGACGCGATCCAGGACCACCACCTGCGCTGGCGGCTGCCGGCCGCCGTGGCGGGCGTGGTCTCGCTGGCCGCGGCGGCGGCGATGGGCGCCTTCCTGCCCGCCGCCGGGGCCGTGCTCGGGGTCGGGCTGCTGCTCGCGGGCGCGGTGGTGCCCGCCCTGGCCGCCCGCTGGTCGGCCGGCGCCGAACGGCGGCAGGCCCCGGAGCGCGGGCGGCTCGCCACCACCGTCGTCGACGCCTTCACCGGCACCGCCGAACTCACCGTGGCCGGCGCGCTGCCCGGCCGGCTCGCGGCCGTCCACGGCGCCGACGCCGCGCTCACCCGGCTGGCCGCCCGCTCGGCGGCCACCACCGCGCTCGGCACCGGGCTGATCGCGCTGCTCACCGGGCTGACCGTGACCGCCGCGGCGGCCGTCGGCGTCCAGGGGGTGCACGGCGGCGCGCTGGCGCCGGTCTGCCTGGCCGTGGTCGTGCTCACCCCGCTGGCCGCGTTCGAGGCCGTCACCGGGATGCCGCTGGCCGTCCAGGCGCGCCAGCGCAGCCGGGCCGCGCGGGCCCGGCTGGACGAGGTGCTGGAGGCCGAGGCCGCCGTCCCGGAGCCGGCCGCGCCCGCCGCGCTGCCCGAACAGCCGCTGCCGGTCGCCGTGCGCGGACTGACCGTCCGGCACCCCGGGCAGGCCGTGGACGCGCTCACCGGCGTCGACCTCGACCTCGCGGCCGGCCGCCGGATCGCCGTGGTCGGCCCGTCCGGCTCCGGCAAGACCACCCTGGCCCAGGCGCTGCTGCGGTTCCTGGAGCCGAGCGCGGGCGGCGTCACCTTCGCCGACGGCCGTCCACAGGCTGTGGACAGCCGCGCGCTCGCGGGCGAGGACGTCCGCCGGGTGATCGGACTGTGCGCCCAGGACGCCCACGTCTTCGACAGCTCGCTGCGGGAGAACCTGCGGCTGGCCCGGCCGGGCGCCACCGAGGACGACCTGCGTGCCGCGCTCGCCGCCGCCCGGCTGCTGGACTGGACGCTGACCCTGCCCGACGGCCTGGACACCATGGTCGGCGAGCACGGCGCCCGGCTCTCCGGCGGCCAGCGGCAGCGGCTCGCACTGGCCCGGGCCCTGCTCGCCGACTTCCCGGTGCTCGTCCTGGACGAGCCCGCCGAACACCTCGACCTGCCCACCGCCGACGCGCTCACCACCGACCTGCTGGCCGCCACCGAGGGCCGCACCACCGTGCTGATCACCCACCGGCTGGCCGGACTGGACGACACCACCGTCGACGAGGTGTTGGTGCTGGACGGCGGCCGGGTCGCCGAGCGCGGCCGCTGGTCGGAGCTGATCGCGGACCGGGACGGGCGGCTGCACACCATGTGGCGGCGGGAGCGGGAGGCGGACGGGCTGCTGGAACCGGTCGGGGCCACCCGTTAGACCCGGTCGGGGCCGCCCGTTCAGCCTGGTCGGGGCCGCCCGTTCAGCCTGGTCGGGGCCGCTCGTCGGGCCCGGGCAGGGCGCGGTTCCCGAGTCGCGCCGTCCTTCGGATGAAAAGCGTACAAACTAGGCTTTCTGCATGGACCCCACGCCAGAGCCCTCCGCCGCCGCGCCCGAGCCGACACCCCATCGGGTGCCGGAGATCGCCTCGCTCGGGCTGGACACCCTGGTCACCGAGGTCGCGGAGCGCCTGCAGTCGGCCGCCGCGGTCACCGACCGGATGCAGCGGCTGCTGGAGGCGGTGGTCTCCATCGGCGCCGGGCTCGACCTGCACGCCACCCTGCACCGGATCGCCACCGGCGCCGCCGAACTCGTCGACGCCCGGTACGCGGCCCTCGGCGTGATCGCCCCCGGCCGCACCGGCCTGGCCGACTTCATCCACGTCGGCGTCGACGACGAGACCGCCGCCGAGATCGGCGACCTGCCCGCCGGCCGCGGCATCCTCGGCGCGCTGATCGACCGCCCCGAGCCGCTGCGGCTCGCCGACCTCGGCGCCGACCCGCGCTCCTCCGGATTCCCGCCGCACCACCCGGAGATGAAGACCTTCCTCGGCGAGCCGATCCGGGTCCGCGACGAGGTCTTCGGCAACCTCTACCTCACCGAGAAGAAGGGCGGCGGCGCCTTCACCCCCGAGGACGAACAGGTGGTGCACGCGCTCGCCGCGGCGGCCGGCGTCGCCATCGAGAACTCCCGGCTGTACGAGGAGGGGCGGCGCCGGGAACGCTGGATCGCCGGCGCCTCCGCCGTCACCACGGCGCTGCTCTCCACCGACCAGGCCGAGACCGCGCTCACCGTCGCGGCCGAGCAGGTCCGGGAGCTGGCGGACGCCGCGCTCGGCATGATCCTGCTCCCGACCGAACCGACGGAGGACGGCGACGGGCAGATGCGGGTCGCCCACGCCTCCGGCGAGGCCGCCGAGTTCGTCCGGGGCGAGCTGCTGCCCAGGGAGAGCTTCGCGGCCCGGCTGCTCGCCGGGGAGAGCATCCACCTGGACGACATGTCCAGCGACCCGACCGTGGAGATCCGGCTCGCCCGCGCCTTCGGCCCGTCGATGGCCGTCCCGATGGTCGCCGCCGGGCGGGTGCTCGGCGGACTCTGCGTCTGGCGCCCGCGCGGCGCCCTGCCGTTCACCGACACCGAGAAGCAGCTCGCCGAGACCTTCGCCTCGCAGGCCGCGCTGGCCCTGCGGCTCGCCGAGGGCCAGCGCGACCAGCAGCGCCTGGCCGTCTTCCAGGACCGCGACCGGATCGCCCGCGACCTGCACGACCTGGTGATCCAGCGGCTGTTCGCCACCGGGATGATGCTGGAGAGCGCGGCCCGGCGGTCCGTGGTGCCCGAGGTGAAGGTCGGCATCGGCAAGGCGGTGGACGAGCTGGACGCCACCATCCAGGAGGTCCGCACCACCATCTACGCCCTCCAGCACGACAACCACGGCGACGCGCCGGACACCCTGCGCACCCGGGTGCTGCGGGAGGCCAGCCAGGCCGCGGCGGCGCTCGGCTTCAAACCCTCGGTGAGCTTCGTCGGGCCGGTGGAGAGCCTGGTCGAGGAGAAGAACGGCCGTCAACTGCTCGCCGCGCTCAGGGAGATGCTCTCCAACACGGCCCGGCACGCGCGGGCCTCCCGGGTCGGCGTCGAGATCGACGCGACCGCCCACCTGGACGACACCGGCCGGCCGGTGAGCGGCGACCCGGAGTCGCTGGACCGGGGCGGGCGCCCGGGCGTGCTGCTGACGGTGACCGACGACGGCGTCGGCATCCCGGCGGGCGGGCGCCGCAGCGGCCTGCTCAACCTGACCCGGCGGGCCGAGGCGCTCGGCGGCGCCGCCTGGCACGAGACCGGACCGTACGGGAAGGGCACCATGGTCCGCTGGACGGCCCGGCTCTGAGCCCGGCCCGATCCTCCTCGGCGGTTGGCCGGTGAAAGTTAAACGAGGGAGAACTTCCCGACCAACACCGCAAGTTGTGAACGTTCTGGGCTTTCCGTGGGTCCGTGTGCACACATAGCTTTGCACCGGTCTCGGAGGGGTAACCGGACGGGGGGAGCAGTGGACGCGTCTGGCCGCGGGAACACCGCAGCAGGGGCAAGTCGAGGCGGGTTCAGGACGGAGCGCGCCCCGGACGGGCGGTACCGCTGGCAGCTGAAGGCGCCGAACGGCCGGGTGGTGGCCATCACCGCCGCCATGTTCGAGACGCCCGGCGAGGCCGAGCGCGGCTTCGACGGATTACGCGTCGGGGCCGCCGAACTCACCGCGCGGATCACCCACGTCCGGGACGGCATCGGCTGGATCTGGGTTGTCCCCGGGTCGCGCAGCCTGCCCGAGGTGCGCTCCAGCCGCGCGTACGAGCGGTACGCGACCTGCCAGAACGCCTTCCGGCGCTTCGTCGTGCTGCTGGCCAAACAGCCCGCGCGGGACCTGCCCGTGCGGGAGCTGCCCGCGCGTGACCGGCCCGTTCGCGACCAAGCCGTTCGCGACCAAGCCGTTCGTGAGCGGCCTGCCAGGGAGCGGCCGGTTCGTGATCTTCCGGGCCGTGAACTTCCCCGGAACACCGTCTCGTTGAGACGCCCCGATGGCCGCTGAGGGGCGCGGCCCCCGTCTGCTGATCGTCCCCGCACCCGAACGCTGCCTGGGCTGGGCGCTGCGCGCCGCCAACGGGCGGCCGCTCGGCGTGGGCGTGCGCACCTACCGCAGCGAGGAGGAACTCGCCGAGGCGGTCCGGGTGTTGCTGATCGAGCGGGCGGCCCTTCGATGTTCGGTGGCCCAGTCCGAGGGCCGGCAGTGGGTGTGGTCCGCCTACCTGCCGGCGCGCAGCACCCGGCGGGCGGCGGTCGAGCCCGCGCCGGTGGCACGCAGCGCCCGCGGCTACCTGCGGCGCGACCAGTGCCAGGCCGGCGCCGAGGGCTTCCTGTCCGGACTCCAGTGGGTGGGGCAGGAGTTGCGGCGGGGCGGTCGGGACGGCCGCTGGCCGCTGTGAGGCGGCCGGGGCCCACGTGCAGTTCCGGTGAAGCGCAGGTTTCCGGCAACACCCCGAGTCGCCACCTGGAGAAGAACGTCACCGGCCTCCGACCACCCCCTTTCCCCTCCGCCGCGCCCGTGCTGACCAGTCGCTAAACCTCGTCGAACCGATGAGTCGACAATCCCGACCCGCCCTCGACCTCCCTTCCGGCGGAACCTCCGGGCCGGACAGGATCTGCACTGCCGGAGCGGCCGCAGCGGACGCGGCCACCGGCCCCGGGCTCCCAACCAGAGCACGGGTTCACGCGATGGACGTCTCTCCCACCGGAGGAAGAGAAACATGCGTAAGACCGCTGCCAAGCTGCTCACCGTTGCCGCCCTGGCGACCTCCCTCGCCACCGTCGCCTCGGGCTCGGCCATCGCCGACCCGGCCGCCGGTGTCACCCCGGCCGCCCAGGACATCGTGGGTGTCGGCTCGGACACCATCCAGGTCCTGCTGAACCAGTTCTCGGCCGACTACAACGCCTCCCTGGGCGCCGGTTCCACCGCGCCGCGCCTGTACAGCTGGGACGCGACCGGCACCTCGCCGATCACCACCAAGACCGGCGCCACCTCGATCGCCCGCCCGAACGGCTCCGGCGCCGGCATCAAGGCCCTGGTCGCCAACACCAGCGCGACCGTGGACTTCGCCCGCTCCTCGCGCGGCCCGGCGGCCACCGACGCCCACGGCCTGGACTTCGTCGCGCTCGCCAAGGACGCCGTCACCTGGTCCGCCCCGAGCAACGGCAACGCCCCGGCGCAGCTGACCTCCGCGCAGCTGACCGCGATCTACAACTGCACCACCACCAACTGGAACCAGATCAGCGCGAGCCTGCCGAACGCCACCATCAAGCCGTTCCTGCCGCAGGCCGACTCCGGCACGCGCTCCTTCTTCCTGGGTGCGATCGGCGTGACCACCCCCGGCGCCTGCGTCACCACCGGCCCGGAGGAGAACGAGGGCACCGACGCCAACCTGACCGACCCGAACGTCGTCTTCCCCTACTCCGTCGCCCACTACCTCGGCCAGACCGTCGGCGGCCACGGCACGGCGACCGACGCCCCCGGCAGCCTGACCCTGCGCAACATCGTGGTCAACGGCGCCACCCTGACCCCGGTCACCAACAACGTGATCAACACCAAGTTCGCCAACTCCTCCTTCGGCCGCGTGGTCTACAACGTGATCCGCGACACCGAGTGGACGGCGACCGACGCGCACGGCCAGGCGCTCCAGGCGATCTTCGGCTCCAACGGCTGGATCTGCAACGACCCGGTCGCCGCCGCCGACCTGGCGAGCTACGGCTTCCTGGCCACCCCGGCCTGCGGTGTCGCCACCCTCACCTGATCCACCCTCACCTGACTCACCCCGCACCTGATCCATCCCGCACCTGATCCACCCCGCACCATCCGGCGGCCACGGGCTTCGCGCCCGTGGTCGCCGGCCCACCGGCGGGACGTCTCGAAGGGAACGGGCCGGCTCCGGTCGGACCCGTCGGCCGGTCCTCGGACCGGTTCTCCACCCTCAGCGCGAAACCTTCCTCTCCCAAGGAGCCCAGCATGTCCCGTACCACCGGTCGGTTCCTCGCCGGCGGCGTCGCGGTCGTCCTCGCCGTCACCGCCTTCGGCGGCGTGGCCGCGGCCGACACCGCTCCCGTCCCCACCGGCAGCGCCGTGGTGACCGAGAACAACACCTTCCTCCAGGCCGCGGCGAGAAACGGTGTGTTCATCGTTCCGCTGCCGAACGCCAGCGTCTCCTACAACACCACCGCGGGCCTGGCGACGAGCCTCCCGGTGACCGGCGGCAGCGTGAACCTGCGCGGCTACTACGGCAACGCGACGCTCGGCGGCAGCCTGCTGTTCGTCGACGTCTTCACCGGCAAGAGCGTGCTCTTCAAGCAGCTCGCGTTCAGCGCCGACGACTGGCGCCTCACCGGTGTGCCGGACGGCGCCACCGACCCGGTCCTGCTGTTCAAGCCGGCCGGCCTCCAGCGGACCGAGCAGAGCGGTACCACGCAGTCGCTGACCGCCTCCGCCCTCACCGTGGACGCCGCGGGTGCGCAGTTCCTCGACAGCAAGCTGAACACCTCCTTCTTCACGAACGGTCAGGCGATCGGTTCCTTCGCGCTGACCTTCAACGGCTGAGCACCGCCCGCAGGTTGGTCCAGGCCCGTGCCGACAGGCGCGGGCCTGTTTTTCCGTGAAGGCGTCAACTCCGCTAGCGAGGTGCCGCGTTGTGGTCTCGTACACGCGGGCGACCGGATCCGGCCATCTGCGGCTGGCCGAATGGACGGGTACCGGAATCGTCGGCCGCTCGATGCCCGATCCCCTGCGCCGCGTCTCCCGGCGGCGCGCAATCGCACGGAGGTGCCCGCCATGAGAGTCCGACCGCCCGACCGGAGACCCTTGGGCCGTTGGCGCCGCCGACTGCCCGCTCTCGCGATGGTGTGGTCGTCGGTGGTCGCTGTCGGCGTGCTGCCGATCGGCCTGGGGGCGCTGCCGCAGGCCGTGGCGGAGGACTCCGCCGTCACGGTGCCGGGGCCCAAGGTGTGGCAGCCGAACGAGGGCGTGTACGGCCCCGAGGGCAGTGTGAGCGTCGTGCAGACCAAGAACCTGGTCAACCAGGTGGTCCACGTCGGCTGGAAGGGGTTCACCCCGACCTCGGACGCCAACGGCGATCCCTGGCTGAACGGGCCGGCACCGCGCAGCGAGCAGCCCTTCTACCAGGTGCGGGTGTACCAGTGCCGGGGCACCGACCCCAAGGTCACCGACTGCTACGACAGCACCCTGTACAACGCCGACGCGGCGGCGGGCTTCCAGCAGAAGACGCCCGCACCGGGGACGACCTTCCCCGACTACCCGTCGAACATGGTCGTCTCGGTCACGGGCCCGGACGGTTCGGGCTTCGCGGACATCGAGCTCTACACGGCCGACCAGAGCCCCACCCTGGGCTGTGACGACAAGCACCCGTGTTCGCTGGTCGTCGAGCCCAACTACGGTGGCGACTCGATCGCCTGGGCGGACAAGACCCGCAAGGGCGTCCTCGGCTGCGACAACCACAGCCTGGACCTGGACTTCGGCATGGCGTCCGACCTGAAGCTCAACGGCACCATCAACCGCTACACGAACATGAAGACGTCCGAGCAGTGCTCCTGGGAGCGCCGCACGGTGGTGCCGTTGGAGTTCGCCCCCACGGCGGCGGCCTGTCCGGACCAGCACGCGGCCTTCAGGGTGGCCGGACTCGAACCGGCCAAGCGGGCGATGGCGCAGTGGCAGGCCGGGCTGTGCCAGGGCACCGAGCCGATGTCGCTCACGTACGGCTTCGCGAACGGCGACGCCCAGGCCCGCACGGACTTCCTGTCGGGCGGCGGCGACATGGCGCTGGCGTCCCGGCCGGACACCCAGGCGCCGCCACCGCGCCCGTACGTGTACGCGCCGATCGCGACCTCGGGGATCTCCGTGGTGTTCGTCGTGGACGACCCGAACACCGGTCGGCAGATCAGGAGCATGAAGCTCAACGCGCGGTTGCTGGCCAAGCTGCTCACGCAGTCCTACGCCTCGCCCGGCGCCGCGATCCCGTCGGTGAAGGGCAACCCGATCTGCATCTTCGACGACCCGGAGTTCCAGAAGCTGAACCCGCTGCCCTCGGACGGCACGGTCTCCTGGCCCACGGGGTGCCTCTCGAACAACACCACCCCGACGGTGTTCGGCGGGACGGCGGACATGACGTACCAGCTGACGTCGTGGATCGCCTCCGACCCCGACGCGGTGCGCTTCCTGGACGGCGAGTCCGACCCGTGGGGCATGCACGTGGACAGCTTCTACCTGCGCCCGGCCTTCTCCGGCTACCCGACCGACTCCCTCGTCCGGCAGGACTCCTCGGGGATCCCGGACGCGAAGGAGGACGCCAAGCGCAACTGGAAGCAGTTCGAGTGGAACCCGATCTCGACCGGGCTGAACGACGTGGTGCGCAAGGTGCTGTGGAACCAGCCCAACTGCGTCAACGGGGACACGAAGTCGGACGGCTCGCACGACCTGTGCCCGCCGCTCAAGATCGGGAAGCGGACGCTGTTCGCGATCATGGACACCGGTGAGGCGAAGGCCTACTCGCTGCCCGAGGCCCAACTGCTCAACCCGGCCGGCGGTTTCGTCTCACCGGACGGCCCGGGCTTCCAGGCGGCCGTCGCCGACATGACCGTCGACCAGGCCACCGGCGTGCAGTCCCTGCCGTACGGCGCGTCCGACTCGGCCCTCGCGCGTGACCAGAAGGCCTACCCGCTGACCGCCGTGCAGTACGCGATGCTCCCGACCAAGGACGTCGCGGCCGGCAAGGTGGCCGCGATGACCAAGTTCATGCGCGCGGTGACCACCACCGGCCAGGTCTACGGGTACGAGCCCGGCCACCTCGCCCCCGGCTTCCTCGCCCTGACCGCCGCCCAGCGGACCCAGGCCGGGGACGCGATCGGCCACCTGGAGGCGCAGGACGCCAAGCTGCCCGGCAACCAGGCCGCGCCGCCGAACCCGCCCGCGACCGGCGGCGACGGTTCGACGCCGGCCTCCGGTACGGGGGGTGGGCAGGGCGTCGCCCCGGTCACCCAGGTCGGCGAGGGCGGAGCGTCCGGCGGGAGCGGGGCCGCGGCGTCTGGCGAGACCGGGGACCAGGCGTCCGGCGGGTCCGGCGGGTCCTCCACCGGTGGCCTGTCCGGCACCGGTGCGGGCTCCGCGTCCGGTGGAGCGGGAACGGCGGCCGGTGGAACTGCGGCGGGCGGAGCGGTGGCGGGTGCCGGTGCCGGTGCCAAGCCCGGCGCGACGCCCAGCACGCCCGGCAAGCCGCTGTCCGCCGCGCCCGTCGCGGCCGGTACTCCGGCGCCCGACCGTTCCGGCGCCGCGCGGCTGCTGCTGCCCGTCGCGCTGATCGGCGGCCTGGTGCTGCTGGTCGGCGGTCCGGCGGTCCTCTTCCTGGGCGGGACGCCCGCCGGGGCGCGGGCGCTGGCGGAGGTGCGGAAGGGCTGGTCGCGGTTGCGCCGCCGCCCGTGACGGTCTGACGCGGGGACACAACAGAATCACCGAAGCACGACTCGGCGGGGCCGCCGTTTCGGCCCCGCCGAGTCGTTTTCGCATGGCTGAAGTCGCTTGGAGTCAACGCGCGTTGCGTCTGGGGTGGAATCGGCCAATGCTTCGGCCGCGCGTGATCGAAGGCAAATACCTTTCACATCAAAGGACTTGGGTGAGAAGCCCCAGCACGGACATGTCATTCGCCGGTCCGGTCCGGCCATTCGGAGTTCCCAACTCCGCCACCGAGTTGCCGCGTTGGGCCCTCGTACACACGCACGACCCGATCCGGCCACCTGTGGCTGGCCGAATGGGTACGCACCGGATCCGTCCCCCGCACCCGAGCACGGAGAGCAGACCATGACATCCGCCGCCGAGCCCGCGGCACCGTACGCCGGGGTGCCAGGCCAACCCGGCCACGGGCCCGACCGGGACGTCCCGCGCACCATCACCGCCCCCGCGACCCCGGGCGACCGGGTGTTCCGCGGGGTGCTGCGGGTCGCCGGGCTCTCAGTCTTCGCGATCATGGGGATGATCGCGTTCTTCCTGATCCTGCGGGGCACGGACGCGCTGCGCGCGGTCGGCTGGTCCTTCCTGACCGAGCAGAAGTGGCAGACCGCCGCGCACAACTTCGGCATCGCGGCCGTCCTGCCGAACGGCCTGCTGATCGCCGTCATCGCCCTGGTGATCGCCGTCCCGGTCGCCCTCTTCACCGCGATCTTCATCTCCGAGTACGCGCCGGTCCGGTTGCGGGCGGCGCTGATCTCGCTGATCGACCTGATGGCGGCGATCCCCAGCATCATCTACGGCCTGTGGGGGCTGTTCTTCCTCCAGCCGCGCATCATCGGCTTCGTCCGCTGGCTGACCAACCACCTCGGCGACACGATCCCCTTCCTCAAGGTGCGCACCGGCGACATCGGCACCTCCTACACCTCCTCCACCTTCATCGCGGGCGTGGTCGTCGCGTTGATGATCATCCCGATCGTGACCTCGCTCAGCCGGGAGGTGTTCTCCCAGGCCCCGCAGGGCGAGCGGGAGGGCGCGTACGCGCTGGGCTCGACCCGTTGGGGGATGGTGCGCGCGGTGGTCCTGCCGTTCGGCAAGGGCGGGGTGATCGGCGCGATCATGCTGGGCTTCGGCCGGGCGATGGGGGAGACGATCGCGGTCGCGCTGATCGTCTCGCCGAGCTTCAAGACCATCACGCACATCCTGGAGAACGGCGCCAACTCGATCTCGGCGCTCATCGCGCTGCGCTTCGGCGAGTCGGACGCGCTCTCGCTCTCCGCGCTGATGGCAGCCGGCCTGGTGCTGTTCGCGCTGACCCTGCTGGTCAACGTGGCGGCCGGCTTCGTGATCAACCGGTCCCGCTCCGGGGCCTCCACCGCGGACTGAGGCGGCGTACCGACATGACCCACCGCGTCGAAGGGACGACCCGATGACCACGCTCGACCTGCCACCGGTCGCCGCGTCCGGGCCCGGAGGTCCGACGCCCTCCGGCTCCGCCGAGGCACCCGCCGAGGCCGCGCCACCGCGCTCCCAGACCAAGGTGCGGCTCGGCGGGGTGACCCGCGAGGACGTGTTCACCGTGGCCGGCTCACTGGTCGGCTCGCTGGCGCTGAACTGGGCGCTGTACGAGCGGGTGCTGCCGTTCAGCGGCGCGTTCGGCTTCCTGGTCTGCTGGTACCTCCTGTTCCTGGCGGGCTACTTCGCGCTCGGCCGGCTCCAGTGGGGCAGGCTGATGGTGCGCGACCGGCTGGTGTCGGTGGCCTCCTGGAGCTCCGGGCTGCTGGTGGTCGCGCTGATCGTCGACCAGATCGGCTACGTGGCCAGCCGCGGCTTCGAGGCGGCCCAGCACCTCAACTTCTTCACCGAGTCGATGGAGCGGACCGCCGCGCTCTCCCCGATCACCTCCGGCGGCGCGCTCAACGCGATCGTCGGCTCGCTCGAACAGCTGGGCCTGGCAACGCTGTTCGCGGTGCCACTGGGCATCGCGGCGGCGATCTTCATGTCCGAGGTCGGCGGCCGGCTGGCGCGCCCGGTGCGGACGCTGGTCGAGGCGATGACCGCGCTGCCCTCCATCGTGGCCGGCCTGTTCATCCTCGGCGTCTTCATCATCACCTTCGGCTTCGAGAAGAGCGGCTTCGCGGCCTCGCTGGCGCTGACCGTGATGATGATGCCGATCGTCACCCGGGCCGCCGAGGTGGTCATCCGGCTGGTGCCCGGCACCCTGCGGGAGGCCTCGTACGCGCTCGGCGGCAGCCAGTGGCGCACGGTGTGGAACGTGGTCCTTCCCACCGCCCGGCCCGGTCTGGTGACGGCGGTGGTGCTCGGCATGGCGCGCGGCGTCGGCGAGACCTCGCCGGTCCTGCTGACCTCGGGCTTCACCTCGCAGTTCAACGCCGACCCGCTCCACGAGCACCAGGTGTCGCTGCCGCTGTACATCTGGAACTACGTCAAGCAGCCCTACCCCGAGATGGTCGCCCGCGCCTTCGCGGCCGGACTGACCCTGATGGTCCTGGTGCTGATCCTCTTCGTCACCGCGCGCGTGCTCGGCGGTCGCAAGCCGGGCGAGCTGACCAGGCGGCAGAAGCGCCGGATCGACCTGGAGGCGCGGCGCGCCGAGGCCGCCGCACGAGCCGCCCGGCCGTCCGACACCGTCCGTCCGGCGCTGGCGCGGACCGCGTCCGCCCATGCGCCGGCCACCGCCGTCCCACTCCCCGGGAACAGCTGATGACCCACCCAACCACCCTCCGTCCCAGAGGAGTCCCCATGTCGTGGGAGGCTGCCGGCCGCCCCGTGGCCCGCGCGCTCGCCCTGCTGATGTCCCTGTTGCTGCTCGCGGCCGCGCCGATGCTGGGGCCGGGCTCCCGGGCCTTCGCGGCGAGCGTCGCGCTGAGCGCGGACGGGTCCAGCTGGGCCGGTCCGGCCATCGACCAGTGGCGCCAGGACGTCGGGTCGCAGGGCATCCAGATCAGCTTCAACCCGGTCGGCTCGGCGGCCGGCCGCAACTCCTGGACCCTCGGGCAGAACGACTTCACCGCCTCCGACGTGCCGTTCCGCACCACGCCCGACGCCGGCGTGAACGACGCGGGCCGCCGCAACGGCCAGGGCAGCGCGGAGCAGCCGACCTACGGCTTCTCGTACGTGCCGATCACCGCCGGCGGCACCACCTTCATGTACAACCTGGTGGTCGGTGGCAAGCAGGTCCGCGACCTGCGGCTCTCGCCGCAGACCGTCGTCGACATCTTCACCAACAAGATCACCAACTGGAACGACCCGAAGATCACCGCCGACTACGGCAAGACGCTGCCCAACCTGCCGATCACCCCGGTGGTCCGCTCGGACGGCTCCGGCGCCACCGCGCAGTTCACCCGCTGGATGGAGCACACCCACAAGGACCAGTGGGACGCGTACTGCTCCTCCGTCAACGGCGTCTCCTGCGGCGACTACACCGAGTTCTTCCCGCCGTCCGGTCGGATGGTCGCCCAGAACGGCTCGGACGTCGTCGCCGGCTACATCAAGGCCTCCTCCGGCCTCGGCACCATCGGCTACGACGAGTACGCCTTCGCCAAGCGCAGCAACTGGCCGGTCGTGAAGGTGCTCAACCAGGCCGGCTACTACTCGCTGCCGACCGCCTCCAACGTCGCCGTGGCGCTCACCGCGGCGAAGATCCGCGGCGTCGACGACAACACCCCGGTGTCCGACCCGAACTACCTGCAGCAGAACCTCGACGGCGTCTACACCATGGACGACCCGCGCTCCTACCCGATCTCCAGCTACAGCTACGTGATCGTGCCGCGCTCCGGGGCCGCGCTGCCCCCGCCGCCCCGCTTCAACAACGACAAGGGCAGTGCCCTCAGCCGCTTCCTCGCCTACGTGCTGTGCGAGGGCCAGGGCGAGGCGGACGGCCTCGGCTACTCGCCGATCCCGCGCGGCCTGGTCAAGGGCGGCCTGCTGCAGACCAGGAGCATCCCCGGCAACGCCAGCCCGGTCGACCCGGACACCCTGTCCAACTGCGCCAACCCGACCTTCAACTCCACCGGTGAGCTGACCGTCCTCAAGAACGCGCCGCAGCCCAGCCCCTGCGACAAGCAGGGCGCTCCGCTGGACTGCACCGTACAGGGCGGCCAGGCGGTCAAGACCGGTTCGGGCGCCGGCGGTTCCAGCAGCGGCGGCAGTGCCGGCGGCGCGGCCGGCGGTACCGGTGGCGGCGGCGGTACGGGTGGCACGGGCGGCGGCAGCGGCGGCGGTACGGGCCGGACCGGGAGCGGAACGAGCGGTGGTGCGGCCGGCGGCGCCGGCGGCACGGGCGGTGGCGCCGCGGGCACCGGCGGCACCGGGGACGGCGCCGCGGCGGCCGACGGCGCGGCCGGCACGGACCCGAACGCGGCCGGCGCCGCACCGGGCGACCCGGGCACCGAGGACGTGGTCGACCCGCAGACCGGCCAGGTGGTCGCCCGCGGCCGCGGTGGCAGCACCGAGGTCGCGGCGAACGTGGTCGAGGTGGCCGGCAAGCCCGAGGACTGGACGCTGAGCACGCTCACCGCCCTCGAACTGCTCGCCGTGGTGCTCGTCCCGCCGCTGCTCGGCCGGCGGCTGCTGCGCCGGCGCAAGTCCTCGGACGGCGCCTCGTGACCGCCCCGGTGCTGGAGAAGCCGGCCGCCCCCGCGCGGCCGGCCACGCCCGCGGTCCCGCCCGTCGCGACCCCCGCGGCCGGGCCCGGCGCCGCCCCCGCGCGGCGCCGCCTCCTCCAGGGCGCCCGGGTGGCCAGCCTGCTGGCCGCGCTGGTGCTGGGCTTCGTCGGCTACCTGTTCACGCTCTCGCACGTCCAGGAACGGCACTTCCAGTCCACCGCGTACAAGACCTTCCGGGACCAGCTCGCCCGGGCCGTCGCCCCCACCGGGGCCGCCGCCGACGGCGCCCCGGTGGCCCTGCTGGACATCCCGGCGATCGGCCTGCACCAGGCCGTCGTGGTCGAGGGCACCACCGGCCGGGACCTCATGCGCGGGCCCGGCCACCGCCGGGACACCGCCCTGCCCGGCCAGGGCGGCGTCGCGGTGCTGTTCGGCCGCGGCGCCACCTTCGGCGCGCCCTTCGCCGAACTGTCCGGGCTCCGGGTGGGCGACAAGATCGAGGCCACCACCGGGCAGGGCAAGTTCACCTACACCGTCAACGTGTACGGCGACGGCGACCACCCGATCACCGACCCGGCCCGCAACCGGCTCGTCCTGGTCACCGGGGACTCGGACTGGATCCCCGGCTCGACCGTGATGGTCGGCGCCCGGCTGGACGGCGACCCCGAGCAGAACCCCGGCGGCCGGCCCAGGACCGTCCCGTACGACAAGGCGCTGGCCGCCGACAAGGGCGCGCTGGCCACGCTGCAGCTGTGGTCGCTCGGGCTGCTGGGCGCGGTGCTCGGCGCGCTCGTGCTGGCCCGGTACTGGCGGGCCTCGGCGGCCTACCTGAGCCTCGCGCCGGTGCTCGGCGCGCTGCTCTGGGCGGTCTACGAGAACGCCGCGGCCCTGCTGCCCAACCTCTACTGAAGCGCGCCCGGAAGGCCGTACCGATGACGGATGCACCGATGACCGACACCCCGACCACCGGCCTGGGCACGGCGGACGCCCCGGCGACCGACCCGGCCGCCGACACCCTCACCCTCCCGCCGCTGCCGCCGGCCCCGCACCCCGGCGGCGAGCCGCTGGCCGGGCTGGAGACCAGGGAGGTCTCCGCGTGGTTCGGCGCCCGCAAGGTGCTGGAGCGGGTCTCGCTGGCGATGCCGGCCGGCGAGGTCACCGCGCTGATCGGCCCGTCCGGCTGCGGCAAGTCCACCTACCTGCGGATCCTCAACCGGATGCACGAGATGGTGCGCGGCGCCGCGCTCGCCGGCGAGGTGCTGCTGGAGGGCGACGACGTCTACCGTCCCGGCCGGCGCCCCGCCGAGGTGCGGCGCCGGATCGGCATGGTGTTCCAGCGGCCCAACCCGTTCCCGGCGATGTCCATCCAGGACAACGTCGCCAGCGGCCTGAAGCTGGCCGGGATCAAGGTCTCCAAGGAGGAGCGCCGGGACCTGGTGGAGACCAGCCTGCGCCGCGCCGGGCTCTGGGACGAGGTCTCCACCCGGCTGCACACCCCGGGCGGTGCGCTCTCCGGCGGGCAGCAGCAACGCCTGTGCATCGCACGGTCGTTGGCGGTCTCGCCGGACATCCTGCTGATGGACGAGCCGTGCTCCGCGCTCGACCCGACCTCCACCCGGAGGGTCGAGGAGACCATCGCCGAACTGCGCGGGCGGCTCACCATCGTGATCGTCACCCACAACATGCAGCAGGCCCAGCGCGTCTCGCAGACCTGCGCCTTCTTCCTGGCCACCCACGACACCCCGGGCCGGATCGTGGAGGCCGGGCCGACCGCTCAGGTCTTCGGCAACCCGCGCGACCAGCGGACCTCCGACTACGTGAACGGCCGCTTCGGCTAGGCCCTGTCCAGGGCCCGGGCGGCACGCCTTCAGGGGAGCCGCAGCAGCTCCTCCAGCACCGCCGCGACGCCGTCCTGCTCGTTGCTCACGGTGTGCAGCGGCACCGCCGCCAGCACCTGCGGGTGCGCGTTGGCGACGGCGTACGCGGTGCCGGCCCAGTCCAGCATCTCCAGGTCGTTCGGCATGTCGCCGAAGGCCACCACCTCGCTCCGGTCGATCCCGTGCCCGGCGCACCAACGGGCCAGCGTGCTGGCCTTGGTGACGCCGGGCGCGCTGATCTCCAGCAGCGGGATCGGCGCCGAGCGGGTGATCTCGGCCAGGTGCCCGGCCGCCTCCCGGGCCTGGGTGAGGAACGCGTCCGGGGCGAGGTCGGGGTGCTTGGCCAGCAGCTTGAACAGGCCCCGGACCGGCCCGCCGGCGCCCAGCAGCTTCTCCGCCGGGCCGACCGCGTGCTCCAGGTCGTCGCCCCACATCGGCACCGCGTACTCGGGCTCGCGGGCCCACCCGTCCGGGTACTCGAAGGCGAACGCGGTGCCGGGCAGCTTGGCGCGCAGCACCTCGACCACCGCCAGGGTGGTCTCCACCGGCAGCGGGAACGACTCCAGCAGCTCGCCGCGCCGCACGTCCACCACCGCGCCGCCGTTCGAGCAGATCGCCACCCCGTGGCCGCCGATGTGCGCGCTCACCTGCTGCATCCAGCGCGGCGGACGCCCGGTGACGAACACCACCTGCACCCCGGCCGCCTCCGCGGCCGCCAGGGCCGCGGCGGTGCGTTCGCTGACGGTGCCGCCGGCGCACAGCAGGGTGCCGTCCAGGTCGGTGGCGATGAGGCGGGGGGCGGTACGGGCTTCGGTCACCGGTCCATCTTCGCCCATCGGTGCCGCACCGGTCACCGGCGAGGACGGACCTCGTCGCGGACCCGCAGGACGGCGCCGCCGACCCGCCGGACCTGTGGCTTTCGGCCCCCTTTTCGGCCCCCTTTCGGCCCCCGGGGCTCCGTTTCCGGCCTATTCGCCCGCCGGCCGGGGTGTCCCCGGGGCGCGACGGGCAGGAGTGTGCACGGCCACCCCGTCGGCAGGAAGAGCCATGCCCACTCGCCAGCTCCGAGACGAGCCTCCCCCGACCATCCCGCCCGCCGCCTCCCCGGACGCCTCCCGGGACGTCTCCCGGGACGTCTCCTCGGGCGCTTCCCCGGACGCCTCCCGCGAGCCGGTCCTGCTCGGCGACGTCCTCTTCCACACCCTCGCCGAGATCGCCCGCCGCGCCCCCGAGCCCCGCCTCCCGGCCCAGCGCACCCGCCCGCACCCGTAGCTGCGGCACCGCCCTTTCGGGGCAAGGAATTTGATGCCGCCTCACCCCTGGTCGAGGCTTGTTCGATTCCCTAAACTGCACTCCCCACCCGCCGGCACCGGAGCACGTCATCGGGGCGTGCTCGGCCGCGCCGGCCGGCCCCACCAGGAGGTCTTGACATGGTCAAGCACTACTTCAAGTACGCCCTGAGCACCCTCACCGCCGCCATGTTCGCCCACATGGCCTGACCGAGTCGTCCCGGCCTGGGCCGGGGTGAGCATCCCCGGCCCAGGTTCCAGGAGGTCTCGTGTTCGGCACTGCGGTGAGTCAACTCCGGTACGGCGCATCGATCCTGCTCAACCGCAGGATCCGGCCCCAGGACCTCGGGCGGATCGCCGACGACATGGTCCGCACGCTCGCCGAGTTCGGCGAACCGGGCGCGGACTCGGCGCTGCTGCCGGGGCAGGCCGGTCAGGTCGACCCGGAGGTGCGGCGCACGGTCACCCGGCGGAGCCTGCGGGCCACCGCGCGCGCCGCCGTCCGCCACACGGCCTACTACCGGCGGACCTTCGACGACCTCGGGATCGACCCCGAGACGCTCGACACGGAGACCTGGTCGCGGGTGCCCGTCACCCCGAAGGCGGCCCTCCGCGGCCTGCCCGCCGCGTTCGTCTCCGCCGCCGCCACGCCCGCCCTGATGGCGCTGACCACCGGCACCAGCGGCACCCCGACCGCGGTCTGGTACTCCCGGGCCGAGTTGGAGACCACGATCGCCCTCAGCACCATCTCGGCGGCCCTGACCCTCGGGCTGCGCCCCCGGCACACCGTGGCCTACGCGGGCTGCTCCAGGGCCACCCTGCCGCTGGTCGTCGCCGAGGAGTCCACCACCCGGGTCGGCGCCTCGTTCGTCCAGTTCGGGACGATCGACCCCGCGCTCGCCCTGGAACGCCTCGCCGCACCGCTCGGCCTGCCCGGCAAGGCCCCGCAGATCACCCACCTCACCGCCTCCGCGTCGTACCTCTCCGCGCTCGTGCAGGAGGCCGAACAGGCCGGGTGGCGGTCCGCGGACTTCGGGCTGGAGAGCATCGGGGTGGGCGGCGAGGTGCTGTCGGCCCCCCTGCGGGAGCGGGCCGAAGCGGCGTTCGGGGCACCGGTGTCCACGTCCTACCTGATGACGGAGACGCTCCCCTCGGGCGGCACGCCGTGCTCCCAGGGGCATCTGCACCACACCACCGAGTTCGGGCACCTGGAGGTGCTCGACCCGCAGACCTGGGAGCCGACCGCGCCGGGGGAGGTCGGGATGCTGGTGCACACCCCCTTCGTGCCCTACCGGGAGTGCACCCTGCTGCTGCGGTACGCCACCGGCGACCTGGTCCGGCTGCCCGTCGGCGGGACGGGGTGCGAGTGGGCGCACCTGCCGGCCACGTCCGCCGTCCTGGGCCGCTGGTCGGGGCCGCTCAGCGCCTCCGTGCCGACCAGGGACGTCCTCGACCTGGTCGAGGGGGAGCCGGACGTGCCGCTGCCGGCCAGGTACACGCTGACCGAGGAGCCGGACGGCGGTGCGCTGCTGCACCTCCTGGTCCGGGCGCTGCCCGCGGCGACACTGCACCGCAGGCTGGAGGAGCGGGCGTCGGCGGCGGGGCTGCCGCTGGCCGGCATCGTGCTCCACGACGACCGGTCGAAACTGCCGCCGTCCAGTCCGGTCCGCGCGGACCTGCGGGAACACACCTTCGAGTCGGCCCGTCCGGTCGGCGTCCGGGCCGGGAGCGGCGCATGAACGCGATCCCCCTCATCGCCCTGAGCTGCTGCGTGGCCCTGCTGATGGCCGTGGCCGGGGGGTACCTGGTCCGCGTGCGGATGCCCAGGCCTCCGGTGGGCGTCTACACCTCCGGCGACATCGCCGTCCTGTGCGTCGGCGTCGTGCTGGCCCCGCTGCTCTACCTCGAGCTGCCGGGCGTGGTCGTCTCGGCGCTGTTCGGCCTGGTGCTCTGCCTGGCGGTGCAGTTCACCCTGGCGCCGGTCTGCTCCGGCCGCTGGGCCTGGGGCCTCGCGCTCGTGGCCGCCGGAGCCACGGCGGCGTGCAGCGGCCACCCCGTCGCGGTGCGCGCCTGCACCGACGTGATGCTCGCCGTCGCGGTGGTGGGCGTGGCCAACCTGTGGACGCAGAGCGGAATGCGGTCGGCGCACGCGGCCGGGCTGGCCGCCGTCCTGTCCTGCTACGACCTGGTCG
This sequence comes from Kitasatospora sp. NPDC087271, assembly GCF_044744605.1. Classification (NCBI taxonomy): domain Bacteria; kingdom Bacillati; phylum Actinomycetota; class Actinomycetes; order Kitasatosporales; family Streptomycetaceae; genus Kitasatospora; species Kitasatospora sp. NPDC087271. The sequence goes on from NZ_JBIUYQ010000002.1 coordinate 692,690, forward strand.
CGACCACCCTGACGCAGGTCACCGCGAACTTCGTCACCCAGGTCCAGGGAAGGCCGTTCGCCCCGATGCTCGTCCTGACGGGCGGCAGCCCGCCGGTCGCCGTGGGCCTCGGGGACCTGCTGCTCCTCGTGCTGTTCCCGCTGGTCGCCGCCAAGGCGTTCGGGCGGACGGCCGCGTTGCTGGCGGCGGTCGTCGGAGTGGTCGTGACCAGCGCGGTCAGCGCGCTGTTCGCCCTGGGCGCGCTGACGGCGGGCTTCCCCCTGCTGACCGTGCTCGGCCCCCTGATCGTGGTGCAGCACGTGGTGTGGTCGCGCCGGCTGGGCGGCGAGCGGACGACGGCCCGCTGGCGCGCCGGCACCGCGTCGCCGGCCCCACGCCCCGACCGCCTCCAGCCGGACCACGCCGTGACGTCGGCGCTGTCCCTCACCCCGCCCACCGGGCTGGCACCGGGCACCTGGATCGCGATCGCCGACGGTCGGATCCTCGGCACCGGCAACTCCCCCGGCCTCGCCCGCCGCGACGCCCGCGAGCGCGGCACGGCCACCCTCCCCGTCGTGCGCCAGCTCTGACCGGGCGGCGGCTTTCTGACGGTGGCGGCCACGGCGGCCACGGCGTTCTCGGCGTTCTCGGCTACGGGCGATGGGGTTGGCCCGGCACGCGCCGTGCGCTGGTGAACCGCTGCCGCCGCCCGCCGGCCGCCAGTTCGCCGAGGCGCTCGCCGACGACGGAGACGCCGGGCCGGGGCTCCTGCGCGTAGTACCAGGGCTTGCGTCGGCGCAACAGCTCCTCGCCGTGCTCGCTCCAGGCGAACCCGGGTTTCCGCAGCAGCTTCCGGAACACCGAGTCGGCGGTCTCCGGGTGGGCGGCGGCCAGTCGCCGGATCGGCAGTGGCGTGATCGACCGCTCGCGCAGGTACGTGCGCAGCAGGTCCTGGTGCGGTTTGCGACCCGTGAGGGAGGGGTCGGCGAAGAGGTCCCGCAACAGCCCGTAGTCCGCGTAGAAGTTGAGCCCGTCGACCTCGTCGTAGATGACTCCGATGGTGTCCGCGTCCGCGAGGTCCGGCGGCAGCTCGAAAGCCGGAAAGTCGAGGCCCGGGAGCCGCCTGCCCCGGGCGCGGTCGGGACGCCCGGCGGCGGTGTCCTCCTGCCGGTGCCGGTAGTAGGCGTTGAGCCGTTCCTCGGTTTCGGCGGGCGGAAGGACCAGTTCGTCGCCGCCGAAGAACTCGACGAACGCGTCCCGGTCCGCCCGCATCGACTCCCATCCCTGCTCGATCTTCTCGGGGTTGCGGAAGACCAGTTCGGGGTGGCTGGTGGCCAGTTGGAGTGCGGCCCGGGCGATCTCGGTGGCGCTGGACCTGGGGTAGAACGACATCGCCCCGGAGACCAGCCACGTCCCGTCGGCCGAGAAGACCGGCACCAGGCAGGTGTGGAGGAACCCTCCCTTAGTCACTCCCCGGAAAGCGGCCCGTCCGGCGTTCGAGTACGTGCGGTACTCCAGGTCGTCGATCAGGTTCAGCAGGACGAGGGCATCCCCGTCCTTGCGGCGGACCTCGAAGATCCCCTCGACCGGGTCCCGCCAGCCGAGCAGCATCTCCCGGTCGATCCCGTCCAGGTCCCGCCGCCCACCGACGAACCGGTCCACCACCGTCGAACCGTCCGGCAGGCGGAAGCGCAGGATGAAGTGGTCGGTGATCCGGACCGCCTCACCCTCGTCCAGCAGCCGTTCGGGCCCGGCCGCCTCCAGCAGGAGGGGAGTCAACCACCGGTCGAAGCGCGCACTCTGCGCGAAGGCGACCAGCTCCCCCTTCAACTCGGCACAGCGCTCGATCAGGTCGGTGAGCGAGCGCTCGCCGTGATCCGCGCCTCGAACGGCGATCGCCATGTCCTGCTCTCCCCACAAGCCGGTTCCGAAGTAGTGATGTGCGAGTTGCTCGGCTCCCGCCGTGGGCATCGACGGTGGCCCTCATCCAGCACGGCCAAAAGCTCGGCCCGCCCTGCCCGCTGCACCCATGGCGCCACGGTAGCGGTCGTGAGGGCGCCGTCGCCGAGGGTCCCTCGAAACCTCACCTGCCGGAGTGAACACGCAGGGTCGACGGCACGCGTCTGGGTGCCGCGATCCCGGCAACAAGAAGGACGACCGAGTGGGCCGAGCCGGGCGTCGGCGCGACGCCCGACGGAACGGAGTTCGTGGTCACCCAGGGCCGAGACGGCTGAGTGCCGCCGCTAGTCCGCCAACGGCCCGTCGGCCGCCGGCGGACTGGTTGCTTCGCGTGGGTCGGCGGCGCGAACCACGGGGAGCGAATCCTTGATCAGGCCAGCTGGGCGAGGCCCTCGGTGGCGATCCTCTCGAAGACGGCGAGGTCGTTCTCGAAGATCGAGTCCGGGACGGGCCAGTGGATCACCAACTCGGTGATGCCCAGGTCGCGGTAGGTGCCGGCCCAGTCCACGAAGGCGTCCAGCGACTGCAGAGGCTTCTCGGCGGTCGAGCCCTGGAGCAGCACCTTCTCCAGCTCGCCGGCGTCCCGGCCCTGTGCCTCGCAGGCGGCCGTCAGCTTCGCGATCTGCGCGGCGATCACGCCGGGCGCCTGCTCGACCGGCACGTCCGCGGGGCCCTTCGGGTCGCCGTACGTCACCCAGCCCTGCCCGTACTCGGCCGCCAGCCGCAGCCCGCGCGGGCCGGCGGCAGCCACGTAGAACGGCACCCGCGGGGTCTGCACGCAGCCGGGGATGTTCCGGGCCTCGACCGCCGAGTAGTAGGTGCCCTCGCGGGTGGTGGCGTCCTCGCGCAGCAGCTCGTCCAGCAGCGGCAGGAACTCGCCGAACCGGTCCGCCCGCTCCTTCGGCGACCACGCCTCCTGCCCCATCGCCGTCGCGTCGAAGCCCGTCCCGCCGGCCCCGATCCCCAGTGTCAGCCGCCCGCCGGACACGTCGTCCAGCGTGATCAGCTCCTTCGCCAGTGTCACGGGGTGGCGGAAGTTCGGCGATGTCACGAGCGTCCCGAGCCGCAGGCGCTCGGTCGCGGTGGCCGCCGCGGTCAGTGTCGGGATCGATCCGAACCACGGCTCGTCGCGGAACGAGCGCCACGACAGGTGGTCATACGTGTACGCGGCATGGAACCCGAGCTCCTCGGCCCGCCGCCAGATCTTCTGCCCCTCGCTCCACCGGTGGATGGGGAGGATCACGGTACTCAAGCGCATACCGGCGACCCTACGTCCGTCGGGAAGATCGGGCGGATCCCTGTTTCACAGCCGGTCGGGCGATACGGTCACCAGGGTGGCGTGGGGGCGCCATTTTGCCACCGTGGCTCCAGGAACTCCTCGCCGGCTTGGGCGAGCGGGAGTTCCGCCACATCATCGTCTACCACCCCGACCGGCTGATGCGGCAGCCCAGGAACCTCGAAGAACTGCTCACCATCTCTGACGAGCACCAGATCCTCCTCCACGGGGAGACGAACCGGCGGAACCTATCGGACCCCGACGACCGTTCATCCTCCGCATCGAGGTGGCCCACGCCTGCCGGTCGTCCGACGACACGTCGCGGCGGCTGAAGGACACGCTCGCGGACCGGGCCAACGCAGGCAATCCCCACACCGGCAAGCACCGTGTCCTCAGCCGCCCCGTAGCTGTGCCCCGGCCGGGTCCAGTCGACGGAGTCAAGTCCTTCCTACATGCGCGGGACAATTACCGCCGTCCCGCCTATGTGCTCCTGAGGGCCTTCAGCGGGTCGGTGCGGGCGGCGCGGAGGGCCGGGTAGAGGCCGGCCAGGAGGCCGACGACGGTGCCGATGAGCGGGGCGGGCAGGGTGGTGGCGGGCTGCAGGACGGCGGTCCAGTCGCGGGCGGCGGCGACGGAGACCACCGTCACCACGCCGAGGCCGGTGCCGATCAGCCCGCCGAGGGTCCCGAGGGCCGTCGACTCGGTGAGGAACTGGGCGGCGATGTGACCGGTGCGGGCGCCCAGCGAGCGGCGCAGACCGATCTCCGCGGTCCGTTCCAGGACGGCGACCAGCGTGGTGTTGGCGATCCCGACGGCGCCGACCAGCAGGCAGATCCCGGCCAGTGCCAGGAAGAGTCCGGTGAGGTCGGAGGTCACCGTGTCCTGGAGGCTGTGCGGGTCCGGCGGCGGGACCACGGTGAACGCGTGCGGGGCGTCCGGCCGTAGCGCGAGCGGGAGTTGGGCCGCCACCACGGGCGCCGCGCCGACCCTGGTGGCGACCAGCCCCTGGGCGCCGCGGTCCGGCTGCGGGGCGGGGTTGCCGAAGTGCTCCAGCGCCGTGCTGGCCGGGATGATCAGGCTGAGCAGGGCGCCCGGCTGGCGCTGGACGTCCGCGTAGACGCCGACGACGGTGTACGGGACGCGGTCGATGAAGACGGCCGGCTGGGCATCCAGCCGACTCACCCCGAGCCGTTTGGCGGCCGCCTCGCTGAGCAGCACCACTGGCTGGGCCGTCCGCTGGACGAACTCGTCCAGGGTGACCCCGGCGGTCAGGGTCGGCTCCATCGCGGCCACCGCGCCCGGGGTGGCGGCGAGGACGGACAGGCCCGTGCCCTCGTCGGGGCCGTCCGGGCGGCGGGAGACCGTCGGGGCGCCGGGTACCGGCCACCAGATGCCGCCGGCCCGGACGCCGTCGATCGCGGCCATCCGGTGGTCGACGTCGGTGGGGAAGTCGTTCGGCGGGTTGGCGCCGGGGGCGACGCCGTCGGTGCGCGGCTGGTCGGTGACGGTGACAGTGGTGGCCTTGGTGAGGCTGAACCGCTCGCCGATCTGGCCGGTGGCGGTTGCGGTGAGGCCGAGGACGGCGACGAAGGCGCCGATGCCGAGCACCGTGCCGAGCATGGTGAGCACCGAGCGGCCCGGGCGCTGGAGGATGCCGGACAGGGCCTCGGAGAGCAGGTCGCGCACGCTCAGGTGGGAGGGTGGCTCGGGGAGCACGGCTCCGCCGCGTCGTCGGATGCGGATCACCGGACGGGTGCTCCCGCCTCGCTGAGCACGCCGTCGTGGATGCTCACCCGGCGTTGGGCGCGGGCGGCCACGGCAGGGTCGTGGGTGATGACGACCAGGGTGTAGCCCTGCTCGTGCAGTGCGTCGAACTGGACGAGCACCGCCCCGGCGTTGGCCGAGTCCAGGTTGCCGGTCGGCTCGTCGCAGAGCAGCAGGCTCGGCCGGTTCACCAGGGCGCGGGCGATCGCCACCCGCTGGCGCTCGCCGCCGGACATGGTGCCGGGTAGGGCGTCCGTCCGGTGGCCGAGGCCGACCAGGCGCAGCGCGTCCACAGCGGCGGCGCTGCGGGCGCGGCGCGGGGTGCGGTTGTAGACCTGGGCGAGGGCGACGTTCTCCTCGGCAGTGCGGTGCGACAGCAGGTGGAAGGACTGGAAGACGAAGCCGATCCGGCGCCCGCGCAGCGTCGAGCGGTCCTTGTCGCGCAGGCCGCCGGTGTCGATGCCGTCCAGTTCGTAGCGGCCGGTGGTGGGGGTGTCGAGCAGGCCGAGCAGGTGCAGCAGGGTGGACTTGCCGGAGCCGGACGGGCCGGTGACGGCCAGGTACTCGCCGCGGCGGACGGTCAGGTCGGTGGGGCGCAGCGCGACCACGGGCGGGCGGCCGAGGTGGGTGCGGCCGACGCCGTACAGGGCGATCACGGGCTTGTCGCCGGCCTCGGTGGCGGGTTCGGTCACTTGCCGACCACCACCTGGTCGCCGGCTTTGAGGTTCGCGCCCTGTGCCGGGGTGACGGCCACGAGGCCGTCCGCGGTGACGCCGGTGGTCACCGGGACGGTGGTGCGGTTCCCGGCCGCGTCCACCGTGGTGACGGATGTCCGGCCGGCCGCGTTGGTGGAGACCGCGGCGATCGGCACGGCGGTGACGGGGGCGCCCGCCTTGGCCTTCAGGACGGTGAGCCGAACGTTCTTGCCGCTCATCGCGGCGGGCAGCGGGGTGTTCGGGGTGATCGTCACCGGGACGTAGCTCTGTCCGCCGGGTTGGCCGTTGGGCTGGCCGGGCTGGCCGTTGGGGGCTCCGCCGCTGTCGGGGCCGCCCTTGCCGCCGCCCGCCGCGCCGCCGAGGGTGATGACCTTGCCCGCCGGGGGAGTGCTGGTTGGGGCGCCGACCTCGGCGACGGTGCCGGGGACGGTGATGTTGGTGTCCTCGGCGAGCAGTTCGACGGCCATGCCCGGTTGCACGCCCGCCGCCTGGGACGGGGTGACCTGCCCGGTGGCGGCCAGGCCGCCGCTGGTGAGCGAGAGCAGGGTGCCCGAGACCGGCGAGCCGACCGCGCCGTTGACGGCGGTGACGGTCGCGGGGAGGGCAGGCAGGAACAGTACGTGGGCGGCCGGGACCATCGGGCCGTTGGCGGCCCTGGCCCTGGCGAGGGTGGCCTGGTCGGTGACCAACTGCTTCTTCGCGTTGGCGAGTTGCTGGTCGAGATCGCCGGACGGGGGCGGCTGCTGGGCCTGCGGCTGAGTGGTCGCCGTCGGCGGCTGGGCGGAGCCCGCTTTCTTCCTCTCCGCGAGGCCGTCCACCGTCTGCTTGTCCGTGTCCACCGCCTTCTGCGCGGTGTCCACGGCCTGCTGGGTGGTGGCGCCGGTGGCCGGCACCGGGTAGCCGAGCTCGCGGTAGAAGGCCGACACCGCGGCGGCCGTACCCGGCCCGTACGTCCCCTTGTCGTCCCCGTCGATGCCGTGTCCCAATCCGGCCAGAGCGTCCTGGAGTTCGGCCACGTCGGGGCCGGTGCTGCCCGGCTTCAGGTCACGGAACGCGGGCACCGCCCCGGGCAGGGCGAACAGCGGCTGCCCGGACACCTCGGCGAGCAGCTTCCCGGCCGCGACGGCGTCCCCCTGCTTCACGGCCAGCTTGGAGACGAACAGTTGGGTGACCTCCGCCGAGGCGGCGACAGGGACGACGTTGTACTGCGCGGGCGGGTACACCACCGCGCGGGCCGTGATCGAGGGCGTCAGCACCTGGCTGACAACCGGCACGGTGAGCAGACTGTTCGGCGGCGGCGCGGTCTGCGCGGCCCGCTCCGCCGGGGACTTCACCAGCGTCGCCGCCCCCACCCCGCCCACTGCCACCAGCGCGGCGGCCAGCGCCACCCCCAGCAGCACCCGCCTGCGCCGCGCCGCCCGCGAACGGGCGGGCGGGGGCGACGGAAGAGGCTGGGCTACGTCGTCGTCAGCGCCCATCGTCGTCATGGTCAACGGTGCCTCCTCCTTGATGGTGTCCTTGGGAAGAGCATGACCTATCGGATGTCGTTGAGACGTAAGGGGGGTGGAGACGATCGGCCGACAACGAACCCAAGTTGGTACCGCAGCATCACGGGAGCCACCCCTGGTCTACCTTCAGCACTCCGACAGCACCTCGCTCCGTGTCACCATCCAGCGACCATCCCTGGGCGCGAAGGTGTAACTCGCCAGTTGTTTCGGACGGTTCGTCAATTGGCCGGGCTGAACTCTTCCGCTCCGCGCCTCGTACTGGATCCACTTGCCAACGTCGACGCAGTCCACCAGGGTTGCCAACTTCCTGTCCACCGTGATGCTGCGGATCCGGTGATCGACGGACCCTTTGGCAACGAGCCCAGCGCTAGTCAGGGCGCTCAGGTTCGCACGCAGGATCTCCAGTTGCTCACCCGCCGCGTGGTCGGCTAGTGCCGAGCCGTCACCGGACTCATTGGCCACCAGCATCGCCTTCCAGTAGTCACTGTAGTCCTGCTGGACGCGTAGTCGTTCACCTGTGAATGCCTCACCGCTCTCGGTACTCGACCGGTTCGCGGCGAGCGTGCCAACGAATCCGACGACGGCGAGGAGGGCCAGGACGAGCAGCAGGAGCCAACCACGGCGACGGCCGCCTGCTACCGCCGTCATGCCTGGCCCAGCAGCTTCTTGGCTGCGGCGATCCGCTGCTGGGAGATTTCCCTGTCTGCTTGGAGGGCCTGCTCGTTCCTGCCGATGTACACCTGCTGGTAGGCGGTCAGCACGGCATTCCAGGTGGCCAGCAGCTTCACCTGCTCTTTGCAGTTCATGTCGGCGACCGCCGTGTCCCGTTCCTCCTGTGACACCTGCTCCGGCCAGGCCGCCGAACTCGCCTGTACCGGATTCGCGTAGTTGTAACCCAGCTTGGTCATGCAGTTCTGCCAGTCCGCGAGCGAGGCGCGGACTCGGCTGTCGACGGCGGCGTGGTCGTACGCCTTGGCACGGAGGGTGCCGACCAAGTCAGAGGCGGTGTTCTTGATGCCCTCCGCCTGGAGCCGCCGTTCGAACTCTCCCATACAGCCCCGGTCTGCCTTGGGATCGGCGGCACCGGCCTTGGTCCCGCGATCTCCCATCAGGGCCTTCTGGTATTCGGGGCCCTGCCCGGACGGATTCCCCGTACCGGAGGTGCCGTTGCCTGCTGGCCTGGGCGGCCGGTGGTACCCGGTCTGCTGCGCAGCGGAGACGGAGAGCAGGCCCAGAAGCGAGGTGTCGATGGGAGTCGGCGGGGGAGGTGTCGACGCCGGCCCGGGGTCGTAGTCGAACCCCTTGGCGGTCATGCAGGTCCGGGTGGCCTGGCCCATGGCCCGGAAGATCAGCGCGGACTCCTCGGCCCCTACCGAGTAGCCGTCCAGCGGATGGGTTACCGGCGAGCCGTCTGCCGGGTCCGCGCCGATCTGCGGGACCGCGGGCTCGCCCACGATGTCGGAATCACCGCCCGCCTTCGTGTCTTTGCTGCAGCCTGCGGCGAGCACCGCTAAAGCCACTACAGAGATGACCACTTGAGCCCTGTTCATCCGCATTCAGCACGCCACCTTCATGTCCGACGTCGCCTGTCGACGCAAGCCTCGCACCGTCGTGGGGGGGGGGGGGGGGGGGGGGGGGCGCGCCCCCACCCCCCCCCCCCCCCCCCCGGCCCCCGCGCCCCGCCCCCCCCCCGCCACGAGGTGTGGGGGTGGTTCAAGGGGGAGAGGGTGACCGAC
>NZ_JBIUYQ010000002.1:701637-822988 GCF_044744605.1 Kitasatospora sp. NPDC087271
CGGCGCTGCGGGCGGGCCGGGGCCCGACCACCCCCCCCCCCCCCCCCCACCCCCCCCCCCGCGCGGCCGCCCCCCCCCCCCCCCCGGGGGGCCCCCCCCGGCGGGGGGGCCCCCCCCCACGACAAGTCTCCCCCGACCACTAACAGGGGGGAACTACGCCGTTCCACCAGAGGTAGTTCTGGGCGCTGTATGCGTCACCGAAGTAGCTGCCGTCGGCCAGGTAGTGGTCCAGGTGGTTCCACTTGGGGTCGCCGTTGACGGTCTGCCCGAAGCCCCAGCACAACATGTTTGCCTTCTGGTCCGCGTAGCCGCGGCCCTTCAGGCTGCAGCTCTGCGACGCGCAGCTCCGAAGGCCCACTCCACCGTCTCGGGTGTCGTAGCCGCCCCAGACATCCGCTTGGGCCGTCCCGCTCCCGATACCGACTGCCGCGAGGCTCAACATCGCTGTGGCCACGGCGGTTGCCATCCTTCGCATGATCCCTCCCTAGTTCTCACCTTGGCTCCCGCTCATCGGCAGGGGCCCTCAAGGGCAAACATGTGCGGGCAAGCCCACTGAATAGCATGCATGTTTGCTTACGGTGAGAATGGCGCCACATCGAGATCAAGTACAGCGAGATTTTGCGCCGTGCGATGCCAACAAGCCGACGTCGAAGGGCAATTCGATGACCGTTCGATGGCAGATCGAATCGGGGTGAAGATGCCTATGGGTCGCATCGAGTGCAGACGATCGGAATCCATGCCAAACCGATCAATCGAGCTGCTCGACGCCCTGAGCGAGCGTCGGCGATCAGCTCGTGGCCCAATGGAAACGTCCCCTCCGAGTGCCTCGCGGACCATGGAAAAGTCCGGCACGGAATGGCTCATTACCGATGTGTCGGTGCTTCGAGGTGACGGCGATGGGAGATCAGGCGAGACCCCGGTCCTGGTGGGAAATGCCGGACCTGACGGCTGGGCGTGTCGGTGGAAGCGAGACGTCCGGCAGCAGCAGTGAAGGAGTAGAGACTGCATGCGGGCTGTGTCATTGCCACCCCTGGAGACGGGATTCAAGTTCGGATGACCGAAATATGATGCTTTAATGCTTGGTCGACACTTGGTTTTATGGGATCTAAGTCGGAAAGCGTCCCCAATGTGGCTTCTTCGAGTGAGCCGCAGGGTTTCCGGGACCTGCTCGCGGGTGAAGCAGCCGAATGTGCGGCGGTGCCGTCCGTCGTCGTCCTCGCGGGCACCTTGGAGCCAGCCCTGTCAGGTCATGCCTGACTGAGCAGGCTCAAGAGTTAGGGCCGACGGTGAGGAGCGGCACGTCGTAGAGGCCGGGGTTCGCGGCCGGGTCATGGTGGGTCCGGCGCCGCGGGGCACGCTTCGGGCCGCGATCGCGGCCCGAAGACGATCAGCGTCGAGGTCTCCCCGGTTCAAGGCGGCGTAGAGGGAAGCGTGCGAGCGCCGGTGCTCCGGCGCCAGGGCCAGCTCGACCAGGGCGCGGACCGGACCATCGGCGCACAGCAAGGCATCCGAGAGCTCCAACAGTCCGAAGACCGCCGCCCCGATGTCGTCGCCGCCGGATACCGCGTGGCCGGCCTCCGCACGGGCGACGAGGACGTCCTGACCCTGAGGGGGAGGTGCTCCGCCCCTTAGGGGAGATCCTCCGCGGCGTCATACCGCAGCAGCAGACGGGCTCGTCATTCCAGCTCATAGCCCTTGGCGCGTAGGCCCGTTACGTTGAGCAGGTGTCCACTGCTGTCATCAAGACGGACGGCCTCACCAAGAGGTTCCCCCGGGTCACCGCCCTCGACCAGCTCACCGTCGAGGTGCGGCCCGGGGTGGTCGGGCTGGTCGGGGCCAACGGGGCGGGCAAGTCCACCCTCATCAAGATCCTGCTCGGCCTCGCCCCGGCGACGTCCGGCCGCGGCGAGGTCCTCGGCCTGGACGTCGCCACCCGGGGCCCGGAGATCCGCGAACGGGTCGGCTACATGCCCGAACACGACTGCCTGCCCCCCGACGTGTCGGCGACGGAGTTCGTGGTGCACATGGCGCGGATGGCGGGGCTGCCGGCCACCGCCGCCCGTGAGCGCACCGCGGACACCCTGCGGCATGTCGGCCTGTACGAGGAGCGGTACCGGCCGATGGGCGGGTACTCGACCGGCATGAAGCAGCGGGTCAAGCTCGCCCAGGCGCTGGTGCACGACCCGAAGCTGGTGCTGCTGGACGAGCCGACCAACGGCCTCGACCCGGCCGGCCGGGACGAGATGCTGGGCCTGATCCGCCGGGTGCACACCGATTTCGGGATCTCGGTGCTGGTCACCACCCACCTGCTCGGCGAGCTGGAGCGCACCTGCGACCACCTGGTCGTGATCGACGGCGGCAAGCTGCTGCGCTCCTCCTCCACCGCCTCCTTCACCGAGGCGACGGCCGTCCTGGCGGTCGAGGTGACGGACCACCCGCAGGACGCCGTCCCGGAGCCGGGCGACGCCGTCCGCGAACGGCTGGCCGCCGCCGGGCTGTCCGTCCAGCCGGAGGGCTCGCACCTGCTGCTGGTCCGGCTGGCCGGCGACGACACCTACGACACCATCCGCGACACCGTCGCCGGCCTGGGTCTCGGCCTGGTCCGGCTGGAGCAGCGCCGCCACCGGGTCGCCGAACTCTTCACCGACGAGAACAGGGGAGGGACGGACGATGTCGCTGCCTCCTGACACCAGGTCCGCCGACACCGGCGTCATCCACGACATCGGCTACCGCGGCTACACCGGGCCCCGGCTCGGCCGGGCCTACGCCACCCGCTCGCTGTTCACCCAGAGCCTGCGCGCCGCGTACGGGCTCGGGCGCTCCGGCAAGTCCAAGGTGCTGCCGATGCTGGTGCTCGGCGTGGTCACGATGCCGGCCGTGGTCATGGTGGCGATCGCGCTCGCCACCAGCGCGAAGGAGCTGCCGCTGGACTACCCGCGGTACCTGTCCTCGTTCGTGCTGGTCGTGTCGATCTTCCTGGCCTCGCAGGCGCCGGTGCTGTTCTCCCGGGATCTCCGGCACCACACCGTCCCGCTGTACTTCTCCCGCCCGATCACCCGCGCCGACTACGTCCGGGCCAAGTTCGCCGCCATGGTCAGCGCCCAGTTCCTGCTGATGGCGGCGCCGTTGCTGGTCCTCTACATCGGGGCGCTGCTCGGCGGGCTGGACTTCGGGCACAACACCGGGCACTTCCTGTCCGGCCTGGTCGCCGCCCTGCTGTACTCCCTGGTGCCGACCTCGGTGGCGCTGGTGGTCGCCGCCGCGACCCCGCGCCGCGGCTTCGGGGTGGCCGGGATCATGGGCTACCTGGCGATCAGCACGGCCGTGGTGGCGATCCTGACCCGGATCGGCACCGCCACCGAGCTCACCGTCCCGGACTCCGCCCAGTGGATCGCGCTGCTGTCGCCGAACGACCTGGTGGAGAGCCTGACCAACCAGCTCTTCGACGTCGGCGGGATGGACGGCCGGATGCACGCGCCCGGCGGGCTCGGCGTGGTCGTCTTCACCGCCGCCGTCCTCGCGATGGTGTCCGGCTCGTACGGGCTGCTGCTGCGCCGCTACCGCAGCGTCTGATGAACCGAGGAGTTTGAGAGGGCGTCATGGCCACCATCACCATCGACAAGGTCTCCCGCTGGTTCGGGAACGTGGTCGCCGTCAACGACATCAGTATGACGATCGGCCCAGGCATCACCGGCCTGCTCGGTCCGAACGGCGCGGGCAAGTCGACCCTCATCCACATGATGAGCGGCTTCCTCTCGCCCTCCAGCGGGGCGGTCACCCTGGACGGCGCGCCGATCTGGCGCAACCAGCAGGTGTACCGGCAGATCGGCCTGGTCCCGGAGCGGGAGTCGATGTACGACTACCTGACCGGCTGGGAGTTCGTGCTCGCCAACGCCGAACTGCACGGTCTCGCCGACCCGGGCGCCGCCGCCCGGCGCGCCCTGGACCTGGTGGAGATGGCCTACGCCAAGGACCGCCGCACCGGGACGTACTCCAAGGGCATGAAGCAGCGGGTCAAGATGGCCTCCGCGCTGGTCCACGACCCGGCCGTGCTGCTGCTCGACGAGCCGTTCAACGGCATGGACCCGCGCCAGCGGCTCCAGCTGATGGAGCTGCTGCGCCGGTTCGGCGCGGACGGCCGGACGGTGCTGTTCTCCTCCCACATCCTGGAGGAGGTCGAGCAACTGGCCCGGCACATCGAGGTCGTGGTGGCCGGCCGGCACGCCGCCTCGGGCGACTTCCGGAAGATCCGCCGGCTGATGACCGACCGGCCGCACCGCTACCTGGTCCGCTCCAGCGACGACCGCCGGCTGGCCGCCGCGCTGATCGCCGACGGCTCCACGACCGGTGTCGAGGTGGACGCGCGGGAACGGGCGCTGCGGATCGAGGCGGTGAACTTCCAGGGCTTCACCACCCTGCTGCCCCGGGTCGCCCGGGAGGCGGACATCCGGCTGTACACCGTCTCGCCGGCGGACGAGTCGCTGGAGAGCGTCTTCTCCTACCTGGTGTCCGCGTGAGGCCCGGCGTCCGCGTGAGGCCCGGCGTCCGAGCCACCGAACTCCCGTACCGGACCCAGGAAAGGGCCGACCGACCATGAACCCGACCGTCGCCAGGCTGACCCTGCGCGGCCTGCTGGGCCGCCGCCGCGGCCTCCTGCTGCTGGTGGTCCCCGCCCTGCTGCTGGTCATCTCGGCCGTCGCGAGCGGCACCGCCAGCGGGAACGAGCACGACCTCACCGTCAAGATCCTCGGGCAGCTCGGCCTCGGCACCCTGGTGCCGATCCTCGGCCTGGTCGTCGGCACCGGCGTGATCGCCACCGAGATCGACGACGGCTCGATCGTCTACCTGCTGGCCAAGCCGCTGCCGCGGTGGAAGATCGTCACCACCAAGCTGGTCGTCGCGATCGGCACCACCTGGGTGTTCGCCGCCCTCCCGACGCTGCTCTGCGGCCTGCTGCTGATCGGCACCAGGGACGGCATCGCGCTCGGCTACACCGTGGCCGTGCTGGTCGCCGGGGCGGCGTACAGCGCGCTGTTCCTGCTGCTCGGCGTGGTCACCCGGCACGCGGTGGTGGCCGGGCTGGGGTACGCGCTGGTCTGGGAGTCGCTGATCGGCAACTTCGTGTCGGGCGCCCGGACGCTGAGCGTCCAGCAGTGGGGCCGGTCGGTGGCCGAGGCGGTCGCCGGGGACGCCGCGATCGGCGCCGACGTCTCGCTCGGGGTGGCCGTCCCGCTGCTGCTGGCGGTCACCGTGGCGGCGACGGTGCTGGCCTCGGTGAAGCTGGCCGGACTGACCCTGGCCGCCGAGGAGTAGCCGGACGGGGCCGACCCGGGGCAGTCGGGGCCGACCGGGGGCAGTCGGGCCGACCCGAGGCAGTCGGGGTCGGCCCGAGCGGAGGTGCTAGCCGAGCGTCCGGTTGCGGCCCGCGCCCCAGCCGGCCGCGCCGACCACGGTGGCCAGCACCAGCATGAGCACCAGGGTGGCCGTCCAGCCGCCGGTGAGCTGGTGCAGCGCGCCGGCGCCGACCGGGCCCGCCGCCGCGACCAGGTAGCCGACCGCCTGCGACATCCCGCCCAGCTGGGCGGCGCCGGCCGCGCTGCCGGTGCGCAGCACGATGAAGGCCAGGCCCAGGCCCAGCGAACCGCCCTGGGCGACGCCCAGGATGGTCGCCGACACCCAGGCGCCGGACACCGGCGCGATCAGCAGCAGGGCGATGCCGAGGCCGTTCAGCCCGGCCATGGCCACCGCCAGCCCGCGCTGGCGGGTCATCCGGCCGGCCAGCAGCGGCACCAGGAAGGCGCCCGCGACCTGCACCAGGTTGGAGAAGGCGAAGACCAGACCGGCCTCGCCGCGGTCCATGCCGTGGTCGGCCAGGATGGTCGGCATCCAGGCGACCAGGGTGTACACCAGCAGCGACGAGATGCCCATGAAGAGGCTGATCTGCCAGGCCATCGGCGAGCGCCAGATGCCCTCGATCGGCTTCTCGGCCACACGACCGGCCACACGACCGGCCGCAGGACCGGCAGGGGCCGCTGCCCCGGACGCCGCTGCCCCGGACGCCGCTGCCCCGGACGCCGCCGCCCGCTCCTGCCGGGAGCGCAGCACCTGCGGCAGCCAGGCCACCGCGGCGATCAGCGCGAGCAGCGACCAGGTGCCCAGCGAGGCCTGCCAGCCGCCGCCGAGGGCGTGCTCCAGCGGCACCGACAGACCGGCCGCCAGGGTCGCGCCGACCAGCATGGTGGTCGAGTAGACGCCGGTCATCGCCGCCGCCCGGTCCGGGAACTCCCGCTTCACCAGGCCCGGCATCGACACGTTCAGCACCGCGATGGCCACGCCGATCACCACGCAGCCCGCGTACAGCGCCGCCACCGAGGGCAGCACCCGCAGCAGCACGCCCGCGCCCAGCACCAGGACCGCGCCCAGCACCACCCGTTCGGTGCCGAACCGCCGGGTCAGCCGGGGCGTGAGCGGGGCGCCGACGCCCTGGAACAGCACCGGCACGGTGGTGATCAGTCCGCTCGCGGTGGCGGAGAGTCCGAAGGTCCGCTGGATCTCGCCGACCATCGGCGACACCGCCGCCAGGCAGGCGCGCATGTTCAGCGCGACCAGCAGGATGCCGGTCAGCAGCAGCGCGGGGTGGGCCAGCCGGGTGCGGACGGGAAGCGGGAGGGACGTGGTGGCAACCGGCTGCTGGGCACGGGTGACGGCCATGGGTGTGCTGTTCTTTCGTGAATGTGCGAGAGGGCGCGGAGGACGGAAGGGAGGCGGGTGCCTACGTCACTTCCGGGCCGCGATGGCCGCGAGGAGCTGCTCGACGGCCGCGGTCGGCTCGGCGAGCAGCGCACGACACGCGGCCTCGGCACGGTCCGGGTCGCCGCTCTCGATCGCGTCGACCAGCGCCGCGTGGGTGGCCACGGCCACCTCGGGCATGTCGTGGTCGCCGAAGGCCGAGGTCATCGACTCGCGCACGGAGGCGCCGAAGTAGCGGTAGACCTCGGTGAGCGCCGGGTTGTGCGCGGCCTCGACGATGGCGGTGTGGAACTCCAGGTCGTGCTCGACGGTGGCCTCGCGGTCGGTCCGCTCGGCGTGCGAGGCGATCACCTCGGCCTCGCGGGCCAGTGCGGCCCGCATCCGCTCGACGTCCTCGCGGGTGTGCCGCAGCGCGGCCAGCCGGGCGGCCTCGGTCTCCAGTGCGGCCCGGACCTCCAGGACGTCCCGGATGCCCGAGCGCTGGACGCCGCGCAGGACGGCGGCCGGGTCGCTGGTGGAGCGGACGAACGTCCCCTCGCCCTGGCGGGAGACCAGCATGCCGGCGTGCACCAGCACCCGGATCGCCTCCCGGACGGTGTTCCGGCCGACCTGGAGCCGCTCGGCGAGTTCGTGCTCGGTGGGGATCTGCGATCCCACCGGCCAGACGCCGCCGGCCAGTTGTTCGCGCAGCTGGTCGATCGCGGTGTCCACCAGGGAGCGCCGTCCGGCCGCCTGGAGGCTGTTGCCGTCGTTGGTCATGCCGGTACTCCCTTCGTTGTCGGTCACCGCGCCGCTGGTCAACGTCGGTCATCGGTCATCCTACAACCGCTTGCCCGGTCATCCTACAACTGGAGGTGAACCCCCGCCGAACACTACGGCGAGGTCGGGAGGAGGAGGGCCTAGACGCCCGGGTAGAGCTGTTCCAGGACGACGGCGACGCCGTCCTCGTCGTTGCTCGCGGTGACCTCGTCGGCGACGGCGAGCAGTTCCTCGTGGGCGTTGGCCATCGCCACGCCGCGGGCCGCCCAGCCGAACATCGGCACGTCGTTGGGCATGTCGCCGAAGGCGATGGTGTCGGCCCCGCGGACGCCCAGGCGGCGGGCGGCGACGGCCAGCCCGGTGGCCTTGGACAGGCCCAGCGGCAGCAGCTCGACCACTCCGGCGCCGGCCATCACGACGCCGACCAGGTCCCCGGCGACGCGGCGGGCGGCCTCGGCGAGCGCGTCGTCGGTCAGGCCGGGGTGCTGGATGTAGAGCTTGCTGACCGGGGCGTCGAGCAGCTGGTCGCGGTCGACCCGGACGACCGGGAGGTCGGAGCCGATCAGCAGCTCGTAGCCGGGGCCGGCCAGCACCTGGCCGTCCAGGCCGTCCTGGTTGGCGGCGACGGCCAGCGGGCCGGTCTCGGCCTCGATCTTGGCGATGGCGAGCGCGGCGAGCCGGCGGTCCAGGGTGAGGGAGGTGAGTAGCCGGTGCGCGCCGGCGTCGTACACCTGGGCGCCCTGGCCGCAGACGGCTATCCCGGTGTAGCCGATCTCGTCGAAGACCGGGCGGGCCCAGGCGGCGGAGCGGCCGGTGACGACGATGTGCAGCGCGCCCGCGCCGGTGGCCGTGGCCAGGGCGGCGCGGGTGCGCTCGGAGACGGTTTCCGTGCTGGTCAGCAGGGTGCCGTCGAGGTCGGTGGCGACCAGCCGGTAGGGCAGGTCGCCACCGCTCGGGCGCTCACCGCTCGGGCGCTCACCGTTGGGGGAGACGGGGCTGGGGCTGGTGGTGCTCATGGGCCGTACGTCTCCCGGGAGTTGCGGGTGGTGCGGGTGGCGCGGTGCTACTTGACCGGTTCGAGGACGGTCCGCCCGCCGAGGAACGGCCGCAGTGCCTCGGGCACGACCACCGAGCCGTCGGCCTGCTGGTGGTTCTCCAGGATCGCCACGATGGTGCGCGGGACGGCGACCAGGGTGCCGTTCAGGGTGGCCAGCGGGCGGGTCTTGCCCTCCTCGCGCATCCGGATGGCGAGCCGGCGGGCCTGGTACTCGGTGGTGTTGGAGGTCGAGGTGACCTCGCGGTACTTGCCCTGGGTCGGGATCCAGGCCTCGATGTCGAACTTGCGCGCGGCCGAGGCGCCGAGGTCGCCGGAGGCGACGTCGATCACCCGGTAGGGCAGCTCCAGCGCGTTGAGGAAGTCCTTCTCCCACTGGAGCAGGCGGCGGTGCTCGTTCTCGGCGTCCTCGGGAGTGGTGTAGACGAACATCTCCACCTTCTCGAACTGGTGGACGCGGATGATGCCGCGGGTGTCCTTGCCGTAGGTGCCGGCCTCGCGACGGAAGCAGGACGAGTAGCCGGCGTAGCGCAGCGGCAGCTTCTCGGCGTCGAGGATCTCGTCCATGTGGTACGCGGCGAGCGGGACCTCGCTGGTGCCGACCAGGTACCGGTCGTCCTCGGCGAGGTGGTACACGTTCTCGGCGGCCTGGCCGAGGAAGCCGGTGCCGTCCATGGCGGCGGGCCGGACCAGGGTCGGGGTGATCATCGGGATGAAGCCGGCCGCGGTGGCCTGGGCGATGGCCATGTTGACCAGGGCGAGCTCCAGCAGCGCGCCGACGCCGGTCAGGTAGTAGGAGCGGGCGCCGGCGACCTTGGCGCCGCGCTCGGTGTCGATCGCGCCCAGGATCTGGCCGAGCTCGACGTGGTCGCGCGGCTCGAAGCCCTCGGCGGCGAAGTCGCGCGGGGTGCCGATCTCCTCCAGGGTGACGAAGTCCTCCTCGCCGCCGACCGGGGCGGCCGGGTCGATGAGGTTCGCCAGCGAGCGGAGCAGGCGATCGGCCTCCTCCTTGGCCGCGCCCTGCTCGGCGTCCGCGGCCTTGACCTCGGCGGCCAGCTCCTTGGTGCGCTGCAGCAGGGCGGCCTTCTCCTCGCCCTTGGCCTGGGCGACCTGCTTGCCGAGCATCCGCTGCTCGCTGCGCAGTTCGTCGAAGCGACTGCCCGAGGACCGGCGCCGTTCGTCGGCGGAGAGGAGGGCGTCGACCAGGTCGACGTCCTCGCCACGGACGCGCTGCGAGGCGCGCACTCGGTCAGGGTCCTCACGAAGCAGGCGAAGGTCAATCACAGGCCCAAGCGTACCGGGCGGAGGCTCATCCACCGGTACGGGTTTTCCCCTGGGGATAACCGCCCGGATCCTGTGGATAACTTCTGTGGGGAACGGGCGGGGCCGGGGTTATCCACAGGATCCGGGCGGTGCCTGTGGATTGAAGGGGAGGTTGGCCCTCCGATCACCGAAGCCAGGGAATTGAGGTTTCAAACCTCATTTGACCTTCTCGGGTGAGGGAATTGAAGCACTCATACGGGTGATTTGCTGGCACACGGGTGACTCTGGTCCGATTAGTCATCTCTACGCCGCTAACCAATGATCCGACCGAAACCTGCAGTGGCTATACCGGTTTGTCGACTCATCCCCAGGCCTGTGGATAACTTTCGGCTGTGGATAGTCCCCGCCCCTGTGGATGGCGGGTTCCGGCGCCGCGGGCCCCTGTGGACGAAGGGTGCGGTCACCCGCCCCCTTCCGTCCGGCCGGGAGGAAACGATCGGAAAAGGGCGGAAAGACAAAGGGCATCGATCAGATGTCGTCACGATGCCCTCGCGTGGATCAGATGTCGCCGCGCCCGTCGAGGCACCGGGAGAGCCAGTCGGCGGCGGCCGTGAAATCGTCGTCCGAGGTCCCCGGCCGCCGGTGCGTGGAGACCTGCCGGTCGGCGCGCGGATAGGAGCCGAGGAACCGCACCTGCGGGCTGATCCGCTTCAGCCCCATCAGGGCCTCCGCCACCCGGCGCTCGGACAGGTGCCCCTCGCAGTCGATCAGGAAGCAGTAGTTGCCGATGCCCTCGCCGGTCGGCCGCGACTCGATCCGCATCAGGTTGACCCCGCGCACCGCGAACTCCTGGAGCAGCTCCAGCAGCGCGCCCGGGTGGTCGTCCGGCAGCCAGACCACCATCGAGGTCTTGTCCGCGCCGGTCGGCGAGGAGACCCGGCCCGGGCGGCCGACCAGGACGAACCGGGTGGTCGCGGTCTGCGCGTCCGCGATGTCCTTGACCAGCGGGTCCAGGCCGTAGATCGGCGCCGCGAACTCGCCCGCGAACGCCCCGTCGTAGCGGCCCTCGGCGACCAGCCGGGCGCCGTCCGCGTTGGAGGCGGCCGACTCCCACTGCGCGTCCGGCAGGTTGGCCGCCAGCCAGCGGCGCACCTGCGCCTGGGCCACCGGGTGGCTGGTCACCGTCTTGACCCCCGCCAGGTCGGTGCCCGGCCGCACCAGCAGCGCGAAGGAGATCGGCAGCAGGACCTCACGGTAGATCATCAGCGGTGCACCGGCAGCGAGTTCGTCATTGGTCGCGGTGACGGCGCCCTCGACCGAGTTCTCGATCGGGACGAACGCCCCGGAGGCGTCCCCGCCGCGCACCGCGTCCAGCACCAGCGGTACCGAGGCCAGCGGCACCAGCTCCCGGGTCGCGGCCTCGGGCAGGGTGCGCAGCGCAGCCTCGGTGAAGGTGCCGGCCGGGCCGAGGTAGGTGTAGCGGGTGGCCGACATGACGCCTCCGTGGGAAACAGGGGGGAACCTGGGCAGGGGTGTTGCCGAAGAAGTCACCATAACGACTCCGCCCGCCGGCCAGGAAAGCGTTTCGGTGGCCGGGAGCGGAGACCGCCGGGACCGGAGACCGCCGGGGGCGTGCTACTCGAAGAGCTGCTGGCCGAGGTAGCCGCCGGCCGGGACGCCCGGCGGCACCGCGTACAGGCCGCTGGCCTCGTGCCGCAGGAAGCGGGAGAGGCCGTCCCCCCGGGCCAGCTTGCGCTGCACCGGGGTGAAGCCCTTGCGCGGGTCGGCCTGGAAGGCGAGGAAGAGCAGCCCGGCGTCCGGCGAGCCGTCGGGCAGCAGGCCGTCGTGGTACGAGAACCCGCGCCGCAGCATCGCCGCCCCGCCGTTGGCGGCAGGGGCGGCCACCCGGACGTGCGCGTCGGCGGGGATCGCCAGCGCGCCGTCCGGGCCCTGCGCGGCCAGGTCGACGGGGGTGCGCTCGCCGGCCCCGGCGGGTGCGCCGAGCGGCGCGCCGTCCGACTTGCGCCGCCCGATCACCCGCTCCTGCCGGTCGGTCGGCAGCGCCTCCCAGTTGTCCAGCAGCATCCGGATCCGCCGGAACACCAGGTACGAGCCGCCGGCGAGCCAGGCCGGCTGGTCCGGCCCGGCGGTGCAGAACACCTTGGCGGCGAAGCCGTCCTCGCCCGGCCGGGGGTTGTTGGTGCCGTCGATCTGGCCCATCAGGTTGCGGCCGGTCATCGGGCGCGCGGTGGCACCCGGCGTACGGGCGAAGCCGGCCGACTGCCAGCGCAGCGCCGCCGTGCCGGCCGCCTGGCGTTGCAGCACCCGCAGCGCGTGCACGGCCACCAGGGCGTCGTCGGCGCCGATCTGGACGAACAGGTCGCCGTCGCCGCGTGCGGGGTCGAGCGCGTCGGCGGGGAAGGGCGGCAGCGGTTCGAGCGCCTGCGGGCGGCGGTCGGCCAGCCCGGCCTTGTCGAACAGGGCGGCGCCGAAGCCGACGGTGAGGGTGAGCGAGCAGGGGCCGGCGTCCAGCGCCACCTGGTTGTCGGCGTCCTCGGCCGGCTCCCCGGCGGTCAGCCGCTCGGCGGTCTTCGTCCAGCGCTGGAGCAGGGCGCGCAGCCCGTCCCGGCCGGCGCCCTCGGCCAGGTCGAAGGCGGCCAGCTGGACCCGGGCCTGCTGGGGTTCGAGGATGCCGGCCTGGTGCTCGCCGTGGAACGGCACCCGGGCCGCGCCGAGCGCGCCGCCCGGCCCGGCGGCGGGCGCCGCGCCGGGGTGGCGGTCCAGGGCGACCGCCCCGGCGACGCCGGCTCCGGCGCCGGCCAGCAGCCCGGCGCCGGCGGTGCCGAGCAGGGCCCGCCGGGTGAAGCCGGCGCGGCCGGGCGCCTGAGCACCCTGTGCTGCGGGCCTCGGCACCGTGGCCCGGTCCGCCGTGGTGCGGTCCGCCGTGGTGCGGTCCGTCGAGGTGTGCTCCATCGCGGTCAGCCGATCTTGAACTGCTGGGTCGGGGTGGTCTGGTCGATGTCGGAGGAGCGGATCTGCACCGACACCACCCAGGTGCCGGCCAGCGGCAGCTGCGCGGTGCCGCTCCAGCGGCCGGTGCCCTCCGGGGTGAGCGCCACCGGCAGCGGGCCGAGGTCGCGGTCCGGCAGGGTGAAGGCGAGCTGCACCTCGGGGACGTCCACCGGCTGCCCGTCCGCGCCGGTCAGCGCGAGGTGCACCTCGTTCGGACCGGTCCGGGCCGGGTTGAGGGCGACGGTCGCCGTCCCCTTGGCGTTCGGGGTGCGGCCCTTGGTGTCGTACGGGAGCTTGAGCTCCACGGTGCGGCCCGGCTCGGTCTGCGGGGCGGGCGCGCCCCCGGCGGCCGGTCCGGCGGCGGGTGCGGCGGCACCGGCCTTGACCTCGCTCGCCACCCGCCCGGGCGGGGAGTTGGTGAGCATCGTGGTGACCACCAGCACCGCCACCGCGACCAGTGCCTCGACCAGCACCGAGCGGCGCAGCCCGGCCCGGGTCGGGGTCAGTCCGCGCTCGCGCCCGGCGCTCTCCCGGGCCGCCTGCTGGCGGGCCAGCTGGGCCTGCCGGAGCGGGTCCTCGGAGTGCGCGGCGGTGACGCCGACCGGCTCCGGCACAGCGGCCGGCTCGACCTCCGCCGCCTCGGCCGGGGCCGCGCGCAGCCGGGCAAGCCAGGTGCGGGAGAACCAGGCGGCGCCGAGCATCACGGCCACGCAGCCGGTCTTCACCAGCAGCAGCCGCCCGTACTCGGTGCCGGTCAGCGCGCCCCAGCTGCCGAGGCCGCGCCAGGACTGGTAGACGCCGGTGGCGGCCAGCACCGCGACCGAGCCGAAGGCGACCTTCGAGAACCGGTCGACGACCTGCGCGCCGACACCCTCGCGCAGCGCGACCAGCAACGCGGCCAGGCCGCCCAGCCAGAGCGCCATCGCGATCAGGTGCAGCATGCCGAGCGGCAGCGACAGCCAGACCTGGATGCCGACCGAGGCGTGGTCGGCGCCGACCCAGGTCGCCGCCAGGGCGATCGAGAGCACCAGCCCGGCGACGCCGAGGCCCAGCCGGGCCTCGCGCTGCGGCCGCTCGGCGGCGCGCTGCTCCAGCTCCCGCAGCTCGGCCTCCTCGGCCTCCTCGTCGCCCGCGCCTCCGGCGCTCCCCGTGCTCCCGGCGCTCCCCGTGCTCCCGGCGCCGCCGGGCCGCACCGCCGGCCGGGCCGGCTGCCCCAACTGGCCGACCAGCAGCGACAGGAACACCCCGCTCGCCGCGAGCAGCAGCAGCCGGGCGGCCAGCGCGGTGCCGATCCGCTCGTCCAGGGTGGCGCGCACCAGCGACAGGTCGAGGGCCTTGCCGATCCCCGAACCGCGCTCGTACGGGCCGCGCAGCATCAGCACCGCGACGGTGGAGGCCAGCAGCGCCGCCCAGCCGGTCATCAGCAGCCGCTGCATCCGGCGCCGGGCGGCGCCCTCCGGCCAGCAGATCAGCACGAACGCGGCGACGCCGGCGAGCAGCGCGAACGCCGCGTACGCGACGGTGCGCCCGGTGCCGTAGAGAGCGGAGACCAGGCCGTCGGCCTTGGCGCCCTGGAGCGCGGTGGCGGACACCGAGGTGTCCGAGGGCGCGCCGATGGAGAAGGTGAACGCGCCGCCGATCGGGTGCGAGTCCTCCGAGACGGCCCGCCAGGCGACGGTGTACGTGCCGTTGGCGAGCCCGCTGTTCAGTCCGACCCGGGCGGTGTCCGCCTTGCCGTCGGCGTGCCCGGGGTTGCCGGTGTCCACCGCCTTGCCGGCCGGGTCGAGCACCCGCACCGAGTCGCTGGACAGCGACACGGACTCGCTGAAGGTCAGCGTGACCGCCTGCGGGGCGGTGGCGACCACCGAGTTCTGGTGCGGGTCGGTGGACTCCAGGGTGGCGTGCGCGGCGGCCGGTCCGGCGCCGGCGAGCATCAGCGCGAGCAGCGCGCCGAGCGTCCCGAGCAGTCCGGCGATGCGGCGGTGGGCGGCCTTCTCCATGCTGGCGGTCCCCTTAACTCTGGCCGGGGCGGTAGGTGAGCTCCTTGACCGGCACCTTGACCGACAGGGTGCCGGACTTGGCGAAGGTCAGGTCGAGCTCCAGCTCGTCGCCGAGGGCGGGGGCCTTCTGCCATCCCATGATCATCAGGTGGGTACCGCCGCGGGCGAACTCCAACGCGCCGTGCGCGGGCACGTCCAGGCTCGGGACCTGCTCCATGCTCGACGGGGTCGAGCGGTGCATGGTGACGGACTCGGCGCCCGGGCTGCTCACCTTGACCAGCTGGTCCTGCCCGCCGTCGTTGCGGACGGTCAGGTAACCGGCGGCCATCCCGCCGGCCGGGGGCAGCGGGATGTAGGAGTCGGCGACGCTCAGCTTCGCCGCCCCGCCGCCGGCACCGCCCTGCCCGCCTGCCCCGCAGGCGACCAGGATGGCGCCGCCGCCCAGTGCCGTCGCCAGTACCGCGCCCGTGAGCGCCGTCCGCCGGAAGCCGAGGGTCGCGCGGCCGGCCGGGGCGTGGCCGGTCGAGGCCTTCATGCCGCGACCCCCTTGGCGAGCAGCGGCAGGTCGTGCTCGTAGGTCTTCTCCTCGGTGCCGCTCAGGTAGAGCACGTGCGCCTTGTCGTCCGAGGGGAGGAAGGCCAGCACCTGCGCGCCGTGGGTCGAGGTGACGGTGCCGTCCGCGTTGACCACCGGGTCCTCGATCATGATGCCGAGCGACCTGGCGGCCGTCTTCACCTTGGCCAGGTCGCCGGTCAGGCCTATGAAGTCGCTGCCCATCGAGTCCAGCCAGGTGCGCAGCACCTTGGGGGTGTCGCGCTGCGGGTCGGTGGAGACGAAGACGACGTTGACCTTCTGCCGCTCCTCGGCCGGGAGCGCCTTCATCGCGACGCCGATGTCGCCCATGGTGGTCGGGCAGACGTCCGGGCAGCTGGTGTAGCCGAAGAACAGCAGCGTGGTCTTGCCGTTGGTCTGCTGCCGCAGGTCGTACGGCTGGCCGGAGGTGTCGGTCAGCTGGAGGTCGGGCTTCTCGAAGTTCTTGGTGAGCACCGTGCCCTGGTACGGCGAGTCGGACTTCTGCTGGACGACCTTGGCGGCGGTCGAGCCGCCCCCGGAGGAGCCGCAGGCGGTCAGCGTCAGGGCGGCGGCGAGCGCGACGGCGGCCGCGCCGGCCAGGCGGGTGGTGCGGGTGGTGCGGAGCATGGGAGATCCGATCGTGCGGGGTGGGACCGCCGGCGGGACCGTACCCGGGGCGTGGGTACGGCCCCGCCGGCGGGGTGGGTCAGGAGGCGGAGCCGCTGCTCCGGCGGCGCAGGCCGAGCACGCCGACGGCGGTGCCGATCACGCCGACCACGATGCCGACCACGCCGAGCACCCGGGCGGTGGAGTCGCTGGACTTGGCGCCGGCCGGGGCCGCGGCGTGGTCGGAGCTGTCGCCGTGGGCGCCCGCGGAGGGGGAGGCGGTGACGCCGCCGTGGGCGTCCTCACCGGCGGCGGCCTTGGTGAGCTTCAGGACGGGGGCCGGGTGGGCCGGCTCGGGCTGGCCGTCCTTGGACTCGTCGATCCAGCGGACGATGTCGCCGTTGTCGTAGGTCTGCAGGGTCTTGAAGACCATGCTGTCGGCGTCGGACGGCAGCGGGCCGATCGAGACCCGGAACTCCTGGAACTGACCGGGGGCGATCTTGGTGCCGGCGTCGGCGGTCCAGGTGATCTTGGAGACGGCCTCGTTGACGTCGCTGCCGTGCACCTTGATCGGCTTGTCGAGCTTCGCCTTCTCGACGGTCGCGGTCCAGCCCGGCAGCGGCAGGGTGCGGACGGAGGCCAGCGGGTGGTCCAGCGGGAGGTTGACCTCCAGCTTCACCGTGCCGGCGGCGTCGCTCTCGTTCGGCACCCGGAAGTCGACGGCCGTGTAGCCGCCCTGGGCGGCCGCACCCGGGTTCACGGTGACGTGCGCGAACGCGGGACCGGCCAGCGCCACCACGGAGGCGGCGGCGGTGAGGGCGACGGCGGCGAGACGGCGGGTGGGAAGGGAACGCATGATGCGGTGTCTCCGATCGGAGCTCGGCGGACCGGCCCGCGTCCGGGCGACGGGAAGACCGTGCCTCGGCGGGGCCGCGCGTGGGGACGTGCTGGGGACGTGTGGGGGCGGAACGGGGCCGTCGGCGTGTCGGGGACACACGGGATGTCGGGGACACGCGGGACCGGCCCGGGACGCTGCGCACGACCGGGGCCCGACACGAACGGGGCGCCAGGAGCCGGATCAGTACGCGAAGGCCCCGAGCGGCGGACCGCGCCGCACCACGCTGTGCCGCAGCGCGGCACCCGCCGGAAGCGGACTCTCCCCGCCCCGGACGCCGAACCGGCGGGCCGGACCGGCCGCGCCGAACAGGCCGCGCAGCAACGCCGCCACCAGCACCAGCGCCGACCGCAGCGGTGCCGCCCAGTGCTCCCGGGCCGCCGACGCGGTCACCCGCACCAGCCGCCACAGCGCCGCCTCACCGCGCCGCAGCCACCAGCCCGCGACCAGCGCGGCGGCCAGGTGCCCGGCCAGCATCGACGGCGTCATCCCGAACACGCCGCCCTGCCACCACGGGGCGACGGCGTACGCGTTCGGGTCCAGGCCCGCCGAGGAGACCAGCTGCTCGGCGGTCGGGCTCCCCAGCAGGCCGGCCAGCGTGCCGGGGCGCGCCTCGTTGCAGATCAGCCGGCCCGCCACGGTCGGCAGGGTCAGCGAACCGGAGCCGCCGTGGTGCATGCCGGCCATGCCGCCGATCGCGGCATGGCCGTTGAAGCTGTGGAACAGGCAGTGCAGCCCGAGTTGCCCCGCGCCCAGCGCACCGGCGATGGCCGTCAGCGAACGCTCCCGCCCACCGCAGGCCACCGCGAGCACCAGCACCGCGGCGAAGCCCGTCGCCAACGCGGCCGGCGGCACGTTCCCGCCACCCGCCAGGGCGTGCCCGGCGGCCGCTATCAACGTGCACACCAGGGCGAACGGGACGGCCCGGGCAAGCCGCAGGTCCCAGGCGGCGGCCCCCACCGGGGCATCCGGTGCGAGGGCGCCCGGGAGCGGGGCGGCGGGGAGGGCAGTCATGGCCGAGACATCATCTCACCGCCTACCTCGCCCGCGTGGGCAGGGTGGGAAATCCCTACGAATGCCCCGTTCGGCAGCGGCGTGCAGGCCGGATAGTGCGCCACTCGGCACAATCCACGGCCTCAGTCCATCCGCCGAACGGGCGGCAGCGGGCCCCGGGCACGGTTCACCGCCGAATCGCCCGGAGATACCTAGTTGTATGTGGAGCCGCAGCCAGGAGGGACCTCCCGTGGACATCTGGTGGACTCTGCACCTCAAGCGCGACCCGGCCAGCGTCCCGCTGGCCCGGCGCATCCTGCTCGGTGCCATGGCGACGGCGGGCGTCGACCCGCAGATCGCCCACGACCTCGGCGTCGCCCTCAGCGAGGCCTGCGCCAACGCCGTCGAGCACGGCGCCTGCGGGCGGCCCGACGGCGGCTTCCAGGTCACCGCCTCGATCAGCGGCGACCGCCTGCGGATCGAGGTCACCGACTCCGGCCCCGGCCTGCCCGGCCCCGTCGGCACCCCCGCCCCGGCGCTGCGCCGCCGCCCCGTCCCCCCGCCGCCGCCCCGCCCGGCCGCGCACCGCCGCCCCCGCCGCGGCCGCGCCACCGTCCCGGCCCGCGTCCTCACCGGCCACCAGCCCCGGCGCGACGGCCACCCCTACGACACCCACGTCCTCCCCGCCCGCCCCACGGCGCCCACGCTGCGGCCCGTGGACCTCGACACCCTCCCGGACCTCACCGCCGAATCCGGCCGGGGCCTCTTCCTCATCCACGCCCTCACCGACCACGTCCAGCTCCGCAACCACCCGCTCCGGGGCGCCATCGTGAGCTTCGACAAGATCCTCAAGTGGCAGGACGGCGCCTTGTTGCGGGCAGCGTCCTGACACGGCGAACCGATGACGACGAACCGATGACGACGAACTGATACGACGAACGCCGGGGGCGCGGACCGCGGTCCGCGCCCCCGGCGTTCACCCGGGTGCAGGGGTCAGCTGTGCGCGCCGGCCTTGCGGCGGCGCAGGACGAACACGGTGCCGGCGCCGGCCGCCAGGACGGCGGCGCCGCCGAGGGCGATCGGCAGGGTGTTGGAGTCGGCACCGGTCTCGGCCAGGTGCGGGCCCGCCGACGGCGAGGCGGAGGCCGAACCGTGGCCGGCGGCCGCGGGGGTGCTGCTGGCGCCACCGGCCTCGGCGACCCGGAACTTGCCCTCGAAGGGGTTGTAGAACTGGGTGCAGGCGTTCGGCTTGTCGTTGGCCGGGGTGGGCACCTTGTCGTTGTCGAACGCGTCGGAGCCGGCGTCGTAGTTGGCGCCGTAGTTCCCGACCGGGGCCTTGGCGGTGGCGGCGATCCGGACCTGGTAGGTGATCTTCTCGCCCTTGGCCAGCTTGATGTCCGGCGACTGGAGGTCGCGGTCGTCGAGCTTTGCGGGCTTCCAGCCGGAGCCGGTGTTCAGCTGCACGTCGAAGAACTCGGTGCTCCACTGGACGGGGTAGTCCCCGTCGAACTCGTCGGTGACGTAGAGCGAGTTGTGGACGACGGGCAGATCGACGCCGCTGTTGTTCTGCCAGGTCACGCTCAGCTCGGCGGCCGGTCCGCCCTTGACCAGGGTGGTGCCGTACAGGCCGGAGCCGGTGACCTTGAGCAGCGGGCTCTGGTAGACGCCGCCGTGGCATCGCATGCTGTTGGTCGGGGTCGGCATCGGCAGGGTGGACGGCCGGTTGGTGGGGGTGGCCGTCGCGGTGTGGCTGGGGGTGGTGCTCGGAGTCGCCGTGGCGGGGGCGCTCGGGGTGGTGCTCGGGGCCGGGGTGCTCGGCGCGGGGGCGCTCGGGGTGGCCGTGGTGGAGGTGGGGGGCGGGGAGGAGGGGACTCCGACCGCGCTCGCGCTGACGGCGCCGACCGTGGTGCCGAAGGAGAGCGCCATCAGCGCGGACGCGGCCAGAAGGCGAGAAGAGCGCACGTTGAGAAGCTCCAGATTGGGGTAAATGGGGTTGATTTCGGGCGACTTGAGGCCTCCGGCAGGGCCGTCGGCGCTGGTCGCGCCCGCGAACCCTACCGGTTGCGGATGGCTGGTTTCGATCGGATTTGGCGCTAAGTGATCGATGCTGCCCAGCACGCCTGTTCGGCCACCGGTTGCCGGGGTGGCCGGAGGGCCGGACGATGGCCGCATGAAGCACCAGATGCGAGCCGAGTACGGGGCCGGGGGTGCGACCAACGGGGTGCGGTTGTGGCACATGGTCCGGGGGGTGGAGAGCGTGGCGATGTGCGGCCGGGAGCTCGACCCGGGCGCGCAGGTGCGGGAGCCGGTGGACTGGGGCAAGACACCGGAGCTGTGCTGCCACACCTGCGGGGCGTACTACCTGCGCGAGACGCCGTACCTGTCGGCCGAACACCAGTAGTGCGGCTAGTGCGTCAACGGGTGGTCTACCGTGATCGGCATGGAGCAACCCCTCGCCCGGCCACGGTCGTTGACCCGTGAGGCCGCCGGGCTGCGGTCCGGCGCACCGGGCCTGTCCGAGCACGTCGACCGGTTCTGCGGGCTGGTCGAGCGGGTGGATCCGCTGATCCACGCGTTCGTCCCGGAGCCGGGGCGGCACGAGCGGCTGCGCGCGCAGGCGCGGGCGCTGGCCGCGCGGTACCCCGAGCCGGCCGGGCGGCCGCCGCTGTACGGGGTGACGGTGGGGGTCAAGGACATCGTGCACGTGGACGGGCTGCCCACGCACGGCGGTTCGGCGCTGCCGCCTGGAGTCCTGGCGGGGCCGCAGGCCGTGGTGGTGGACCGGCTGCGGGCGGCCGGGGCGCTGGTCGCCGGCAAGACGGTGACCGCCGAGTTCGCGGCGAGCGCGCCGGGACCGACCCGCAACCCGCACCATCCCGGGCACACCCCGGGCGGCTCCAGCAGCGGGTCGGCGGCGGCGGTCGCGGCGGGGCTGGTGCCGCTGGCGGTCGGCACCCAGACGGTGGGATCGGTGATCCGGCCCGCCGCGTACTGCGGGGTGGTGGGCTTCCGACCCACGTACGGGCGGATCCCGACGGCCGGGGTGATCCCGAACGCGCCGAGCTTCGACACCCTGGGGGTGTTCACGGCCGACCTGGCCGGGGCGGCCCTGGCGGCCGCACTGCTCTGCGACGACTGGCGGGGCGACGACTGGCGGGGCGGGCCGGCGGCCGGGGGCCGGCCGGTGCTCGGGGTCCCGGACGGCGCGTACCTGGAGCGGGCCGAGCCGGCGGCGCTGCGCGCCTTCGAGGAGAGCCTGGAGCGCCTGGCGCAGGCCGGCCTGACGGTGCGCCGGGTGCCGCTGTTCCCGGACTTCGCCGGGATCACCCGGCAGTTGCAGACGATCAACCGCTTCGAGCTGGCCCGCGGCCACGCCGACTGGTTCGCCCGGTTCGGCGGCCTGTACCGGCCGGAGACGGCGGCGAGCATCCGGGTCGGCCAGGGCGTCGCGGCAGAGGACCGGGCGGCCGCGCTCCAGGCCCGGGAGCGGTTGCGCGAGCGGGTCGCCCGGGCGACCGCCGAGGCCGGAGTGGACCTGTGGCTGGCGCCGTCGGCGACCGGCGGGGCGCCGGAGGGCCTGCACACCACCGGGGACCCGGTGATGTCGCTGCCGTGGAGCTACCTGGGCCTGCCCGCGTTGAGCCTGCCGGCCGGGCGGACGGCGGAGGGGTTGCCGCTGGGCCTCCAGGTGGTCGGCGCGGCGGGCGGCGACGAGCGGCTGCTGGCCCAGGCGGCTTTCCTGGAAGGGGCGCTGGGCGGAAAAGCCTAGGAGCCTGCTAGGTGAGCGCCGGGTCGGCCGGGTCGGTGGCCTCGGCGCGCAGCAGGCGTAGCAGGAGGCGGCCGGCCCGCTGGTAGGGGGTGTCCTCGTCGTGCAGCACGGCCTGGGAGTTGGCCGTCTCCAGGAGGGCGATCAGGGCGAAGGCGAGGTCGTCGAGGTCGGTGCCGGGCCGCAGGCCGCCGGTGGCGCGGGCCTCGGCGAGGGCGTCGGCGATCACCTGGCGCCACTCGCGGGCGCAGTCGGCGAGGGCGTCCCGGACGGCGCCGGGGCGGGCGTCGAACTCGGCGGTGACCTCGTAGAAGAAGCAGCCGCCGGGGAAGACCCGGGCCCGGGAGTAGGCGAGCCAGCTCTCGCAGAGGGCGCGGGCCCGGGCGAGGCCGGGCGGGGTGTCGGCGACCGGGGCGACGACGGCGTCGGCGAAGATGCGGCGGGCGGCGCGGACGGTGGCGAGCTGGAGCTCCTCCTTGGAGCCGAAGCCGGCGAACACGCCGCTCTTGCTGAGCCCGAGGTCGGTGGCGAGGCGACCGATGGAGAGCGCGCCGAGGCCTTCGACGGAGGCGATCGCGACGGCGCGGTGCAGCACCGCCCGGCGGGTCTCCTCACCGCGCAGGACCCGTCCGTCCGTGGTCGATCCGGCCATCGGCCACCTCAGTTCTCGTCGTCGCCGTCGCCGTCGCGGTGCGTGCCGCCAGGGTAGCCCGGGGGTGGGCGGCGGACTCCTCGCCCATAAAACTGCACGAACGGTCGTGCTAATATCCGAGCCCAGCACGGCCCCCGCACCCCGGCACGCCCGTCCGCACCGACAGGGAGACCGCATGGACCCGGCCCTCGCACTGGTTCGCACCGCCCTCAACACCACCTCGCACCTGGCGCCCCGGCTGGCCGGCCGCGCCGCGTACGAGCTGTTCCAGCGTCCGCTGCGGCGCAGCGCCGTCCGCCCCGCCGAGCGGGAGACCCACCGGCAGGCCACCGTCGAGCGGATCACCGTGAACGGCAAGGACGTCGTCGTCTACCGCTGGGGCGACGGCACCCGGCCGGTGCTGCTGATGCACGGCTGGCGCTCCCGCGCCTCGCGCTTCGCCCCCTACGTGCCCCGGCTGCGCGCGCTCGGGCTGAGCCCGGTCGCCTTCGACGCGCCGGGCCACGGCGACTCCGGCGGCCGGGCCACCACGGTGCTGGAGTACCGTGCCATCGCCGGGCAACTCCAGGACAGCTACGGCGGGTTCGAGGCGATCGTGGCGCACTCGCTCGGCGTGGCCGGGGCGTTCCTGGCGCTGCGCGAGGGAGTCCGGGCCGGGCGGCTGGTCGCGCTCGCCGGGGTCAGCGAATTCGCCTACCTGCCGGGCGCGTTCTGCGCCGGGCTCGGCCTCGGCCCGGTGATCGAGCGGGACCTGCGGCACCGGATCGAGCACGAGCTGTTCGCCGGCACCGAGGACCCGTGGCGGCGCTTCGACGCCGCGCACCGGCCCGAGGAGGTGTCGCCGCCGATCCTGGTGGCGCACGACGAGGGCGACGACGTGGTCGGAATATCGCACGCGCGGCGCCTGAAAGCCGCGTACGGTGACCGGCTGGAACTACTGGTCACCCGAGGGCTCGGCCACCGCCGGATCGTCGCCGAGCCCACCGTCATCGACAACGCGATCGGCTTCCTGTCGGCCGGTCAGGAGGTCAGCGCCGCATGAGCCGTGCCGGAGAGCTCGTCGAACTGCACGCCCGGTCCCTGGAGTTGGCCGCCGAAGTGGTGGACGGCCTGCGGTCGGACCAGCTGGAGCTGCCGAGCCCGTGCGCGGGCTGGACGCTGCGCCGGCTGATGGAGCACATCGTCGGCCAGCACCAGGGCTTCGCCGCGGCCGCCCGCGGCGCCGGGCCCGACCTCGCGCTCTGGGCCGACGCCCCGGTCGGCGACGACCCGGCGGGCGCCTTCCGCCGCACGGGCGCCGAGCTCACCGAGGCGTTCCGCGAGGCCGTGGCGGCCGGGCGCGAGGTCTGGCTGCCGGAGATCCAGCACGGCGGCCCCTTCCCGCTGGCGCACGCGGTCGGCTTCCACCTGCTCGACACCCTGGTGCACGGCTGGGACGTCGCGGCCGCGCTCGGTGTCCAGGCCCCGTTCACCGCCGTCGTGGACGGAGACGAGGCGCTGGCGGCGACCCTGCTGGCGGTCGCCGGGGCCGTCCCGGCCGCGCCGGAGAACCGGGTGCCGGGCAAGGCGTTCGCGCCGCGCCTCGAACCGGGTGCGGCGGGCGGCCGGTTCGACCGCGCGCTGGCCCTGCTCGGGCGGGACCCGGCCTGGAAGGCCTGAAGCTTTCGGGTGCGGGCGGGCGCCGGCCTGGCGTCAGGCGTGCCGGCCGCCGCGCTGTTCGTCGGGGAAGCGCGGCCCGCCGATCAGGAAGAGCAGCGCGGCGGTCGGAAAGCCG
The DNA here is from genome assembly GCF_044744605.1 of Kitasatospora sp. NPDC087271. Taxonomy (NCBI): domain Bacteria; kingdom Bacillati; phylum Actinomycetota; class Actinomycetes; order Kitasatosporales; family Streptomycetaceae; genus Kitasatospora; species Kitasatospora sp. NPDC087271. The sequence continues at coordinate 725,735 of NZ_JBIUYQ010000002.1, forward strand.
GTCGAGGCGGCCACTAGCACGATGAACTCCCAGAACATCTCCTGCTCCTCGTCAGTCCCGGGCCGCCCGGACACCCGAAGGTGATCCCAAACCTGACAGGCCCTGATTGGCCGAATTGTCCGGTCGCTATTCGACGGTATAACCGGATTGCCCCGGCTGCCACCGGGCGGCGGGGACCGGCCCGCGCCACACCGGCGCAGGGGTCTGGGCGCGGGCCGGGGGCGGCGGCCACACTGTCGGGATGCAGCTACAGCTCGCAGGGGAAGCACGGCGGCCGGACCGCGAGAGCGAGGACTTCGCGGCGGCCTCGCCGGAGGCGCTGGTACTGCTGGACGGTGCGAGTTCGCCGGCCGGCCTGGAGTCCGGGTGCCGGCACGGAACCGCCTGGTACGTCCGCCGGTTGGGCGTGCACCTGCTCGCCCGGCTCACCGACCGGGTGGACCGCTCGATCGCCGAGTGCCTGGCCGACGCCATCGTGGAGACGGCCGCGCTGCACGGCGGCCGCTGCGACCTGGGCCACCCCAACACCCCCGCGGCCATGGTGGTGGCGGCCCGCCGGCACGGCGAGTCGCTGGAGTACCTGGTGCTCGGCGACTCGCTGCTGGTGCTGGAGTACAAGGACGGCCCGCCGAAGGTGATCGGGGACAACCAGCGCTTCCCCGCTGGGGAGGAACTGCGCCGGCAGGTCTGGGCGACCGTCCCCGGCTCGGCCGAGCGGGCCGCGCTGCACCTGGAGTACGCGCTGGCCGTCCGGTCCGCCCGCAACCGGGGCAACGGTCCGTGGATCGCCGCGGCCAGCCCGAAGGCGGCCGGGCACGCGGAGACCGGCTTCGTCCGGCTGGAGCGGCTGCACGCGCTGGCCGCGCTCACCGACGGCGCCTCGCGCTTCACCGAGCGCTTCGGGCTGGGGAGTTGGGCGGACGTGCTGCGGCTGCTCGCCGAGTCCGGTCCGGGCGAACTGATCGCGCAGGTCCGCGAGGTCGAGCGGGCGGACGCCGCCTGCGAGCGCTGGCCGCGAGGCAAGGCGCACGACGACGCCTCTGCCGTCTACGCGCTGCTGTAGCGCGTAGACGGCAGAGGCGTCGGGGGCGGTGCGGTCACCGAGCTGGTGCCGTCACCGAGCTGGTGCCGTCACCGAGGGCGGTGCGGCCGCCCGGGATGGTGCCGTCAGTCGATCGGGTGGCCGAACCGGCCGGACTGGAAGTCCCGCATGGCCTGCTCCAGTTCGCGGTGGCTGTTCATCACGAACGGCCCGTACCAGGCGACCGGTTCGCGGATCGGCTGCCCGCCGAGCAGGATCACGTCCAGGTTGGGGTGGCGGGAGTCCTGCTTGGGGTCGGCGGTGATGGTGATGGTGTCGCCCTCGCCGAACACGGCCGCCTGCCCGGTGTGGACCGGGCGGCCCTCGGCGCCGACGGTGCCGTCGCCGTTGAGGACGTAGGCGAGCGCGTTGAAGTCCGGCCGCCACGGCAGGGTGACCTGCGCGCCCGGGGTGATGCTGGCGTGCAGCAGGGTTATCGGCGTGTGGGTGACGCCCGGGCCCCGGTGGCCGTCCAGCTCGCCCGCGATCAGCCGCAGGACCGCGCCGCCGTCCGGGGTGGAGAGCAGCTTGACGTGGCCGCCGTGGATGTCCTGGTAGCGCGGGGCGGCCATCTTGTCGGAGGCCGGGAGGTTGACCCACAGCTGGATGCCGTGGAACAGGCCGCCGGTGGCCACCAGCGACTCCGGCGGGGTCTCGATGTGCAGGATGCCCGAGCCGGCCGTCATCCACTGGGTGTCGCCGCCGCCGAGGTGGCCGCCGCCGCCGTGCGAGTCCTTGTGGATGAACTCGCCGTCGATCAGGTAGGTGACCGTCTCGAAGCCGCGGTGCGGGTGCCAGGGCGTGCCCTTGGGCTCGCCGGCGGCGTACTCCACCTCGCCCATCTGGTCCATCATGATGAACGGGTCGAGGTACTTGGTGTTGATCTTGGCGAAGGCGCGGCGGACCGGGAAGCCCTCGCCTTCGAAGCCCTCGGGTGCGGTCGCGACGGTGAGGACCGGCCGGGCGCTGGTGGCGGCGGGGTCAGGGGTGGCGACGCGCGGCAGGGTCAGCGGGTTGTCGACGGTCACGGCGGGCATGTCGGCCTCCTTCGGGGGGTTCCTCTGGCCTACGTCCACGAGGTTAGTTCAATTCTCAACAACAAGCAAGTTGAAAGTTGAACCATATGGTGACGAAGGAGCGCGGGGCTCCTCCTCCAGGATGGGTCAGCCGTACATGCGGCGCATGGTGAAGTCGACCATCTGCTCGACCGCCTTGGCGTCGAACACCATCCGGTGCTCGCCTTCCATGTCCAGCGCGAAGCCGTAGCCGGTCGGCAGCAGGTCCAGGACCTCGGCGCCGGTGACGGTGAAGTGCTTGGAGTCCTTGCCGGCGTAGCGGCGCAGCTCCTTCAGCGAGCTGAACATCGGGATCACCGGCGTCGGCGTGTTGTGCAGCGCCAGGAAGCCGGGCCGCTCGCCGCGCGGGCAGTGCACCTTCGAGGTGATGAAGATGGCCTGGAAGTCCTCGACCGCCATCGAGCCCGTGGTGAACGCCCGGACGGCGTCCGCCAGCGACGGCGGCGAGGGCTCGGGGTAGAGGGACTGCTGGGACGCCTGCGACTGCGCGCCGTAGGCGTCGGGGCCGGGCATGCCGTTCATGCCCGGCTGCGGACCCGCCTGCTGCTGGTAGGGGTCGCCCGGGTATGCGTTCTGGTCATATCCGTACACACGGACAGGCTATCGGGAGCGCACCCGCCCGTGCGGGCGTCGATCCTGACAAGGACTGGTCGTCCCGACTTGTGGGACGTGACCACGTTCATAGCGGATTCACCGCCAGGGGCTTGCCCAAGTTACCGCTGGGTAGCATCATGATGCGTACTGGTGGGTACGGGGCGCCCGAACGCGGCGGTCTCCCGGAAGCGACGAACCGGAGAAAACGGCCATGGGTCACTACAAGTCCAACCTGCGGGACGTGGAGTTCAACCTCTTCGAGGTGTTCGGTCGCGAGCAGGTCTACGGCTCCGGACCGTTCGCGGACATGGACGTCGAGACCGCGAAGAACATCCTGAGCGAGATCTCGCGCCTCGCCGAGAACGACCTCGCCGCGTCCTTCACCGACACCGACCGCAACCCGCCGGTCTTCGACCCCGAGACCAACACCGCGCCGGTCCCGGCCGCCTTCAGGAAGAGCTACCAGACCTACATGGACGCCGAGTGGTGGCGTCTGGGCATCCCGGAGGCGATCGGCGGCCAGGTCACCCCGTCCTCCCTGATCTGGGCCTACGCCGAGCAGGTCCTGGGCTCCAACCCGGCCATCTGGATGTACTCCTCCGGCCCCGCCTTCGCGGGCGTCGTCCACGACGAGGGCACCGAGGAGCAGAAGAAGGTCGCCCAGCGGATGACCGACCGCCTCTGGGGCGCCACCATGGTCCTCACCGAGCCCGACGCGGGCTCGGACGTGGGCGCCGGCCGCACCAAGGCGATCAAGCAGGAGGACGGCTCCTGGCACATCGAGGGTGTGAAGCGCTTCATCACCTCGGGCGAGCACGACATGTCCGAGAACATCATCCACCTGGTGCTGGCCCGCCCCGAGGGCGGCAAGCCCGGCACCAAGGGCCTGGGCCTGTACATCGTCCCCAAGTTCGACTTCGACTGGGAGACGGGCGAGCTGGGCGAGCGCAACGGCGCCTACGCCACCAACGTCGAGCACAAGATGGGCCTCAAGGCCTCGAACACCTGCGAGATGACCTTCGGCGCCAAGCACCCGGCCAAGGGCTGGCTGCTCGGCGAGAAGGTCGACGGCATCCGCCAGATGTTCAAGATCATCGAGTTCGCCCGGATGATGGTCGGCACGAAGGCCATCGCCACCCTCTCCACCGGCTACCTGAACGCCCTGGAGTACGCCAAGGAGCGCGTGCAGGGCGCCGACATCTCGCAGTTCCTGGACAAGACCGCCCCGCGCGTCACCATCACCCACCACCCGGACGTGCGCCGCTCGCTGCTCACCCAGAAGGCCTACGCCGAGGGCATGCGCGCGCTGGTCCTGTTCACCGCGTCCGTCCAGGACGACATGGTGGCCGCCGGCCTGCGCGGCGAGCGCGACGAGGCCGCCGAGCGCCTCAACGACCTGCTGCTGCCGATCGTCAAGGGCTACGGCTCCGAGAAGTCCTACGAGCAGCTCGCCCAGTCCCTGCAGACCTTCGGTGGCTCCGGCTACCTGCAGGAGTACCCGATCGAGCAGTACATCCGGGACGCCAAGATCGACACCCTCTACGAGGGCACCACCGCGATCCAGGGCCAGGACTTCTTCTTCCGCAAGATCGTCAAGGACGGCGGCCAGGCGCTCACCGCGCTGTCCGAGCAGATCCAGAAGTTCCTCGGCGCGGCCGAGGGCGGCGACGCCCTGGCCGCCGAGCGCGAGCTGCTCGCCAAGGCCGTCGGCGACCTGGACGCCATCGTGGGCAAGCTGCTGGCCGACCTCACCTCGGTCGAGCAGGACGTCAAGAACATGTACAAGGTGGGCCTCAACACCACCCGCCTGCTGCTCGTCTCCGGCGACGTCGTCGTCGGCTGGCTGCTGCTGCGTCAGGCCGCGGTGGCGCTGGCCAAGCTGGAGGCCGGCGCCTCGGAGAAGGACGTCCCGTTCTACCAGGGCAAGGTCGCGGCGGCCCGCTTCTTCGCCAAGAACGTCCTGCCGACCGTCGCCCCGCAGCGGTTGATCGCCGAGGGCATCGACAACGAGATCATGGACCTGGCGGAGGAGGCCTTCTGAGGCCCTCGCCCCACCCGTCACCCGCCGCGGTGCCCCCAGGGGCGCCGCGAGGGGCGTGACACCTCTCCGACCGCCTGACAGCACCCTCACGTCGAAGGGCCCGGCTCCCGCCGGGCCCTTCGGCGTTGCGGCCCGTCCGCACCGCACCCGTCGCCGAGTTCGCCCGTTTCGCACCCGTTGTTCGGGGGCCTCAGGCGCCGGGCCGGGCATGGCGATGACCGTCCGCGACCGGCGCGGATCTCTGGGTGTACGGAGTTCGGCACGGCGTCACTTCACGGTTGTGTCCTCGTTCTGCATCCGTTGGGAGGTTCCGAATTCCCTGTCCGTGTACGGGCATATGCTCAAGGTGCGAAGCCGACTCCCCATCCGGCTTCAGCCCTCCCTCGACTCAGGAGCAGTATGTCGACCGCCGCCGCCCGCCAGGCATTCTTCGACCGGACGCACAGCGACGATCTGATCGCGTTCCTCGGCACCTCGCCGTCCCCGTACCACGCGGTCGCGAGCGCCGCCGAGCGGCTGGAGAAGGCAGGCTTCCGGCAGGTCGCCGAGACCGACGTCTGGGACGGCGCCGCCGGCGGCCGTTACCTGATCCGGGGCGGCGCCCTGATCGCCTGGTACCTGCCGGAGAGCGCCCGCCCCGAGACCCCGTTCCGGGTGGTCGGTACCCACACCGACTCGCCGAACCTGCGGGTCAAGCCGGTGCCGGACACCGGCTCGGCCGGCTGGCGCCAGGTCGCCGTGGAGATCTACGGCGGTGTCCCGCTGAACACCTGGCTGGACCGTGACCTCGGGCTCTCCGGCCGCCTCGCGCTGAAGGACGGCAGCTCGCGGCTCGTCCAGCTGGACGAGCCGCTGCTGCGGGTGCCGCAGCTCGCGATCCACCTGGACCGCCAGGTCAACGACGGCATGAAGCTCGACAAGCAGCGCCACCTCACCCCGATCTGGGGCCTCGGCCCGGTCGACGAGGGCTCGCTGATCTCGTACGTCGCCGAGCGTGCGGGCGTGGACGCCGCCGACGTGGCCGGCTGGGACCTGATGACGCACGACGTCCAGCCGGCCGCCTACCTGGGCCGCGACCGCGAGCTGCTGGCCGGCCCGCGCCTGGACAACCTGCTGTCCGTCCACGCCGCCACCGCCGCGCTGGCCGCCGTCGCCTCTGCCGAGGGCGCCGCCGACCTGCCGTACATCCCGGTGCTGGCCGCCTTCGACCACGAGGAGACCGGCAGCGAGTCGGACACCGGCGCGCAGAGCCCGCTGCTCGGCAACGTCCTCGACCGCACCGTCCACGCGCGCGGCGGCACCCCGGAGGACCGCGCCCGGGCGCTGGCCGGGACGATCTGCCTCTCCTCGGACATGGGCCACGCCGTCCACCCGAACTACGCCGAGCGGCACGAGCCGGGCCACCACCCGCTGCCGAACGGCGGGCCGATCCTCAAGGTCAACGTCAACAACCGCTACGCGACCGACGGCGTCGGCCGGGCGGTGTTCGCGGCCGCCTGCGAGAAGGCCGGCGTGCCGTGGCAGTCCTTCGTGTCCAACAACGCGATGCCCTGCGGCACCACCATCGGCCCGATCACCGCGGCGCGCCTCGGCATCAAGACGGTGGACTGCGGCATCGCGGCGCTGTCCATGCACTCGGCGCGCGAACTGTGCGGCGCCGAGGACCCGTACCTGCTGGCCAGCGCGATCAAGGCGTTCCTGGAGGGCTGATCCCCCCTCAACGGCGAAGGGGCCCGGCGGAGTACGCTCCGCCGGGCCCCTTCCGCGCCGGACGGGCTACTCCAGGCCGGCGAGCACCAGCGGCAGCCGGCGCGCGCCGTCGGCGACCAGCTTCACCGGCACGCCCCAGTCCTGCTGGTGCACGTGGCAGGCCGGGAACTCGATCTCCGGATCGTCGTCGCAGGACGCGGCCATCGCCGAGACGTGCAGCACGCCCTCGGCGACCTCCTCGGAGAGGACCAGCTCGCGCGACAGGTCGCTGTCCGCGCCCGCTCCGGAGACCAGCAGCTCGGGCGGGGTCGCGCTGACCAGCAGCCGGGTGGACGGGCCGTACCGCTCGTCCAGCTTCTGGCCGCTCGGCGCCGAGAACACCACGTCCAGCCGGAGCGCGCCCGGCGCGACCTCGGTGGCCGCCCGCCGGGTGCGGTGCGCGACCGACTCGACCCGCACCGCCTCCTCCGGCAGCCGCAGCCTGGTCAGCCGGTGCCGGGCCGACTCGACGACCACGATGTCCCCGTCCACCAGGACCGCGCCGGACGGCTCGCGCAGGTCGGTGGCCAGCGTGGTGACCTCGCCGCTCGCCGGGTCGAAGCGGCGCAGCGCGTGGTTGTAGGTGTCGCTGATCGCCACCGAGCCGTCCGGCAGCACGGTGACGCCCAGCGGGTGCTGGAGCAGCGCCTGAGCGGCCGGGCCGTCCCGGTGGCCGAAGTCGAAGAGGCCGGTGCCGACGGCGGTGTGGACCGTCCCGGTTCCACGTGCCCCCTCCGATCGGCTGAGCCAACGGATCGAGGAGGTCTCCGAGTCGGCCACCCACAGCCGCTCGCCGTCCGCCGAGACCGCCAGACCGGACGGCTGGGCGAACCAGGCCTCGCCGACGGGCCCGTCCACCAGGCCCTCGTTGGTGGTGCCGGCCGCGACGCCGACCGTGCCGGCGGCCGGGTCGTACGCCCACAGCTGGTGCACGCCGGCCATCGCGATCCACACCCGGCCGTCGAACCAGGCGACGTCCCAGGGCGAGGAGAGGTCCACCTCGCGGGCCGGGCCCTCGGTCGCCGAACCCTGCCACCACTGGCGGCCGGTGCCCGCCAGCGTGGTCACGGAGCCGTCCGCCAGCCGCACCCCGCGCAGCGCGTGGTTGACGGTGTCGGCCACGATCACGTCGTAGTCCGAGCCCGCCGGCAGCAGCGCCAGCCCCTGCGGCTCGCTGAACCGGGGGCTGGTGCCGTCCACCAGGCCGCGCTGCCCGTCGCCGATCCGGCGGACCACCGTCTCGCCGTCCTCGGCCAGCTCCACCAGCGAGTGGTGGCCGGAGTCGGCGACCAGGAAGTGCCCGTCGGGCAGCCGGACCGCCTTGCCCGGGAACTTGAGGTCCCCCGCGGTCGGCTCCGGCGCCACGTACGGGCCGTCGCCGCGGCGCAGCGTGCCCTTCGCCGCGTGCTCGGCCTCCAACTCCTCCACCAGCCGCGCGATCGCGTGCGCGTGGCCCTCGCCCGCGTGCTGGGCGACCACGTACCCCTCCGGGTCGATCACCACCAGCGTCGGCCAGGCCCGCACGGCGTACTGCTTCCACGTCGCCAGCGCCGGATCGTCCAGCACCGGGTGGTGCACCTCGTACCGGGCGACCGCGTCCACCACGGCCTGGTGGTCCGCCTCGTGCACGAACTTCGGCGAGTGCACCCCGACGATCACCACGGTGTCCCGGTGCTTCTCCTCCAACTCCCGCAGCTCGTCCAGGACGTGCAGACAGTTGATGCAGCAGAACGTCCAGAAGTCCAGGACGGTGATCTTGCCCCGGAAGTCGGCGAGCGTCAGCTCCTTGCCACCGGTGTTCAGCCAACCGCCTGCCCCGACCAGCTCGGGGGCGCGTACACGTGCACGAGATGCCATGCCTGTATCCAACCGCATCGTGGTCGGGCGGCATTCCGGGGCGGCGGTCGTGGTGGGGGCGCGGTCGGGGGTGGTGGGCGTGTCGGCGGGGTGGGGGCCGGGGGTCGTGCTGTCGTTGGCCGCATGATCACCTCACCCCTGCTCCGGTCGGCCCTGACGGTCGCGACCGCTGTCCTGCTCGCCACCGGTGCCGGCGCCGCTTCGGCGGCGGCCGCCCGGCCCGGTCCGCGTGACGTCACCGCGGAGCAGTGCCAGGACGCCGGGGGGTGGGTGGAGGGCTCCGGGTACTGCGTGGGGGCCGAGGGCGACGACGACTGGGGGCAGCCGATCGACGGGCAGGCCATCAACCCGCATCCGGCGCCGGGCGAGGAGGACTGAGGGCGTCAGGGCCGGGTCCGGGTCCGGGTCAGGGCCGGGTCAGGGCCGGGGGAGCTCCGCCTGCCAGCGGGTCTCGCCGTCCTGCTGCTCGCCGGTGGGGGTGAGGCCGAGGGCCCGGGCGACGGCGGCGGAGGCGTGGTGGTCGGGGTGGATGTGGGCGGTGACGGTGCTGACGCCGGTGGCGGCGAGGTGGGAGAGCAGGGCGCGGGCGGCCTCGGTGGCCAGGCCGCGGCCCTGCCAGGGGGTGCCGACCACCCAGGCGAGCTCGGCGGCCCCGGGGCGGACGGTGGTCTGGACGTAGCCGGTGAGGCGGCCGTCGGCGCGCAGCCGCAGCGCCCAGTTGCCCCAGGTCTCGGCGGGGTCGGGGGAGCCGGCGGCGAGCCGGGCGTAGCGGACGCGCAGGTCGTCGGCGGTGGCCGGGGAGCCGCCGGTGAAGGCGTGCAGGGCGGGGTCGGCGAGGGCGGCGGCCAGCTCCTCGGCGTGCTCGGGGCCGATCGGGAGGAGGTCGAGGCGCTCGCTGTGCAGCGGGGCGGCGGGGTCGGGACGCATGCCGCCATTGAACGCCCGTGTGTGGCGGTGCTTCCCGGCGGGTGGGGGGATCGGGTCGAATGGGGGTCACGTCGACACGGAGGAGGCCGCTGTGCGGTACCTGGTCAGGGAGAAGCTGTTCGCGGTCGGAGACGACTACTGGATCGAGGACGACCGGGGTCACAAGGCGTACCTGGTGGACGGCAAGGTGTTGCGGCTGCGGCACACCTTCGAGCTGAAGGACGCGCACGGGCGGGTGGTCGCGGTGGTGAAGGAGAAGGCGTTCACCGTCCGCGACGCGATGAAGATCGAGGACGCCGACGGCGAGGTGATCGCGACCGTCCGGGAGAAGCTGTTCACCCCGTTCCGCGACAAGTACCTGGTGGAGCTGGCGTCCGGCGGCGAGCTGAAGATCCACGGCAACCTGATCGACAAGGACTACCGGATCGAGAACCACCACGGCGACGACCTCGCCCGGATCTCCCGCAAGTGGTTCCGGATCCGGGACACCTACGGCGTGGAGATCGCCGACGGCGCCGACACCGGCCTGCTGCTCGCGATCGCCGCCTGCGTCGACCACCTGGTGCACGAGGAGCACTGATCCCCCACTGACGTCAGGGGTCCTGCTTCCCCGGTCCGCCGCCCGCCCCGGTGGGGTATCTTTGCCAACCCTTGACCAGGCCGGTCGGGGATCGGCGAGCGGACCGGGGGCTGGGACCACGATGGACGACATCCTGCACGGGCTCGGCGCGGCAGCGGCCTACGGAGCCCTCGGGGTGGTGCTGCTGCTCCTCGGCGTCGGCCTGGTGGACCTGTTGACGCCCGGCAGGCTCGGCCACCAGATCTGGGTCGAGCGCAACCGCAACGCCGCCGTGCTGCTCAGCTCCGCGCTGCTCGGCATCGGCGGCATCGTCTTCACCGCGATCATGTACACCTACGCGGACTTCGCCAAGGGCCTGGTCTCGACCGCCTGCTACGGCCTGCTCGGGCTGGTGCTGATGGCCGTCGCCTTCTGGGCGGTGGACCTGCTGACGCCCGGCAGGCTCGGCGCGATCCTGGTCGAGCCGGAGCCGCACCCGGCGGTCTGGGTCTCGGCCAGCTGCAACATCGCGGTCGCGGCGGTGGTGTCGGCCGCGATCGCCTGACGGCCCGCCCGAGCGCCTGGGCGCGCCCGGCCGCGTTCGGCTGATGGAGCGTCGGCCGACGGCCGGCGGTGGCGGCGAGGATCCGGCCGGGGTCGCCGACCTGCTGCGGCGGTGGGGCCCGGCCGGTAACGTACCGGCATGGCTGACCTTGAAGAACGCGCCAACGTCGTCGCGTCCGGCTCGCGGCAGGCCGGGGCAGGGGTGTCCGTCCGACGGCGCCGCGTCACCGACCTCGCCGACTGCGTCCGGGTGCTCGGCGACGTCCACGCCACCGACGGCTACCCCGCCGACTGGCCCGACCGCCCCGCCGCCTGGCTCACCCCCGGGGGCCTGCTCGCCGCCTGGGTCGCCGAACTGGACGGCCGCCCGGCCGGCCACGTGGGCCTCTCCCGCAGTGCCCCCGGCGACGTCGCCCCCGGTCTGTGGAGCCGCCGCACCGGCGGCCGCCCGGAACTCACCGCCGTGATCGGCCGGCTCTACGTCGCCCCCACGGCACGCGGCCACCGGATCGGCGCACAGCTGGTGGCGTCCGCCGTGGCGCACGCGCGGGCGCTCGGCCTCCACCCCGTCCTCGACGTCCTCGCCACCGCGGCCCCGGCGAACGCCTGCTACCGCCGCCTCGGCTGGACCTGGCTCGGCAGCGGCGAACAGCAGTGGGCCGCCGACCGCACGGTCGTGGTCCACTGCTTCGCCGCCCCGAGGGAGTAGCCGGCTCCCCGCGGGCGGCCGGTGGCGGCGACCCGTCCGGAAGTGGCGGCGGCACCACTGGAGCGGGGCCGTTCGTCACACGGGGATGACGTCGACGCCCTGCTCCAGGCCGACGAAGTCGCCCGCGTTCCGCGTGTAGAGCGGCAGGCCGTGGGCGGCCGCGGTCGCCGCGATCATCAGGTCCATGCGGCGGGGGCGGGGGTCCCGCCTGGCCTGGATCGTGAGGGCGACCAGGGTGCCGAACCGCCGAGCTGCCTCGCGGTCGAAGGGGAGGGCGGCGAACTCCGCCTCTACGTCCGCGAGTCGCTGGGCCCTGGCCATCATCTGCACCGGGTCCTTGGCCAGGGCGACGCCCTGGGCGAGTTCGGCCAGCACGACGGACGACAGCGCGGCATCGGCCGGCAGGAGCTGTGGATCGATCTGCGGCAGATCGATCACGACGCAGGTGTCGAGCAGTCCGCGTCGGCGTCGCTCGGTCACTTCCGCTCCCACGGGTCGTCGCCGCCGATCCGGTCCTCATCGCCGTAGAAGGCGTCGGCTTCCGCGCGCATCTGCGTCGCGTCGACCGCCGGCGCGTTCCGCCACTTTCGCTGGAGTTCCTCGACGGGGACGAATCGGCGGCGACTGCTGATCGGCCGGACTTCGGCGATCTCGGTGCCGTTGCGAGTGATGTGGTAGATCTCGCCGGCTTCGACATCGTCGAGCACGGCCTTGGACCGCGCTGCGAGTTCGCGCTGCGTGATGGTCTTCATGGGGCAAGTGTATCGCGCCGTAATGCACCGTGTCGCACTGGCGGGGGAGACCGGTTCGGCTATCCGGCCGGGCGGTCCGCGGTGGGGCGGCGGCGGAGGGCGGGGGTGGTGACGGACGGGGGCTGCCAGACGCCGTCGGGGTGGTAGACGTCGGTGCCGGGCGGGACGATGGCGTCGATGCGGTCCAGGGTGGCGTCGTCGAGGACCAGGTCGGCGCCCTTGAGGGCGGCCTCCAACTGGTCGTGGGTGCGCGGGCCGAGGATCACCGAGGTGACGGCGGGGTGCGCCAGCGGGAAGGCCACGGCCAGTTCGGGGAGGGTGCGGCCGAGGTCCCCGGCGAGGGCGGTGAAGGCCTCGACGGCCTCCAGCTTGGCCGCGGTGGTGGGCAGCGTCGGGTCGAAGCGGCCCGGGTTGATGGTCGGGCGGCCGGTGGTCAGGTCGGCCGGGCGGTCCTTGCGGTAGCGGCCGGTGAGGAAGCCGGAGGCGAGCGGGCCCCAGGTCAGTGCGCCCATGCCGAGCCGCTGGACGACGGGCAGCACGTCGCGCTCCACGCCGCGGGCGAGCAGCGAGTACGGCGGCTGCTCGGTGCGGAAGCGCGGCAGGGCGCGGCGTTCGGCGACGTGGTGCGCGTCGACGATCTGTTCGGCGGGGAAGGTGGAGCAGCCGAAGGCGCGGATCTTGCCGGACCGGACGAGGTCGCCGAGGACGGACAGGGTCTCCTCGACGTCGGTGGTGTGGTCCGGCCGGTGGATCTGGTAGAGGTCGATCCGGTCGGTGCGCAGCCGGCGCAGGCTGTCCTCGACCGCCCGGAGGATCCAGCGCCGGGAGTTGCCGCCGCGGCTGCGGCCCTCGCCCATCGGGAAGTGCCCCTTGGTGGCGAGCACGATCTCGTCGCGGTCGCCGCGGGCGGCCAGCGTCCTGCCGACGATCTCCTCGGACTCGCCGGCCGAGTACATATCGGCGGTGTCCACGAAGTTGATGCCCCGGTCGAGCGCGGTGTTGATGATCCGGGCGCAGTCGTCGTGGTCGGGGTTGCCGACGGAGCCGAGCATCATCGTGCCGAGGCAGTAGGTGCTCACTTCGATGCCGGTGCCGCCGAGGACGCGGTAGCGCATGGTGCTGCTCCCCCTGGTGGTGGGTCGGTGGTGCGTCAGAGGCTAGGAGTTGGAGTGCACTCCATGGCAAGGGTCGGTCCGAATCCCCGTCCACCGGGGGAGTCCGGGCCCGTGGCGCGGAGCGGACGGGCGGGGGCCGGTCGGGGTGCGTTGTTTGCGGAAACGGCAACAAAGCTTGCCGATACGGCCGGTCCGGTCGCAGCCTGGCGGTGGAGGTGAGCGCCATGGGCGACACGATGAGGACGGCAGGGCCGACGGCCCCCCGGGACGACTACGACGCGGTGGTGGTCGGCGCGGGTGCGGCCGGGCTGAGCGCCGCGCTGGTGCTGGGCCGGGCCCGGCGCCGGGTGGCGGTGGTGGACGCGGGCCAGCCGCGCAACGCCCCCGCCGCCCACATGCACGGGTACCTGAGCCGGGACGGCATGCCCCCGGCGGCGCTGCTGGAGGTCGGCCGAGCGGAGGTCGCCGGCTACGGGGTCGACCTGATCGACGCCCGGGCCGACCACGTCGAGGGCGTCGCGGACGCCGAAGGCGCGGGGACGGGCTTCGCCGTCCACCTGGCGGGCGGCCCCGTGCTGCACGCGCGCCGGGTGGTCGTCGCCACGGGCCTGCGCGACGGGCTCCCGGAGCTCCCGGGCCTGCTCGAACGCTGGGGCCGCGACGTGCTGCACTGCCCGTACTGCCACGGCTACGAGGTCCGCGACCGCCCGCTCGGCGTGCTCGGCACCGGCCCGGGCGCGGTCGACCAGGCGCTGCTGCTCCGGCAGTGGTCCGCGGACGTCGTCCTGATCACGCACACCCTCACGCCGACCGGGGCCGAGCGGGAGCGGCTCGCCGCCCGCGGCGTCCGGGTCGTCGAAGGCCGGATCACCCAGCTGGTGACCGACGCCGACCGGCTGCGCGGTGTGGAACTCGCCGACGGCCGGGTGGTGCCGCGCGAGGCCGTGTTCGTCTTCCCGCAGCCGGTGCCCCGGGACGCGCTGCTGTTCGGCCTGGAATGCGCCCGGGACGAGAACGGCTGGGTCACCACCGACCGGGCCGGCCGCACCAGCGTCCCCGGCGTCTGGGCGGTCGGCAACGTCGCCGACCCGCGGGCGCAGGTCGTCGTCGCCGCCGGGATGGGCGCTGCGGCGGCGTTCGACCTCGACCACGACCTCGTCGCGGAGGAGATCGGACGGGCGGTCGCCGAACACCGCGCGTCCGGCGCCGCCGTTCCCGCCTGAACGGGGGAAACTCCCCCGGCACCTTCGTCCGGCGTCACCCGTTCGCCCGCGTCACCCGTTCGCCCGCGTCGCCCGTTCGACCGGCGTCACCCGTCCGACCTTCCGTCATCCGCGATCGGAGAACCCACGATGTCCGAACACCAGCACCAGCACCAGCACGGCCAGGGCCACCAGCACGGTCACCACCACGGCGACGTCCCCGCCGCCGACTTCGACTGGGACGCCCTCGCCGCCCACCTGGAGCGGGAGGCCGAACTGCGTGCCCCCGCCATCACCGGGGCCGCGCAGTGGCTGCGGTCCCTGCACGGCGAGACCGGCGGGGTGCGGCGGGTCCTCGACGTCGGCAGCGGGCCCGGGGTGATCGCCGGACTGCTCGCGGACGCCTTCCCCGAGGCCGAGACGGTCGCCGTCGACCAGTCGGCCGCCCTGCTGGAGCGCGCCCGGGCCCGCTCCGGCGGCCGTCTGGGCACCCAGCAGGCCGACCTGCCCGCCGAGTTCGGCAAGCTCGGCGAGGCCGACCTGATCTGGTCAGGCAACGCGATCCACCACCTCGGTGACCAGCAGGCCGCCCTGACCTCCCTCGCCGCGACGCTCCGGCCCGGCGGCCTGCTGGCCGTCGCCGAACGCGGCCTGCCGCTGCGCTACCTGCCGCGCGACTTCGGCCTCGGCCGGCCCGGTTTCCAGGCCCGGCTCGACGCCGTGCACGAGGACGGCTTCAGCACCATGCGCGCCGAACTGCCCGGCGCCACCGAGGAGGTGGAGGACTGGCCGGCCATGCTCACCCGCGCCGGCCTGACTCCCAGCGGCACCCGCACCTTCCTGATCGACCACCCGGCCCCGCTCGCCCGCCCCGCCCGCGAGCACCTCCACACCCAACTCGCCCGTCTGCGCGACCAGCTCGCCGACAACCTCGCCCCCGAGGACCGCACCACCCTCGACGCCCTCCTCGCCGAGGACACCCCCACCGGCATCCTGAACCGCCCGGACGCCTTCTTCCTCTCGGCCATGACCGTCCACACCGCCCGCAAGGCCGGCTGACGGCCGCAACCGCCCCGGCCGCAGCAGGGGCCTACCGGCAGGGGCCTACCGGCAGGGGCCTACAGGGTGTGGCCGAGAGCGGTGATGAGGGCGGCGATGCGGGCCTCGTCGCGGCGGTAGTGGGTCCACTTGCCGATGCGGGTGGCGCGGACGAGGCCGGCGCGCTGGAGTTCGGCGAGGTAGGCGGAGACGGTGGACTGGGCGAGGCCGGCCTTGGCCTGGATGTGGCTGACGCAGACGCCGACCTCGCGCGGGTCGGCGACCGCTTCCTCCAGGGGGAAGTGACGTTCGGGTTCGCGCAACCATGCCAGCAGTTGCAGGCGCGTCGGGTTGGCGATCGCCCGCAGGGCGGTGACCAGGTCAACATCCATGGCTGGAAGCGTACCGGCGTGTGACAGCAGGGCCTCGGCGAGCCGACGCCGGTCAGTGGGGCAGTGCGGTGCCGCCCGGTGGGGTGCCGACGACCTGGACGCACCATCGGTGATGATGCGTCAGATCCATCCCGGTGTCAGGCGGGTGGCGGGCGGACCGGGTCCCGGGCCGCCCGCCGGGGCTCAGCCCTCCTGGCCGCCGAAGCGGGTGGTCCAGGCGGCCAGGTCCTCGTCGGTGATCTTGGCGAACAGCACCGGCGGCACGGTGAACGCCGTCCCGGCCGGCACCAGGTCCAGTGCCCGCGCCCGCTCCGGGCCGACCCAGGACAGGCCGGCCGCCGGAGCGTCCCCGGGCAGGGCGAAGGCGCCGCGCATCGCGGCCGCCGCGGTCGGGATGAACGGCTCGGAGACCACCGCGTACAGCTGGATCAGGTTCATCGCGGTGCGCAGGGTCAGCGCCGCCGCGTCCGGGTCGGTCTTCACCTGGAGCCAGGGCGCCTTCTCGTCCAGGTACGCGTTGCCCGCGCTCCACAGCGCGCGCAGACCCTGCGCGGCCTTGCGGAAGTTGAGCCCGTCCAACTGGGCCTCGTACTCGGCCAGCAGGGTGGCGATCTGCTCGCCGAGGCGCTGCTCGGCCTCGCCGGGCGCGTGGCCGGCCGGGACGGCGTCGCCGAAGCGCTTGCGGCTGAAGGTGAGCACCCGGTTGACGAAGTTGCCGAGGGTGTCGGCGAGGTCCTTGTTGACGACGGAGGCGAAGAGGTCCCAGGTGAAGCTGGAGTCGTCCGACTCGGGGGCGTGCGCCATCAGGAAGTAGCGCCAGTAGTCGGCCGGCAGCAGTTCCAGGGCGACGTCGGTGAAGATGCCGCGCTTCTGGCTGGTGGAGAACTTCCCGCCGTAGTACGTCAGCCAGTTGAAGGCCTTGACGTAGTCGACCTTCTTCCACGGCCGACGCGAGCCGAGGATCGTGGCCGGGAACATCACGGTGTGGAACGGGACGTTGTCCTTGGCCATGAACTCGGTGTACCGGACGCTGTGGTCGGCCTCGTACCACCAGGACTTCCAGTCCCGGGCCTGCCCGGCCGGGGCCGCGTCCGCCCACTCCTTGGTGGCGCCGATGTACTCGATCGGGGCGTCGAACCAGACGTAGAACACCTTGCCCTCGGCCGCCAGCCCCGGCCAGACGTCGGCCGGCACCGGGACGCCCCACTCCAGGTCGCGGGTGATCGCGCGGTCCTGGAGGCCCTCGGTGAGCCACTTGCGGGCGATCGAGGAGGCCAGCACCGGCCAGTCGTCGCCGTGGGCGGCGATCCACTGCTCGACCTCGTCGGTCAGCTCCGACTGGAGCAGGAACAGGTGCCTGGTCTCCCGGACCTCCAGGTCGGAGCTGCCGCTGATCGCCGAACGCGGCTCCAGCAGGTCGGTCGGGTCCAGTACCCGGGTGCAGTTCTCGCACTGGTCGCCGCGCGCCTTGTCGTAGCCGCAGTGCGGGCAGGTGCCGACGATGTAGCGGTCCGGCAGGAAGCGGCCGTCGGCGTTGGAGTACACCTGCCGGATCGCGCGCTCCTCGATGAAGCCGTTGCGCTGGAGTTCGCGGGCGATCTCCTGGGTGATCTCGCGGTTCTGCGGGGAGGAGCTGCGGCCGAAGTGGTCGAAGGACAGCCCGAAGCCGTCGTACACCGCCTTCTGCGCGTCGTGCGCCTGGGCGCAGAACTCGGCGACGGGCAGCCCGGCCTCCTGCGCGGCCAGTTCGGCGGGCGTGCCGTGCTCGTCGGTCGCGCAGATGTAGAGCACCTCGTGGCCGCGCTGGCGCAGGTAGCGGGAGTAGACGTCCGCCGGGAGCATCGACCCGACCATGTTGCCCAGGTGCTTGATCCCGTTGATGTACGGAAGGGCGCTGGTGACCAGGTGCCGAGCCATCCTCGGATGCTCCGATTTCTCCCGCACGCGCACCCCACCCGGAGTGCTGTGCCAGGCGCAGGGGTCCACTGTGGGCTGCCAAGCCTACCGCCGCCGGGCCGGGAGGGCGGTGCGGTTCAGGGGGGCGGACTCAGGGGCGGGCGCGGTTCAAGGGCGGCGCTGCTCAGGGGCGGGGGCGGGTGCGGCTCAGGGCCCGACGGAGTCGCTGTACCGGTCGAACTCCCCGGCCTTCACCCCGCGGACGAACGCGGCCCACTTGCGCGGCGTGGTCCGGACGACGATCTCGGGGCGGTCCGACTCGCGGATCTCCACCAGACCGTCGGCGGCTCTGATCTCGACGCACTCGTTGCTCTCGCCGCTGGACGAGGACTTCCGCCACTCAGTCATGAGAAGTCTTTCAGTAAGGCCCGGATGAAGTCCCGGGACTCGGCCGGCCCGAGGGCGACCGCGGCGGTCTCCTCCTTGATCTGTCGGTACGTCTGCAGTTCGGTGTCGGTGTGCACGAACTTCGGCCCGTTCGAGAGGTCGATCTGCACGGTGTCGAGCTCGGGAACGGGCCCGCGGGCGAGGTAGAGGCTCTCTCCGGACCCGGGAAAGGTCTCGACGCTGAACGGGATGGTCCGGATCTCCACCCCGGGCCGCTCGGAATGCTCCAGCACGTCGAGCAGTTGGTCGCGCAGCACCACCGCCCCGCCGAACTGCATGCGCAGCGCGGATTCGTGGATGTACGCGGCGTACGGCTTCGGGCGTTCGGTGAACAGCCGCTGGCGCTGGATCCGGAATGCCGTGCGGGCGTCGGCGTCCGGCTGGGGCATCGGCGGCCGGACCCGGGCGAACACCGCGGAGGCGTACGCCGAGGTCTGCAGCAGTCCGGGGATGAAGGTGGTGTGCAGGATGGCCAGCGACTCGGCGTGGTGCTCCATCTCCGCGATGTCGATGAGCCCGCCGGGCAGCCGGCCGCGGTAGCCGTCCCACCAGTACTTGCGCCGGTCCTGCGTCATCGCGAGCAGCGCGTCGAGGTAGGGGCCGTCGGCGCAGTGGCAGGTGCGGGCCCAGAGCCGGAGCCGTTCGGCGCTGATGCCGGACTTCCCGTTCTCCATCTGCGAGATCTTGGGCAGGTCGGTGCCCAGGGTGGCGGCCAGGCTCTTGGGCGTCACGCCCACGCGTTCGCGCATCTTGCGCAGCTCGATGCCAAGGCGCTGCTGACGCACGGTCGGCGACAAGCGGGGTGGCATGACTCTCTTCTCCGGATCGCGGCTCGGGTCGATGCTTCCGGTGAAGTGTGCCGTGCTCACCCGGCCCTAGCTACTGAAATGGGGGATACCCCACGATGGAGTGAACGTTCTCCCGCTCGGTAGCAAGTCTTGCACCTCGACCCTATGGTCGTTCCCGCGTCAGTCACTGACTTGTTGTGGCCTAAACAGCCGCCAATCAGCCGTAAATACACACCAGATGCATGGTCGGCACGCTCGACATCACCGACCGGAGACTGTCATGCCGCTTCCGCTGCTTCTCACCCCCGCCCACCGCATTCCCGCCACCCGGTGAACGGCCTGCTCGTCGCCGGTTTGTCCGCCCTCCTGCTCGCCGTGCTATTCGTCGGCTGGCTGGTCTGGCTGGTCAACGCCCAACCCCGCGAACCGCGTTCCGTAAAACGCGAGTTCGTCGTCCGCCATTCCTCCGCCGCCGTCGAGAAGAAATAGCGCGCGGCAGCGGTGGCCCCCCGCCGGGAGGGGGGCCACCGGAGGGTGCGGTCAGCCGTCGCCGAAGTGGTCGAATTCGCCGCGCTTCACGCCCTCGATCCAGAGCGCGAACTTCTGCGGGGTGGTGACGATGATCGCGTCGGGGCTCTCGGATTCGCGGACCTCGATCAGCCCCCGTTCGTTGACGGACACCTCCACGGAGTCGCCGCCGTCCCGGGTGCTGCTGGTGGACTTCTGCCACTGCTGGGTCATCGGTTTCCTACTCCCATCGCGGTTCCTGCCTGGCACCCTGGACAACTCCCGGGGGGCCGTTCAGGAACGGGGGCGCACGGAGGGTTGGGCACCGCGCGAAAGGCGCTCGACGAGGCGGATCCGGGCGGCGGGCCACTCGTCGGCGAGCATCGAGAAGTAGGCGGTGTCGCGCCACACGCCGGTGGCGCGCCGCTTCTCACGGCGGTGGACGCCCTCGTACCGGGCGCCGAGGCGCAGGATCGCGTTGCGGGAGCGCTCGTTGAGCGCGTCCGTCTTCCAGTAGACCCGGCCCATGCCCAGGTCGTCGAAGGCGTGCGAGAGCAGCAGCAGCTTGGCCTCGGTGTTGACGGGCGTGCGCCAGACCGAGCGGGCGTACCAGGTGCCGCCGATCTCGACGACCTCGTCGACGGGCCTGACGTCGTAGTAGCCGGTGATGCCGACGGCCCGGCCGCTGGGGAGGTCGATCACGGCGAACTTCACCGCCGACCCGGCCGCCACCTCGGCGAGCCGGGCGTCGAGGATCGCGCCCAGTTCCTCCTCGGTCGCGGGCGGGAGGGAGGGGATCCAGCGCCAGACCTCCGGGTCGGGGCCGACGCCGGCCCACAGGTCGGGCAGGTGGTGGCGGCCGAGGGGCTCCAGGCGGACGTGGCGGCCGGTGAGGGTCACGGGCGTGGGCGGCTGTGCGGTCATGCCGGAAAGGTAGCGCCATGCTGCACTAGATGCAATGAACTTCTGCACTAGTGCAAAATCGGTGGAGCGGGCAAAGCGAAGGGCCCCGCGGGACGTCCCGCGGGGCCCTCGACCGGATCAGGCTCAGATGAACGAGTTGATCTGGATCGTCTCGTCGCGGCCCGGGCCGACGCCGATGGCGGAGATCGGCGCGCCGGACATCTCCTCCAGCGCCTTCACGTACGCCTGCGCGTTCTTCGGCAGCTCGGCGAAGGTCTTGGCCTTGCTGATGTCCTCGGTCCAGCCCGGCAGCGTCTCGTAGATCGGCTTGGCGTGGTGGAAGTCGGACTGGTTGTACGGGAGTTCCTCGACCCGCTTGCCGTCGATCTCGTACGCGACGCAGACCGGGATCTGCTCCCAGCCGGTGAGCACGTCGAGCTTGGTGAGGAAGAAGTCGGTGAGGCCGTTGACCCGGGTCGCGTAGCGCGCGATGACCGCGTCGAACCAGCCGCAGCGACGGTCACGGCCGGTGGTGACACCGCGCTCGCCGCCGATGCGGCGCAGCGCCTCGCCGTCCTCGTCCAGCAGCTCGGTCGGGAACGGGCCGGAGCCGACGCGGGTGGTGTAGGCCTTGAGGATGCCGATGACCCGGTCGATCTTGGTCGGGCCGATGCCGGCGCCGGTGCAGGCGCCGCCCGAGGTCGGGTTCGACGAGGTCACGAAGGGGTACGTGCCGTGGTCGACGTCGAGCAGGGTGCCCTGGCCGCCCTCCAGCAGGACGACCTTGTTCGCCTTGAGCGCCTGGTCCAGGACGAGGGTGGTGTCGGCGAGGAAGGGCTTGATCTTGTCCGCGTAGCCGAGGTACTCCTCGACGACCAGCTCGGCCGGGATGGCGCGGCGGTTGTACAGCTTGACCAGGATCTGGTTCTTGTCGTGCAGCGCCGCCTCGATCTTCTGGCGCAGGATCGACTCGTCGAACAGGTCCTGGACCCGGATGCCGACGCGGTTGATCTTGTCCGCGTAGGTCGGGCCGATGCCGCGGCCGGTGGTGCCGATCCGGCGCTTGCCGAGGAAGCGCTCGGTGACCTTGTCCAGGGTGCGGTGGTACGGCGTGATCAGGTGGGCGTTGCCCGAGACCAGCAGCTTGGAGGTGTCGATGCCACGGTCGTTGAGGCCGCTCAGCTCGGAGAGCAGCACGCCCGGGTCGATGACGACGCCGTTGCCGATGACCGGCGTCACGTTAGGGCTGAGGATGCCGGAGGGGAGCAGGTGCAGGGCGTACTTCTGGTCGCCGATGACCACCGTGTGACCGGCGTTGTTGCCGCCCTGGTAGCGGACGACGTAG
Source organism: Kitasatospora sp. NPDC087271 (assembly GCF_044744605.1). NCBI lineage: Bacteria > Bacillati > Actinomycetota > Actinomycetes > Kitasatosporales > Streptomycetaceae > Kitasatospora > Kitasatospora sp. NPDC087271. The sequence continues at coordinate 747,277 of NZ_JBIUYQ010000002.1, forward strand.
TCGACGGAGCCGCCGAGGAGGTCGGTGGCCTTCCCCTTGCCCTCGTCCCCCCACTGAGCGCCAACGAGCACGAGTGCCGGCACAGGCGTACACCCCTTCCGGTTGGGGCATCCTGCGTAGGCCGCAGTCTGCCCCGAGATAGACGAAGCCCCTGGCGCAGTAGCGCAAGGGGCTCTTGCACCGAGAGATTACCTGAGGAAGGACCGGTCGTGTCGTCCCTGTCCACGCCCGCAACCGGCGGCCCCGAGCCGCTCCTGCTGCTCCTCGACCCGGCGGCCCGGCAGACCGACGGCGAGTCGGTGCGGATCGCGAAGGACGTGCTCTGCGGAGGCGCGGACGTCAAGGTGGTCTATCCGGAGAGCCCGTCCGAACTCGACCGGGTGCTTTCGCACCGGGGCCGTCGGCGCCCGGTCGTGATCGGTTCCGACCTGGCGTTGCAGCGGGTGCTCCAAGCCCTGTACCGCCAGCGTGAGCTGGGCGCCGATCCGGTGGGCATGGTTCCGGTCGGCCGGTCGGAGGAACTGGCCGCGGCCCGCGCGCTCGGGGTGCCGGGCGAGCCGGTCCGGGCCGCGCGGGCGGTGCTGTCGGGTGCGGCGCGCAAGCTCGACCTGCTGGTGGACGACGGCGGCGGGGTGGCGCTGGGAGGGGTGCGGATCACCGGTGCCGGGACGCGGCGTCCGGCAGGCCGTACGGGTGGTTGGCGTTCGCTATGGGCGAAACTTGCTGCGGCCGAGCAGGCGAACGCACTCGCGGCGGACGGCCGGTCCTCCGCCGAGCACAACCCCCGGGTCCGGGTCGAGGCCGACGGCCGGCTGCTCGCCGACGTGCACCGGCCGGTGCGGCTGGTCCAGCTGACCCTGCCGGGCGCCGAGGCGGACGCCGCCGGCGTGCTGGAGGTGGTGATCCGCGCACCCGGCGCCCTGGTGCGGGCCCGGGCGGAGAGCGTCTCGGTGGTCGGGCGCGGCTTCGGCTACGAGGCGGACGGCCACCCCGTCGGTCCGGTCCGCGCCCGCACCTGGACGGTCCACCCGGGCGCCTGGGGCCTGTTGCTGCCCGCCGCGTGACGCCGGGGTGAACCCCGGGTGAGCAGGCTCACTTTCGCCGTCGCCCCGACTCCCGGCCCTCCGCACACGGAACGCCCCAACAGGCGCGAACCACAAGGCCAACCGCCTCCGGCCGGAATTCCCCCCACCCGAAATCCCCACCCGGTAAGGGGTTTTGTCTACGCGCGTTACCGGCCGATCGCCAGACAATCCCGGCCGCCCGGGTTCCGGAAGCCCGTGCCCGCTGCCCTAGACTCGAAGACGTGCCACGTGGTGACGGAAGACTCAACCACGATCTTCTTCCCGGTGAGAAAGGCCCCCAGGACGCTTGCGGCGTCTTCGGTGTCTGGGCTCCCGGCGAGGAGGTCGCCAAGCTCACGTTCTTCGGCCTTTACGCCCTGCAGCACCGCGGTCAGGAATCCGCGGGCATCGCAGTGAGCAACGGCTCCCAGATTCTCGTCTTCAAGGACATGGGGCTCGTGTCCCAGGTCTTCGACGAGGCCTCCCTGGGGTCGTTGCACGGGCATATCGCCGTCGGACACGCCCGCTACTCGACCACCGGGTCCTCGGTCTGGGAGAACGCCCAGCCGACCTTCCGCGCGACCGTGCACGGTTCGCTGGCCCTCGGGCACAACGGAAACCTGGTGAACACCGCCGAACTGGCGGCGATGGTCGCCGAACTGCCCGGTGAGGAGCACGTCTCCCGCTCCGGGCGGAGCGCCGCGACCAACGACACCGACCTGGTGACCGCGCTGCTCGCCGGCCACCCGGACCTCTCCATCGAGGAGACGGCCAAGGTCGTGCTGCCCAAGGTCAAGGGCGCGTTCTCGCTCGTCTTCATGGACGAGCACACCCTCTACGCCGCCCGCGACCCGCAGGGCATCCGCCCGCTGGTGCTCGGTCGGCTGGAGCGCGGCTGGGTGGTCGCCTCCGAGACGGCGGCGCTGGACATCTGCGGCGCCTCGTTCATCCGCGAGGTCGAGCCCGGCGAGCTGATCGCCGTCGACGAGAACGGCATGCGCAGCTCCCGCTTCGCCGAGGCGAAGCCCAAGGGCTGCGTGTTCGAGTACGTCTACCTGGCCCGCCCCGACACCAGCATCGCCGGGCGCAACGTGCACCTCTCCCGCGTGGAGATGGGCCGCCGCCTGGCGAAGGAGGCGCCCGTCGAGGCCGACCTGGTGATAGCGACGCCGGAGTCCGGCACCCCCGCCGCGATCGGCTACGCCGAGGCCAGCGGCATCCCGTACGGCTCCGGCCTGGTGAAGAACGCCTACGTGGGCCGCACCTTCATCCAGCCCAGCCAGACCATCCGTCAGCTCGGCATCCGGCTCAAGCTCAACCCGCTGCGCGAGGTCATCGCGGGCAAGCGCCTGGTGGTCGTCGACGACTCGATCGTCCGCGGCAACACCCAGCGCGCGCTGGTGCGGATGCTGCGCGAGGCCGGCGCCGCCGAGGTGCACATCCGGATCTCCTCGCCGCCGGTGAAGTGGCCGTGCTTCTTCGGCATCGACTTCGCCACCCGGGCGGAGCTGATCGCCAACGGGATGACCGTCGAGGAGATCGGCCGCACGCTCGGCGCGGACTCGCTCTCCTACATCTCGATCGACGGCATGATCGAGGCCACCAAGCAGCCCAAGGACAGGCTCTGCCGGGCCTGCTTCGACGGCGAGTACCCGATGGAGCTGCCGGACCCGGCACTGCTCGGCAAGCTCCTGCTGGAGGCCGAGATCAAGGGCAGCCAGCAGCCGCCGGCCGTGCGCGGCAAGCCGACCAGCGGCAGCGACCTGGACGGCGTCCAGTCGCTGCTCGGCGGGGCGGGCGCGGCCGACGCGCTGCGCCGCCCGTAACGAATCCACGGTGGGGTCCCGCGAAACGGGGCCCCACCGCTGTTCCAGCCCCCACCAGACCCGAGAGGGCCGCACCGTAGTGACCAGCAACCAGAACGGCGCCACCTACGCCGCAGCCGGCGTCGACATCGAGGCGGGCGACCGCGCCGTCGAGCTCATGAAGCAGTGGGTGAAGAAGGCGAACCGCCCCGAGGTGGTCGGCGGTCTCGGCGGCTTCGCCGGCCTCTTCGACGCGTCCGCCTTCAAGCGCTACGAGCGGCCGCTGCTGGCTTCGGCCACCGACGGCGTGGGGACCAAGGTGGCCATCGCGGCCGCCATGGACAAGCACGACACCATCGGCCACGACCTGGTCGGCATGGTCGTCGACGACCTGGTCGTGTGCGGCGCCGAGCCGCTGTTCATGACCGACTACATCTGCGTCGGCAAGGTCGTGCCGGAGCGGGTCGCCGCGATCGTCAAGGGCATCGCCGAGGGCTGCGCGCTGGCCGGCTGCGCCCTGGTCGGCGGCGAGACCGCCGAGCACCCGGGCCTGCTCGGCCCGGACGAGTACGACGTCGCGGGCGCCGGCACCGGCGTGGTCGAGGCCGACGCGCTGCTCGGCGCCGACCGCGTGCGGGCCGGCGACGTGGTGATCGCGATGGCGGCCTCGGGCCTGCACTCCAACGGCTACTCGCTGGTGCGCCACGTGCTGCTGAACGAGGCCGGCTGGAAGCTGGACCGCAAGGTCGAGGAGTTCGGCCGCACGCTCGGCGAGGAGCTGCTGGAGCCGACCCGGATCTACTCGCTGGACTGCCTGGCGCTCACCCGCGCCACCGAGATCCACGCCTTCTCGCACGTCACCGGCGGCGGCCTGGCGGCCAACCTGGCCCGGGTCGTCCCGGAGGGCCTGCACGCCCGCCTGGACCGCGGCACCTGGACCCCGCTGCCGGTCTTCCAGACCGTCGCCCAGGTCGGCAAGGTGGCCACCCTGGAGATCGAGAAGACGCTCAACATGGGCGTCGGCATGGTCGCGGTCGTCCCGCCGTCCTCGGTGGACGCCGTGCTGGCGATCCTGGAGGACCGCGGCGTCGAGGCCTGGCTGCTCGGCGACATCGTCGAGCGCACCGGCGAGCACGAGGCCGGCGCGGCGCTCTACAACGCCTACGAGGGCTTCACCGCGGGCTGAGCCCGGCTGGACGACGAGAGGGCCCCTCCGGCGCACCGGAGGGGCCCTCTCGTCGTCCAGCCACCCGGGGCGGCGACCACCCGGTACACCATCCGGTACGCGGGAACGCCGAAGACCGGCCTGGCGCGCTGGGCGCCTGGGCCGGTCGGCGAAACTACTGGCTACGAGCGGCGAGAGGCCTGCGACGGCCCGGTGCCCGGCTCGGTGTCGTCCTCGTCGTCGAGGTCGGCATAGCGGGCGGCGTACTCGGCATACGGGTCGTCGTCCTCCTCCTCCTCGATCGGCTCCGGGTCGATCGGAGCGGTGGACGGCGATGCGCCCAGCTCGTTGGACAGACGGTTAGCGTCAAACCCGCCGCTGTTGTACTTCAGCTCGCGGGCGACCTTCGTCTGCTTGGCCTTGGCCCGGCCGCGCCCCATGGGTCGACCCCCTCAACGATGGGGCTCACGGCCCCGAGTCTGACACGTGTTCATGATCAGGACCGGCCTGCCCGAATGGGAGGACCGTCCCTTGGAGCATTAACGGTACCTGTTTCCGCCGCTGGACGGTACGTCGTCGGTGTGACGTGGCGCGCACCGGCCGCACCCGAGACCAGGTCTTCCCAGGTCAGGGGAGGTTTTGCGGCGGTTTGCGCGCTGTCCGGAGGTGTCTCAGGTCCGTCGTTCCAGGACCGATTATCCCCCCAAGGGGGACCTTGGATCACCCGATCGGGCGCAGAAGTGAGAATCCGGTTCCACATCGTGATGCGCGGGGGACGGCTGGGCCCCTCCCGCCCGGGGGCGGGTCACGGGGGTGCGGCCGCCCCCCGCGCGTCCGAGGTTCCGGGGGCGCCGGATCAGGCCCGGCGGGCGCCCGGCAGCAGGACCGTGCGCAGCGCGCTGATCTCGCGCATCCGCTTCTCGGCCAAGCGGTCGGCGGCGACCGCCGGCGGGACGCCGTCGGAGGCGGCCCGGGTGAAGATCTCCAGGGTGGTGTCGAAGATCCTGGTGGCCTTGTTCTTGGCCCGGTCGAAGTTGAAGCCCTCGATCTCGTCGGCGACCTGGATCACGCCGCCGGAGTTCACCAGGTAGTCCGGCGCGTAGAGGATGCCGCGGTCCGCGAGGTCCTTCTCGACGCCCGGGTGGGCCAGCTGGTTGTTGGCCGCGCCGCAGACGATCGTGGTGCCGGACTCGCCGAGCGCGGCCACCGTGTCGTCGGTCAGCGCGCCGCCCAGGGCGCAGGGGGCGTAGACGTCCAGCCGGGCCTGCAGCAGGGCGGCGGTGTCGGCGACGACCTCCACCTCCGGGTGGGCCGCGCGGACGCGGTTCACGGCGGTCTCGGAGACGTCGGTGATGACGACGGTGGCGCCGTCCGCGACGAGGTGGCCGACCAGGTAGTGGCCGACCTTGCCGACGCCCGCGACGCCGACCCGCTTCCCGCGCAGGGTCGGCTGGCCCCAGCGGGCCTGGGCGGTGGCGCGCATGCCCTGGAAGACGCCGAAGGCGGTCAGGATGGACGAGTCGCCGGCGCCGCCGTGCTCGGGCGAGCGGCCCGTCACGAACTGCGTCTCGCGCGCGATGACGTCCATGTCCTGCACGTAGGTGCCCACGTCGCAGGCGGTGATGTAGCGGCCGCGCAGGGACTCCACGAAGCGGCCGTAGGCGCGGAGCATCGCCTCGTTCTTGTCCTTGGCGGGGTCGCCGATGATGACGGCCTTGCCGCCGCCGAGGTCGAGCCCGGCCAGCGCGTTCTTGTAGGACATGCCGCGGGACAGGTTGAGCGCGTCCTCCAGGGCCGCCTCCTCGGAGGCGTACGGGAAGAAGCGGGTGCCGCCGAGGGCCGGGCCCAGTGCGGTGGAGTGGATGGCGATGATCGCCTTGAGCCCGGAGCTGCGGTCGTGGCAGAGGACGACCTGCTCGTGGCCGTCGCCGGGGGCGCCGTCCTGCTCGGTGCGGAAGATCCTGCTGAGCACTCCGGGTGCGGGGTGCGTGGCGGATGTCTGTACGTCGGTCACTGTGGTGACTCCAGTATCGAAGGCCCGCCTGCTGTGGTGCGGGCGCCTAGGGCGAAGCGTAGTCGCGGGAGCGTCGCCGATCCGCCCTCTTGTCCGAGCTTGTCCCCGCGGTCCGGGGAATGGGACGCCGGGGGTGCGCGGTGCGGGCGCGAAGGGGTTCGGGGGCGCGCCCTCCCGGGGCCGGTCGGCGCGTGCGACCATGCAGGACGTGACCGTCGTGCGCACCTCGGTACTGCCGCCCTACGCCGCCCACCTGCGGGTCTACGAGCCGCTGGCCGCCTACCCGGAGTCCGAGCGGGCGCGCTGGCAGGCCTACGCGGCGGAGCGCGGTCCGGACGCCGTCGAGGCGGCGCAGCCGGTGGCCGCGGCCGTCCTGGAGGAGCAGCGGGAGGCGCTGGCGGAGCTGGCCGCCCGGACGCCCCGGGCGCTGCCCGAGCGGGAGAGCGGGCGGGCCTACCTGCGGGTGGTGGACGGCGTGCTGTACGTCTGCCCGTGGGCGACCAGGCTGCGCAGCTGGCAGGCGCTGGAGGAGCTGCGGGCGGCCGCGCCGGTGGCGCTGCTGGACACCGCGGTGCCGCCGGTGGCCCGGGCGGCGGCGGAGGCGGACCGGGAGCGCTGGCGGGCCGGCCATCCGGACGCCCGGCCGTGGATCCTGACCAGCCGGTGGGAGGTGCCGGTGCGCTGGTTCCTGCCGTTCGGGGACGAGGACCGCTGTTTCGTGCCGGCGCAGGAGCGGGGCAAGCCGGGGCGGGCGGCGGCGCTGTTCTACCTGGTGCCGATGGCGCAGGCGCGCCGCCGGGTGGCCCGGGCCTTCCGGGCACTGCGTGAAGAGGTGCCGGACGGGGAACTGGTCCGGGGGGCGGAACGGATCGGGCGGTGGCTGGAGGAATTCCATCCGCGCTCGCTGGTGGAGCTGGACTACGGGGGGCTGGTGCATTTGCTGGGGCCGGAGCGGCTGTTGGCGGACCGTTCGGCGGGGGAGCTGGAGGAGGGGCTCCGCGCGCTGCGGGCGGGGGACACCGCGGAGGCGCTGCGCGCGTACGGGGAACTGACGGCGCGCTGGCGGAGGGTGCTGGCGCTGCGGTACGCGAACTGACGTCCGACCACCCGTGTATGACTGTAAGAGTCCTATGGCCCGAGCTGGATGACCAAGGTCCTGGTTCGGGTCAATAGCTGTCGAACGTGACACTACTCACCGTTGACGCGAACTTACCCCTATGTGCAAAAATGGGACAACCAGCCCAACTTCACGCGGGCATGCCCACTTTTGGGTGGTTCTGGAGTCGATGCGTGCTTTGCGGGGAAACAGGGGGTCTGGTCCCCTCGTAACCAGGCGTCACGGCCGCGTGACTGCCCGTTATGGGGTGGTCCATCGCCATCCGTCGCTCTTGAACCCGTGAGGGGTCAATTTTGGCGGTTTGGTCGATAGGGCTGGACGGATGGTGTAGTTGTAGACACCAGGACAAGCCGTTCGTCCTATAACCGACTCGGCCCGTCTATGCCATTTCGGGCATCGCGGGCCAAGGTGCAGAATTTGAAGGATAGAACCGCCCTGGTTCGGTTCTCCCGAGGAGGCCGCTCATGACCGCTCGTACCCCTGATGCTGAGCCCCTGCTGACGCCGGCAGAGGTCGCCACCATGTTCCGCGTGGACCCGAAGACGGTCACTCGTTGGGCCAAGGCGGGCAAGCTGACGTCCATTCGCACGCTCGGCGGTCACCGCCGTTACCGCGAGGCGGAGGTGCGCGCTCTGCTGGCCGGGATTCCCGCTCAGCGCACTGAGGCCTGATAGGCCGAAGGCTCTTTAAAGGGGCCGCTTACCGGACTCCGCCGGGTCCGGTAAGCGGCCCCTTTGCCATGTCCGCTCGCGGTGCCCGGGTACTCGGCACAACGTACGGAATGCTGAACTCCGGATAACGATTCGATGCGCATGATGCGGGGGGGATTTACAGTTAATGGCTGTACAATTTTACATATTAAATTAGTGAGGTCTTGGTGGGGGTGGTGCGGGGGTGTTCTCGGGAAAAGATAAGTGACGACCGTCACACCGTCTGTCACTTGTGGTCTGGACCTGGTCCGGGATAAACACCGAACGCCAAAAGCGAGAGGCCCGGAACCTGACGGTTCCGGGCCTCTCGCACTGCGGCGATCCCGACGGGACTTGAACCCGCGACCTCCACCTTGACAGGGTGGCGAGCTAACCAACTGCTCCACGGGACCAGAGTTTTCTGATCTCGTTCACTCGCTTGCCGCGCTGCGAACAAGACAGATCGTAGCCCATGGTGGGCCCCCAGGTCGAACTGGCACCTGAGGGCCCCCGAGGAGGCCGCCGCCCAGCTCAGAGCGTGGCCCTGGCGGCCTCCATCGCCTTGGTGATCCGCTTCTCCGACACCGGGCTCGGCGTGCCCAGCGACTGGGCGAAGAAGCTGACCCGCAACTCCTCGATCATCCAGCGGATCGCCAGCACCTCCGCGGACGGCTGCCGGCCGGCCGGCACCGCCGCCAGCAGCTCCCCGTACTCCCGCTGCACCTGCTGGACCTTCAGCAGCTGCTGGGCGTCCCGCTGCGGGTGGTTGGGCAGCGCCTCCAGCCGGCGGTCCACCGCCAGCAGGTAGCGCTTGAGGTCCGGCAGCCGCTGCCAGCCGGTGTCCGTGACGAAGCCCGGGTGCACCAGGGAGGCCAGGTGCAGCCGGATGTCGTTCACCGCGTTCAGCAGCACCGGGCTGCTCACCGACTTCAGCCGGGTCGAGGCCTTGTGGAAGGCGATCAGTGCGGTGGCCGTCTTCAGCGTGGTGTCCGCGGACAGGTCGTACAGGTCCGCCCGCACCTTGTCGTGCAGCGTGCCGAAGGCCGCCTCGTCCCAGGCCGGTCCGCCGGCCAGGGTCATCAGCCGGTCCGTCGCACAGGCCACCACGTCCTCGAAGAGGGCGTTCACCGAGCCGTGCGGGTTGTGCGAGAGCGCCAGCTTCGCCTGGTTGCCCAGCCGGCCCTGGATCGACTTGGCCGGGGAGGTGGTGGTCAGCATCAGCAGCCGGCGGGTGCCCTCCCACATCGACCGCGTCTGCGCCTGCGGGGTGTCGAACAGCTTCACGCCGACCGACGCCCCCTCGTCCACCAGGGCCGGGTAGGCGCGCAGCGAGTGGCCGCGCGAGCGCTGCTCGAAGGTGCGCTGGAGCACGGGCAGGCCGCCCGGCCAGGCGGTCAGCCCGCCCTGCTCGATGCCCTGGCCGGAGGCCGCCGAGGACAGCGTCTCCTTGAGCTTCGGCTTGAGCCGCAGCCGCAGCTCCTCCAGGTCCTTGGACTCGGCGAGCTTGCGGCGGCCGTCCACCACCCGGAAGGTCACCTTGAGGTGGTCCGGCACCCGCTCGTCGTCCCAGGCCTCCGGCGGCACGGTGATGGCCGTCAGGCGCTTGAGGGCGTGCTCCAGGGACGGCAGCAGCGGCTCCTGGCGGTCCTTCACCGCGCGCAGCGCCGCCTTCGCGAAGTCCGGCGCCGGCACGAAGTTGCGCCGGATCGCCTTCGGCAGCGACTTGATGTACGCGGTGACCAGCTCCGTCCGCAGGCCCGGGATCTGCCAGTCGAAGCCCTCCGCGGTGACCTGGTTGAGCACCGGCAGCGGGATGTGGACGGTCACGCCGTCCGCGTCGCTGCCCGGTTCGAACTGGTAGGTCAGCTGGAAGCGCAGCTTGCCCTGCTGCCAGTGGTCCGGGTAGTCGGCCTCCGTGACGCCGTCCGCGGAGTCGTTGATCAGCATCGACTTCTCGAAGTTGAGCAGGTCCGGCTGCTCGTGCCGGGCCTTCTTCCACCAGGAGTCGAAGTGCCGGGTGGAGACCACGTCCTCCGGCAGCCGGGCGTCGTAGAACTCGAACAGGGTCTGGTCGTCGACCATGATGTCCCGGCGCCGGGCCCGGTTCTCCAGCTCCTCGACCTCGCCGAGCAGCTTGCGGTTCTCGGCGAAGAACCGGTGGTGGGTCTCCCAGTCGCCCTCGACCAGCGCGTTGCGGATGAACAGCTCGCGGCACAGCTCCGGGTCGATCCGGCCGTAGTTGACCTTGCGCTGGGTGACGACCGGCATCCCGTAGAGCGTCACCCGCTCGTACGCCAGGACGGCTCCGGCCTTCTTCTCCCAGTGCGGCTCGCTGTACGTCCGCTTGATCAGGTGGCCGGCCAGCGGCTCCACCCACTCCGGCTCGATCTTGGCGTTGATCCGCGCCCACAGCCGGGACGTCTCCACCAGCTCGGCCGACATCACCCAGCGCGGCGGCTTCTTGAACAGGCCCGAGCCCGGGAACACCGCGAACCGGGCGCCGCGCGCGCCGCCGTACTCGCGCTTCTCCACGTCGAACAGGCCGATGTGGGAGAGCAGGCCGGCCAGCAGCGACTGGTGGATCCGGTCGGCGTCCGGCTCGGCGTCCTCGTGCGGCTCCTCGATGGTGACGCCCAACTGCTTGGCGACCGTGCGCAGCTGGGTGTAGATGTCCTGCCACTCCCGTATCCGCAGGTAGTTGAGGAACTCCGCCTTGCACATCCGGCGGAAGGCCGAGGAGGACAGCTCGCGCTGCTGCTCCCGGACGTAGCGCCACATCGCCAGGTAGGACAGGAAGTCGGAGGTCTCCGAGTTGAACCGGCGGTGCCGCTCGTCGGCGGCCTGGCGCTTCTCGGCGGGGCGCTCGCGCGGGTCCTGGATGGACAGCGCGGCGGCGATCACCATCACGTCGCGCACGCAGCCGTTCTTGTCGGCCTCCAGCACCATCCGGGCCATCCGCGGGTCCACCGGGAGCTGGGCCAGCTGGCGGCCGAGCGCGGTGAGGCGCTTGCGCGGGTCCTTCTCGTCCGGGTCCAGCGCGCCCAGCTCGTGCAGCAGGTGCACGCCGTCCTTGATGTTGCGGGAGTCCGGCGGGTCCAGGAACGGGAAGGCGGCGATGTCGCCGAGGCCCGCCGCCGTCATCTGCAGGATCACCGAGGCCAGGTTGGTGCGCAGGATCTCGGCGTCGGTGAACTCGGGGCGGGAGAGGAAGTCCTCCTCCGAGTAGAGCCGGATGCAGATGCCGTCGGAGGTGCGGCCGCAGCGGCCCTTGCGCTGGTTGGCGCTGGCCTGGCTGATCGCCTCGATCGGCAGCCGCTGCACCTTGGTGCGGTGGCTGTAGCGGGAGATCCGGGCGGTGCCCGGGTCGATCACGTACTTGATGCCGGGGACGGTGAGGCTGGTCTCGGCGACGTTGGTGGCGAGGACGATCCGGCGGCTGCCGGAGCGCTGGAACACCCGGTGCTGCTCGGCCGAGCTCAGCCGGGCGTACAGCGGCAGGATCTCGGTGGACTTGAGTTTCAGCTTGTCCAGGGCGTCGGCGGTGTCGCGGATCTCGCGCTCGCCGGAGAGGAAGACCAGGATGTCGCCCGGGCCCTCGGCCTGGAGTTCCTGGGCCGCTTCGCAGATCGCCTGGATCTGGTCCCGGTCGCGGTCGGCGTCCGTCGCGTCGTCGTCCTCGTCCAGGTCGTCGACGACCGGGCGGTACCGGACCTCCACCGGGTAGGTGCGGCCGGAGACCTCGATGATCGGGGCGTCGTCGAAGTGCCGGGCGAAGCGCTGCGGGTCGATGGTCGCGGAGGTGATCACGACCTTGAGGTCCGGGCGGCGCGGGAGCAGCTGCTTGACGTAGCCGAGGATGAAGTCGATGTTGAGGCTGCGTTCGTGCGCCTCGTCGATGATCAGGGTGTCGTACTGGAGCAGTTCGCGGTCGGTCTGGATCTCCGCGAGCAGGATGCCGTCCGTCATCAGCTTGACCAGGGTGTCCTGGCCGACCTGGTCGGTGAACCGGACCTTCCAGCCGACCGCCTCGCCCAGCGGGCTGCGCAACTCCTCCGCGACCCGCTCGGCGACCGTACGGGCGGCGATCCGGCGCGGCTGGGTGTGGCCGACCAGACCGCGCACGCCGCGGCCCAGCTCCAGACAGATCTTCGGGATCTGGGTGGTCTTGCCGGAGCCGGTCTCACCCGCGACGATCACCACCTGGTGGTCCCGGATGGCCGCCAGGATCTCGTCCTTCTTCTGGCTGACCGGCAGCTCGGCGGGATAGCTGATCGGCGGGACGGCACCTCTGCGCTGCTCGACCAGCAGCTCGGCGCGGTCGATGTCGGCGGCGATCTGGGCGGCGACCTTCTGCCGGGCCTCGGGCTTGCGGACCCGACGGGCCCCCTCCAGTCGGCGCCCGATCCGCACCTGGTCGCGCAGGGTCAGCTCGGGCAGGCGGGCGGCCAGCTCACCGATACCGGGACCCTCGGCGGGTGCGGGGGCGGACTGGACTGCGGGAGAACTCACTGCGGGCATCCCTCTAGGTTCGCAAGGAGGCACGGCGGCGCGCACCTCGGTTTTCGAGCCTCTCCAGTGTCACAGCCCCCGGCGGCCGAGCGCGAACGGCGGGCCCGGGTGCCGGTGACGTCGGGCCGGGCGGCTCCGGGCCGGGCCGGGCAACGGTTCGCGGCGGTTTCGGGCTCTGGGGGTTGAGGAGGTGCTCATGGGAGCCCAGAAGACCGCGAGGGACGAGGAGTTCCGCGCGTTCACCGGCAGCGCGTGGACGCGGCTGCTCAGGACGGCGTACCTGCTCGCGGGGGACCGGCACACCGCCGAGGACTTGGTCCAGCAGGCCCTGGAGCGGGCGTACGTCGCCTGGGGCCGGGTCCGGGCGGCCGACGACCCGCACGCCTACGTGCGCCGGATCCTGATCAACGAGCACGCCCGCCGGTTCCGCCGCCGAGCGGCCGAGGAACTGGTCACCGCCGTCCCCGACCGGGCCGCACCCGAGGGCCCCGACGGCTACGCGCGGCTGGACGAACGGGCTGCGCTGCTCGCGGCCCTCGGCACGCTGCCGCCCCGGCAGCGGCAGGCCGTCGTGCTGCGGTACTGGGAGGACCTCACCGAGACCCAGACCGCCGCGGCGATGGGCTGCTCGGTCGGGACGGTGAAGAGCCAGGCGGCCAGGGGCCTGGCCAAGCTGCGGGAGGCCTCCTCACTCAACGGGCTGGCGAGCATCGGAGGCGGAAGATGAGCAACGAGGGCAACGAGGGCAACGAGGGCAACGAGGGCAACGAGGGCAACGAGGGCAACGAGGGCAACGAGGGCAACGAGGGGGCCGTGGGGAACGTGGACGGCGAGGACAGGGCCGGGGCGGGGTCCGAGGCCTCGGCGGCGCGGGTCCTGGGCGAGCTGGCCGGAAGCGTCGAGATCGGGGCCGTCCCGTACGACCGGCTGGTCGCCGGGGGGCGGCGCCGGCTGCGGCGCCGGCGGCTGCTGACCAGCGGGGCGGTGGCGGCGCTGGTCGCGGCGGCCGTCGTCGGGGGGACGGCACTCGGCGGGCTCGGGCGGGGGCGGGGGCCGGGCGACGCGGCCGACGCGGGGGCGGTGGTGGCGGACGCCCGGACCGTCACCACCGCCGAGGCCGCCGCGGGCACCGCAGGCACCGCGGGCACCGCCGCGACACCGACCGCTCCCGCGCGGGATCCGTTCACCCCGGTCCGGGTCGTGGTCGGCCAGGGCACCACGAACGGCAGGCAGTGGCAGGCGTGGGCCGCGTTCTGGCCGGCGGCCGCCACCAAGGAGGACGCCCTCCGGCAGGCCCGGCTGATCTGGGCGGACCGGCACGCGGCCATCCCGCAACTGCCGGAGACCACCAGGGCGGACATCGACCGGAGCTGGCGCCCGGACGTGGACCTGGTGAACCTCTACGCCACCGTGGACGGGCAGCGCCAGGTCGACGACGCGATGCACGACACCCCCGCCCCGGGGGCGCCGGACGGGGCGATCATCGACCGGGCCACCTCCGGAGGGGGGACGATGCTCGGGCTCAAGGGCGGGGAGCTGGGCGCCTCACCGGTGGTGATCGCCGGGGTCCGGCCCCAGGTCGCGAAGGTCGTGGTCACCTGGGACACCGGCGGCGTCAGCGCGTCGGTGCCGGTCGCCCTCGGGGACTCCCCGACGCGCTGGTACGCGATCGCCAAGAAGCCGGGCGCCCAGGCCCGCACGTTCACGTACTACGCGGCGGACGGCTCCGTGCTGGGCACCGACGCCAGCTGGTTCCGCTCCTACTGAACCCGCCCGGCGCTGTGCCGGCCCCGGCGCCGCCCGCGCGACCGGCCCACGTCCCCCTCGGGTCAGCCCGCCCGAGGGGGAGCCGCCCGGGATCAGTAGGGCAGCAGGTCGCCGGTGGCCAGCTCGAAGCCGAAGTGTTCCGGGGCCATGAGTGCGACGCCTCCCGAACCGAATCCCACCGGTGTCCGGCACCCAGCGTGGTCGGCGCCCGGCCCCCGGGACGGCGGAAGCCCCGCAGCGATCACGCTGCGGGGCTTCCGATCTGTGGCCAGGGCCGGGGTCGAACCGGCGACCTTCCGCTTTTCAGGCGGACGCTCGTACCAACTGAGCTACCTGGCCGTACTACACCGTCTCTTGCGAGACGAGCGATCCCGACGGGACTTGAACCCGCGACCTCCACCTTGACAGGGTGGCGAGCTAACCAACTGCTCCACGGGACCTTGTAGTGGTTTCCCACTAAGGTCTTGCGGCACTGCTTTTTACTACGGTACTGCGTGCCCCCAACGGGATTCGAACCCGTGCTACCGCCTTGAAAGGGCGGCGTCCTGGGCCACTAGACGATGAGGGCTTGCGGCCTGTCCCGCTGTTTCCAGCGTTCGGGGACGTCGAGAAGCATATGGGATGCAGGGCGGATCGCCAAAACGGGTTTCGGCCGGGTGGGTGGGGGCCGTCCGAGGGCCGCCCGGGGCGGGGGTCAGGACCAGCCGAGTTCGTCGAGTTCGTGGTCGTCGAAGCCGAAGTGGTGGGCGACCTCGTGGATGACCGTGGTGCGGACTTCGGCGACGACCTGGTCGTGGGTCTCGCAGTGCCGGAGGGTGGGGCCGCGGTAGATGAGGATCCGGTCGGGCAGGACGCCCGCGTACCACTCGCCGCGTTCGGTGAGCGGGGTGCCCTCGTAGAGGCCGAGGAGTTCCGGGTCGGCGGGGTCGGGTTCGTCCTCGACGAAGACGGCGACGTTGTCCATCATGGCCGCGAGCTGCGGGGGAATCTGGTCGAGGGCGTCGCTGACCAGCGTCTCGAACTCTTCCCGGGTCATCTCCACCGGTTCATTGTCGGGTCTGGAGTGACGCTGTGCCAGACGGCGGAAGCCGGTGTTTGATGGGGTTATGGCGACCTCGGACGGCACGGTGGACGGCCCGGCGCGGACCCGGCCGGTGGGCGACGGGACGGCCGCCCGGAGACGGCCGCCGGTGTGGCGCGGGCAGGGGCCGGCCGTGGCCGTGATCGCGGTGGGCGGGGCGATCGGGGCGGTGGCCCGGTACGGCGCCGGGTTGGCCTGGGCGAACGGGCCGGCGGCGTTCCCGTGGACGACGCTGCTGATCAACGTGGTCGGGTGCGCGGTGATCGGGGTCTTCCTGGTGGTGATCACCGAGGGGCGTCCGGCGCACCCGCTGCTGCGGCCGTTCTTCGGCACCGGGGTGCTGGGCGGCTTCACCACCTTCTCGACGTACGCGGTGGACATCCGGCGGCTGGTGGAGGAGGGGCGGCTCGGGCTCGGGCTGGCGTACTTGGGGCTGACGCTGCTGGGCGCGCTCGGCGCGGTGTGGGCGGCGGCCGCGCTGACGCGCCGTCTGATCGCCCGTGGGGGCGTGCGGTGAGCAGGTTGAGCGGGCCGGCGCTGCGGCTGACCGTGCTGGTGGGGGAGAACGACCGCTGGCACCACCGGCCGCTGTACAGCGAGATCGTGCACCGGGCGCGGGCGGCGGGGCTGGCCGGGGCGAGCGTGTTCCGGGGAATCGAGGGGTTCGGGGCGTCGTCGCTGGTGCACACGGCGCGGCTGCTGTCGCTGAGCGAGGACCTGCCGGTGGCGGTGGTGATCGTGGACGAGGAGGAGCGGGTGCGGGCGTTCCTGCCGCAGTTGGACGGGCTGGTGGCGGAGGGTCTGGTGCTGCTGGACCGCTGCGAAGTGGTCAGGTACGTGGGGCGGGAAGGGGCTTCGGGGTGAACTGGCTGCTGGTGGTGGCGGGCGCGGCGGTCGGCGCGCCGCTGCGGTACCTGACCGACCGGGCCGTGCAGGCCCGGCACGACTCGGTGTTCCCCTGGGGGACGTTCGCGGTGAACGTGGCCGGCTGCCTGGTGCTCGGCCTGGTGACC
The DNA here is from genome assembly GCF_044744605.1 of Kitasatospora sp. NPDC087271. Taxonomy (NCBI): domain Bacteria; kingdom Bacillati; phylum Actinomycetota; class Actinomycetes; order Kitasatosporales; family Streptomycetaceae; genus Kitasatospora; species Kitasatospora sp. NPDC087271. The sequence continues at coordinate 763,501 of NZ_JBIUYQ010000002.1, forward strand.
GGGGCGGTGGCGGCGGGGACCGCGTCCCCGCACGTCCAGGTGCTGCTGGGGACGGGGCTGTGCGGGGCGCTGACCACGTACTCGACCTTCTCGTACGAGACGCTGCGGCTGGTCGAGACCGGGGCGGGGCGGTACGCGCTGGCGAACGTGGCGGGCAGCGTGGTGGCGGGGCTGGCCGCGGTGTACGTGGGGGCGGGGCTGGCCTCGGCGTTCTGGGGCTGAGCGTCTGCCCGCCTGCCCGCCTGTCCGTCCGCCGGTCTGTCCGCCTGTCCGCCTGTCCGCCTGTCCGCCTGTCCGTCCGCCGGTCTGCTCGCCTGCCGGTTCGGCGGGTTGTGGCGGATGCGGCCCGGACGCTTCCTGGCGCGCTGCCCGTGTCCCGTCGGGGCGGGCGCGCGTTGGGCACCGAAAAGCGGCCGCGCGAGCAGTGGGCGGCCCGGGTGGGGCGGTGGAGAGGGAGCTCGGTGGCTTCGGTGCGGGCGGTTCGGGCGGTGGTGCGTACGGCTTCGGTGCTGGCGGTGGCCGGGCTGGGGTTGACGGGGTGCATGTCGGTCGGTCCTGAGGCGGAGGTGAAGCACGGGGTGGCGCCGGTCGGGCAGGCCGGTCCGGCGGGCAAGCCGGGGGTGACGAGCGGGCCGTCGGCCTCGCCGAGCGGCGCGCATCCGGGGAGTGCGTCCGGGCGACCGGAGCGTTCGGGGGGCTTGCAGAGCGAGAACGCGCCGGCCGGGGTGACGGCTGCGGCGGCGGGCGAGGTGGCACCCGGCGCGAACGGCGCGGCCGCCGGCGTGGTCCCGGTGCCGGGGGCGCCCGCCGTGGACGCCGCACCGGCCGGCACCGGCGTGAACGGTTCAGCGGGGGGCGTGAGTGCCAGCCCCGCGCCCCGGCCGGGCGGCGGTGCGTCGGCCGGTACCGGTGGTGCGGCGGGCACCGGCGGCGCGGGCGGGGCGGGTGGCACCGGTGAGGGCCGCTCCGGCGGCACGGCGGGCACGCCGTCGGCCACGCCGAGCAGCCACCCCTCGACGTCCCCCGAGCCCGAGCACAGCTCACCCGCCGCGACCGTCCCACCGACCCCGGAGCCCTCGGCCGGCAACTCCGGTTCCTCGGCCCCGAGCCCGCATGCGGGTGGGCATTAGCGGGCTGGCCAGGGCATTTGCCTCTGATCCCGAGGTTCGTCTATGGTGGTAGATCGTTCGTTTGATTCATTTGACTGGCGCCCTATTCCCATCTGGCGCCCTTGGCGCGTTCCGGCGATCCGTGGCTGACCGCATAGAGGCGGTTGTGAAACAGAACCCCCGGACTTTGGCGCGTGCCACTTCCGGAAGGTTTTACATGTCTCTCGTTGACGACGCCCGCTTCGCCATGCCCGCGAGCGAGGCCGCCGCCGATGTCACCGACACCGCCGACACCCTCACCGACGCCGTCGAGGCCGTCGAGCCCACCGACGCCGACGTCGAGCTGAACGCCGACGCCGCCGAGGCCGAGGAGGCCGTCGAGGCCGCCGAGCCCACCATCACCTTCGGCGACCTCGGCCTGCACGACGACGTCGTGCGCGCCCTCGCCAAGCGCGGTGTCACCACCCCGTTCCCGATCCAGGCCGCGACCATCCCGGACGCCCTGGCCGGCAAGGACGTGCTGGGCCGTGGCCGTACCGGCTCCGGCAAGACCCTCAGCTTCGGCCTGCCGCTGCTGACCCGCCTCGCCGACGGCGAGCGCACCAAGCCCAAGCACCCGCGCGGCCTGATCCTCGTCCCGACCCGCGAGCTGGCCATGCAGGTGGCCGACGCCCTGGAGCCGTTCGGCTCGGTGCTCGGCCTCAAGCTCAAGGTCGTCTGCGGCGGCACCTCGATGTCGAACCAGATCTACGCGCTGGAGCGCGGCGTCGACGTCCTGGTCGCCACCCCCGGCCGTCTGCGCGACCTGCTGAACCGCGGCAGCGCCAAGCTGGCCGACGTCCGGACCGTCGTGCTCGACGAGGCCGACCAGATGGCCGACATGGGCTTCCTGCCCGAGGTCACCGAGATCCTCGACCAGGTGCCGGCCGGTGGCCAGCGCCTGCTGTTCTCCGCCACCCTGGAGAACGAGATCGACACTCTGGTCAAGCGCTACCTGAAGAACCCGGTCACCCACGAGGTCGACCCGTCGGCCGGCGCGGTCACCACCATGACCCACCACATCCTCGTGGTGAAGCCCAAGGACAAGGCGCCGATCACCAACGCGATCGCCGCCCGCAAGGGCCGCACGATCATCTTCGTCCGCACCCAGATGGGCGCCGACCGCGTCGCCGAGCAGCTCATCGAGGCCGGCGTGAAGGCCGACGCGCTGCACGGCGGGATGACCCAGGGCGCCCGTACCCGCGTCCTCGGCGACTTCAAGGACGGCTACGTCAACGTCGTCGTCGCCACCGACGTCGCCGCCCGCGGCATCCACGTCGACGGCATCGACCTGGTCCTCAACGTGGACCCGGCCGGCGACCACAAGGACTACCTGCACCGCTCCGGCCGCACCGCCCGGGCCGGGCGCTCCGGCGCCGTCGTCACCCTGGTGCTGCCGCACCAGCGCCGCGGCGTCTTCCGCCTGATGGAGGACGCGGGCGTCGACGCCTCGCGCCACATCCTCGACCACGCCTTCGACGCCGAGGTCGCCAAGATCACCGGCGCCCGTTCGCTGATCGAGGTCCAGGCCGAGAGCGCGGCCGGCATCGCCGGTGCCGCCGAGCGCGAGCTCGCCGACATGACCCGCCAGCTGGAGCGCGCGCAGCGCCGCACCACCGAGCTGCGTGAGGAGGCCGACCGCCTGGCGGCGCGGGCCGCCCGCGAGCGGGCCGAGCTGGGCATCGAGGACGAGGCCCCGGCCGCCGAGGCGGGCGACGAGGCCGCTGCGGAGACCCCGGCCACCGAGGCGCCGGCTCCGGCCGCCGCGCCGCAGGCCGAGGAGCGCACGCCGTCGTACCGCGAGGCGCGCACCGAGCGTCCGGCCTTCGGCCGTGACCGTGACCGTGACCGCGATGACCGTGGCGGCCGTTCCGGTGGCTTCAACCGTGACCGTGACGACCGTGGTGGCCGTTCCGGTGGCTTCAACCGCGATGACCGTGGCGGCCGTTCCGGCGGTTTCAACCGTGACCGTGACGACCGTGGTGGCCGTTCCTTCGGTGACCGCGACGACCGCGGTGGCCGTTCCGGTGGCTTCAACCGTGACCGTGACGACCGTGGTGGCCGTTCCTTCGGTGACCGCGACGACCGCGGCGCCCGCTCGGGCGGTTTCAACCGTGACCGTGACGACCGCGGCGGCCGCTCCTTCGGTGACCGTCCGGCCCGCACCGGTGGTGGCTTCGACCGCGACCGTTCCGGCGGTTTCAACCGTGACCGTGACGACCGCGGCGGCCGCTCCTTCGGTGACCGTCCGGCCCGCACCTTCGGTGACCGCCCGTCCTTCGGCCGGGACCGCGACGAGCGCGGCGGCAGCAACAACCGTCCGTTCGCGCGTCGTGACGACCACCGCTCCGGCGGCCGTCCGCAGGCCTCCGGTGGTGGCTTCGGCCGTGACCGTGACGACCGTGGCGGCGCCCGCTCGGGTGGCTTCGACCGCGACCGTTCCGGTGGCTTCAACCGCGACGACCGCAAGCCGCGCTGGAAGAACTGACGCCGTACGGCCGGTGGTTGACCACCGGTAGCTGAACACCTGAACACACACGACGGGCCCGCTCCATGCACTGGAGCGGGCCCGTCGCGTTCCCCCCGATGCCCCCGGGTACCTCCCCCGGTACCCCTCGTGCCCCCGAGGCGTTGTTCTGCGGCTGAGAATAACCTGTGGCGCGGCCCGGCGGAAGTCCCGTAGCGTCCCGGACATGAGCAGCAGACTGCACGACGTGGCCCGGGTGAACGAGGAGATCGCCGAGCGGGGGAGCTACCGGGCGGCCGGTGGCGAACTCGTCACGGTGGGGGAGCAGTTGGCGGCCGCCAGGGCCGGCACGGTGTCGTACGCGCCGCCGGCGCTGGACGCGCTGCTGCGGGGCGGGGGCCCGGGGCCCGGGCCGGGTGGGCCCGGTGGGCCCGTCGGGGCGGTGGAGGTGACGGCCGAAGGCAGCATCGAGGCCGCCCGGCGCCTGGTCGAGGGCGGGGCGGGCCCGGTCGGGGTGCTCAACTTCGCCTCCGCGCGCAACCCCGGCGGCGGCTACCTGCGCGGCGCCCGCGCCCAGGAGGAGGACCTGTGCCGCAGCGCGCTGCTCTACACCTGCCTGCTGGAGGCGCCGGACTACTACGAGGCGCACCGCGCCTCCGCTGACCTCCGGTACAGCCACCGGGTGATCGTCTCGCCCGACGTCCCGGTGATCCGCGGCCGGGGCGGGGACCTGCTGGCGCGGCCGTACCCGGTCACCTTCCTTACCTCGCCCGCGCCCAACGCGGGCCAGCTGGAACGGCGTTCGGCCGACGTGGACGTCCGGGGCGTGCTCGCCGAGCGGGCCGTCCGGGTGCTCGCGGCGGCGGCCCGGCACGAGGTCCGCACGCTGGTGCTCGGGGCCTGGGGCTGCGGGGTGTTCCGCAACGACCCGGCCCAGGTCGCCGAGGCCTTCGAGGGCGCGCTCTCCCGGTACGGGGCGGCCTTCGAACGGGTGGTGTTCGCGGTCTGGGACCGCTCACCGGTCTCGGCGAACCGGGCCGCGTTCGAGGCGCGGTTCGGCGGGGCGGCGCAGCCCGGCGCGGCGGTGCGCTGAGGCCGCCGCCGGGTATCGCCGCCGGGTGTCGCTGCCGGGTGTCGCTGCCGAGGCCGGTGAGCGGGCCGGCGCGCGGCTCGCGCCGGGTGCTGCTACCGCTTGCGGGCGGCCAGCGCCGTCGCGGCCGTAGAGGCCGCCGCGACCACACCGGTGACGGCGAAGACCGACGGCCAGGCGCCGATCTTCTTCGCCAGCGGATGCGAACCGCCGAACGCCGCCACGTACAGACCGGTCAGCGCCGCCGCGGTGGCCGCGCCCGAGCTGCGGTGCCACTGCGCGGCCGCCCCGGCACCGGCCACCGCCAGCACGGCGCCGCCCAGTTCGCGCCGGCCGCTCCAGCGGGCGACGCCGTAACCGCCCACCAGGCCGCTCGCCGCGGTCAGCGCGGCGGGCGCGGCGGCCGAGAGCACGTTGGGGACCTTCGCCATCGTCGACTCCACTCGTAGAGGTTGTCCTGACTTCCTGTTCCGGCTTCCGACCATAGCCCGCCCGCCCCGCGCGCCGGTCCGGGCCTCCGGCCTCCAGCAGGCCGCCGTCCTCCCTGCCGTCCTCCCTGCCGTCCGCTTCGCCGTCCTCGACTCCGAGGCCTGTCAGCCCCCGGTGGCAGACTGCGAGCGTGACTGACACCGCGATCACCGACGGCCGCTACCGGATCCGCAACGTCGACAGCGGCCTGCTGCTCGAAGTCGCCGACGGCAGCCGGCGCAGCGGCGCCCGCGTCCGCCAGGGCGCGGACGACGGTTCCGACGCCCAGCTCTGGCAGCTCACCGCCGTCCACCCGGGCGGCGCCCTCTGCCACCTGGAGAACGCCGCCAGCGGCAAGCGCCTCGACGTCACCGGCGCCTCCACCGACGACGGCGTCCCCATCCAGCAGTGGTCCGCCAACGCCTTCGGCGCCCAGGAGTGGCTCCTCGAAGCCCACGTGGACGCCCCCGGCACCTACACCATCACCAGCTTCATCAGCGGCAAGCCCCTCACCGCCGCCGCACCGCCCGACCCCACCGTCCACCAGTGGGAGGACACCGACTCGCCCGCCCAGTGGTGGCGCTTCGAACGCCAGGAGTAGGTGCGTCCCCGGGCCGGTCAGGCCGACAGGTTGGCGCGCAGGGCGGTCAGTTCCTCGTCGGTGACGCCGTGGGCGCGGAGGTAGGCGGGGACGGAGGAGTGCTGGGTGTGGATCCAGCCCAGGGCGGAGGCGAGGAGTTCGGCGGTGACGGGGCGGGAGACGCGTTCGGTGCCGGTCTCGTCGACGTAGGGGGTGGGGCCCCGGTCGAGGCCGAGGCCGACGTTGGAGAGCAGGAAGTCGGCGGTGACGTCGGCCTCCGAGGCACCGAGCAGGGACTGCAGGACGGCGATGGTCAGGCCGGTGCGGTCCTTGCCGACGGCGCAGTGCACGAGGGCGGGCAGCGCGCCTGGGGCGGCGAGGCGGCGGACGACGGCGGCGAGGGACGGGCCGGCGGTCCGGGCCATGAAGGGGTAGAGCGCCGCCTGGTCCTCGGGCCAGGGCTGGTCGACGTCCTCGCGGTTGGCGGGCAGGGTCGGCAGGTTGAGGGCCTCGTGGTCGAGGCCGTGCCGCAGGTCGGGCCAGACCTCCAGCTCGACCGGACTGCGCAGGTCGAGGACGGTGCGCAGGCCGAGGGCCTTGAGGCGCCGGGCGCCCTCTTCGGTGAGGGTGTGGAAGGAGCCGGAGCGGTAGAGCACGCCCCGCCGCAGGGCGCCGATCCCGCCCGCGTCACGGAAGTTGCGCACACCGGGGATGTCGATGAAGGCATCGGTCATGGCCCCACGGTACGGGCGGGGGGCGGGCCGGCGGAAGGAAACCGGAGGGAACCTTTCAGCGCCCGCCGGAGACGTCCAGGAAGGCGTTGGTGGTGTACGAGGCGGCGGGGGAGAGCAGGAAGAGGATCGCCTCGGCGACCTCCTCCGCCCGTCCGCCGCGCCGCATCGGCAGTCCGGGGGCGACCCGGTCGACCCGGCCGGGCTCGCCGCCGAGGGCGTGGATGTCGGTGTGGATCAGGCCGGGGCGGACGGCGTTGACCCGGATCCCCTCGGCGGCGACCTCCAGGGCGAGGCCGCGGGTCATCGAGTCGACGGCGCCCTTGGCGGCCGCGTAGTCGACGTACTCGTTGGGCGAGCCGAGCCGCGAGGCGGCCGAGGACACGTTGACGATGGCACCGCCGCGGCCGCCGTGCCGGGTGGACATCCGGCGCACGGCCTGGGCCGCGCACAGGAACGGGCCGGTGATGTTGGCGGCCCAGATCCGGTTCAGCCGGTCCTCGTCGATGTCCTCCAGCCGGCACTGCTTCTCCAGCGTGCCGGCGTTGTTCACCAGGCCGGTGAGCAGCCCGAGTTCGGCGTCCACGGTGGTGAACAGCCGCTCCACCTCGGCGGTGCGGGTGACGTCGGCCCGGACGGCGAGCGCGGTGCCGCCCTCGGCCCGGACGGCGTCCACCACGGCGGTGGCCGAGGCCTCGTCCGTGCGGTAGTTGACGCAGACCCGGTAGCCGCGCCGGGCGGCGAGCAGGGCGGTGGCGGCGCCGATGCCGCGGCCGGCGCCGGTGACGATCAGGACGCCGTCGTCGGAGGTGGTGGTCGACATGCTCGGTACGCTACCCGGCGGACCGGCCGGGGCGGGCCCCGGAGCGGAAATCGTTCGCCCGGCGCGGCCCGGACCGGCGAGGATGCGGTAGCGGCGCCGCCACCGCAGCCCTGCCGACTGCCAGGTCGAGAGGCGTCGAGAGGCGTCGAGAGAGTCGAGAGAGTCGAGAGAGGAGACCGGCGATGTCCGACGCACCCGCACCGGCACCCGCACCCGTACCTGCCGTCCCCGGCACCGTCCTGCTCGCCGGCGTGGTCGGCTCCACCGCGTACGGCTTCGCCCACGCCGGCTCCGACGTCGACCGGCTCGGCCTGTACGCCGCCCCCACCGAGGAGCTGCACGGCCTGCACCGCCCGGCCGAGTCGCACGTCACCACCGGGCCCGACGTCACCCTGCACGAGGCCGCCAAGTGGTGCCGCCTGGCGCTGTCCTGCAATCCGACCGCCTCCGAGCTCGTCTGGCTGCCGGACGACCTGTACGAGATCCGCACTCCGCTCGGTGCCGAACTGGTCGAGATCCGCTCGAGCTTCCTCAGTGAATCGGGCGTCCGGAAGGCCTATCTCGGTTACGCAGAGCAGCAGTTCCGCAAACTGCTGACCCGCGACACGACCGACCCGGCCACCCGCCGCCGGGCCGCCAAGCACGCCCGGCACCTGGTCCGGCTGGTCGAACAGGCCGTCCGGCTGCACGAGACCGGCCACAACCCGGTCCGCCTCGCCGACCCCGGACACGTCCGCGACCTCGGCGAACGCATCGCCGACCGCCCCGCCGTCGCCGAATCCCTGCTCGCCGACGCCGCCGACCGGCTCGCCCGCCCCGGCGTCCTCCCGGCCGCCCCCGACCCGCGCCCCGCCGAATCCTGGCTCCGCCGCGTCCGTGCCGCCCACTACGCTCCGCCCCCCGCCCCCGGCGCGCCCGCGCAATCCACTGGCGGAGCCCTGCGCCCCACCGGGTAGGATCACGGTGGCCCTCCCCAACCGGGACGAGGGCCGCGGGCCACTAGCTCAATTGGCAGAGCTGCGGACTTTTAATCCGTAGGTTCAGGGTTCGAGCCCCTGGTGGCCCACCGAACTGAGGCCAGGTCAGACACCCTCTGACCTGGCCTTTTGCATGTCCGCCGCCGGTGAACGCACTGCGGCACCCCGGCTGGTCGAGTAGCCGGGGTGCCGCGGTGCGGTGTGGGTCGTGGGGCGGATCAGGCCGCGGCGCGGATCGGGGCGCCGGTCTGGTGGAGGTGGGTGAGGATCTCGCGGTACGAGCGGAAGAGGCCGGTCTCGTAGTAGGTGATCTCCTTCTCGGCGCAGAAGTCGCGGGTGAGGACGGCGGCGCGGCGCAGGGCCGGGGTGGGCATGCTGGGGAAGAGGTGGTGCTCGACCTGGTAGTTGAGGCCGCCCATCAGGGCGTCGATGAAGTAGCCGCCGCGGACGTTGCGGGAGGTGAGGACCTGGCGGCGGAGGAAGTCGAGCCGCATGCCGGGCGTCACCATCAGCATGCCCTTGTGGTTGGGGGCGAAGACGCAGCCCAAGTAGACGCCGAGCAGGGCCTGGTGGACGGCGAGGAAGGCGAAGGCCTTGCCGACCGGGAGGGCGGCGAAGACCAGCCCGAGGTAGGCGGCGAAGTGGGCGACCAGCAGGAAGCCCTCCAGGTAGGGGCGCTTCATGATCGGGCTGCGCAGCGCGCGGAAGCTGTTGTAGCTGAGGTTGAGGCCTTCGAGCAGGAGCAGCGGGAAGAAGAGGAACGCCTGGCGGCGGCCGATGAAGCGGGCGATTCCGCTGGCCCTCCTGGCCTGGTCCTGGGACCAGACGACGAGGTCGGGGGAGACGTCCGGGTCCCGCTCCTCGTGGTTGGGGTTGGCGTGGTGGCGGGTGTGCTTGTTCATCCACCAGCCGTAGCTCATGCCCATCAGGAGGTTGGCGACGATGCGGCCGCCGATCTCGCCGGCGCGGCGCCCGGTGAACACCTGACGGTGCGCCAGGTCATGTGCCATTAATCCCAGTTGGGCGAAGACGATGGACATGGCGGCGGCCAGTCCGAGCTGGAGCCAGGTGTCGCCGAGGGCGAACATGGCCCACCAGCCGCCGAGGAACGCGGCGAGGACGAGGCCCGCGCGGACGGTGTAGTAGACCGGGCGTCGGTCGAGCAGGCCCTCGGCGGTGATCCGGCGGCTCAGTTGGGCGAAGTCGCTCCCGCCGGTTCCGGGCGGGGCGGTGTCCGGTGGTCCGGCGGGCGGCTGCGGCCGGGTTTTCGCGGTCGGCGTCCCCGCGGTGTCGGTGGTCATGGTGCTGAGTCTGGTCTAGCGAACGGGCCTTGAGAAACGGGGGCATCCCCCTGGGGCGGGGTGAGGAAAACCCCCGGACCGTCCTGGGTGGCCGCGGACGTGCGGCGCGTGGTGCCTGATGGTGCCGCAGGGGCGGGGGGAGGTGGCGTAGGTCACGTCGTAATCGGCTGGTTTCGGGCGTTCTGTGGCGAGCTTGCGCCGTGGTGGCCGGGGTTGGTGGTGGACCGGAGGTCGGTGATCGGGTCGGGCCTAAATATGATCGGAAGCCACGTTCATCGGTTTGTACCGATGTTCGTATGTGCAACCTGGGAACGGTCCCGACCGTCTCCCTGTGTGCGGTGCGCCAGATCGTCCGGGGCGTCGCTTCCGTCGGTGAAAGGTACGCGCATGTCAGGTCAGTGGGGCGAGGGCCCGGCTCGGGGCGAGAACGCACCCGGCGCGCTCACGACGGGGAGCGATGGGTCCGTGCCTCCGCCGCGTACCGGGGGCCGGGCGGAGGCCCGGCGCGCCGCCCAGGGCAAGGGCGGTGGCCGCGGTGGCAAGGACGGCGGCAAGGACGCGGGCAAGGACGGCGGTCGGGGCGCGGGCAAGGACGGCGGCAGGCCGGAGGCGGCGGCCGGCGGCGGCCGGGCGGCGGCGCGCAACAGCCGCAAGCCCAAGAAGAACGTGAAGAAGATCGTCGCCTGGTCGGCGGCCGGCGTGCTGGTGCTGATCGCGGGCGCCGGCGGGGCGATCTACTTCAAGCTGAACGCCAACATCAAGTCCTTCGACGGCGACGCGATAGCAACCGACCGCCCGCCGGAGGCGCAGGCCGACGCGGACGGCAACAAGCCGGTCAACGTGCTGCTGATCGGCTCGGACAGCCGCGGCAGCAACAACTCCGACCTCGGCGGCGGCTCTGCGGACGGCGGCGCCCGCTCGGACACCACGATCCTGCTGCACGTCTACGCCGACCACAAGCACGCCGTGGGCATCTCGATCCCGCGCAACGCGAAGGTCCCGATCCCGCCCTGCAAACTGCCCAACGGCAAGTGGACCAAGGGGTCGTCCAGCGACCTGTTCAACGCGGCCTTCTCGGTCGGCGGCAGCGACGGCGGCAACCCGGCCTGCGCCCAGAACACGGTGGAGAAGCTCACCGGGATCCGGGTCGACCACACCATCGTGGTCGACTTCAACGGCTTCTCCGCGATGACCAAGGCCGTGAACGGCGTCGACATCTGCCTGCCGAAGGCCATCTACGAGGGCGACGTCAACCCCAACCTGCACAGGAAGGGCGACCTCGTCCTGCCGCAGGGCAAGCAGACCGTGCAGGGCCAGCAGGCGCTGGACTACGTGCGGCTGCGGCACGGCATCGGCGACGGCTCCGACATCGGCCGGATGAAGCGCCAGCAGGCCTTCCTCAGCTCGCTCGCGAGCAAGGTCAAGAAGGACGGGCTGAGCCCCACCAACCTGCTGCCGCTGGCCGACGCCGCGACCAAGTCGCTGGTGGTCGACCCGGGGCTGGCCTCCGCGGACAAGCTGCTCTCCTTCGGGCTGTCGCTCAAGAACATCGACATGCACGACCTCAAGTTCGTGACGGCGCCCTGGCGTTACCGCACCCAGGACAAGGACCTCGACCTGGTCCAGCCGGACGCCAACAAGCTCTGGGAGACCCTCAAGGCCGACCAGACCATCGACGGGCAGAACGCCACCGGCCAGCAGCCGGACGCCGCCGCCAGCCCGAGCGCACCGGCCGCGCCGCAGTCGGCCGCGCCCAGCGCGCCCGCCGCGCCGGTCGCGGACGCCGGCAACTCGTCGATCAAGGTGGCGGTCTACAACGGGACGACCGAGAACGGCCTGGCCGGCAAGGCGACCGCGCAGCTGAAGGCCGCCAAGTTCGCCGCCACCACGGCGGGCCAGGCGGCGAGCACCAAGTACAAGACCACCATGATCGAGTACGGCTCCGGGCAGAAGGCGAACGCCGACAAGGTCGCCGCGTTGTTCCCGGGCGCCAGCGTCGAGGCCGGCAACTCGGCGGGCGTGACCCTGATCGTCGGCAAGGACTTCTCCGCGGCCAACGGCGGCGGGGCCACCGGCCCGTCCACCGGGACGGGCGGCGCGGCCGCGAACGGCACCCCGGCGCCCCCGGCGCCGCTGCCCACCACCGTCACCAACGACGCCCGCTCGGCGGACGACGACATCTGCGCGAACACCACCTACGGCAGCGGCGGCTGACCGGACCCGAGCCGTGGGGACGACCCCCGGGCCCGCGCCGTCCAGGGCGCGCGGGCCCGGGGGTCGTGCCATGGTGGCCGGAGAAACCGGGGAGGCGCCCGGCACACGGGCGACCTGATGGACGAGGGCCCGACGCACCGGACCCCGACGCACCGGACCCGGGCACACCGGACCCGGCCCACGGACGAGGGGGGCGCGCACCGAAAGGCGGACCCCCATGCCCGAGATCGCCCTCCAGTTCGACATCGCCGCACCCCGGGCCGTCGTCCTCGCCGCGCTCAACACGCACGGCGGGCTGACCAGCTGGTGGACCACCGGCGTGGACCGGGAGGGCGACGTCCTGCTGTTCGACTTCCCCGGCGTCCCCGAGCCGTTCCGGCTGCGCCGCGAGCGGGCCGACCTGGACCGGGTGGTGTGGGCCAACGCCGGGGCCTTCCCGCCGCACTGGGCCGGCACCTGGATCAGCTGGGACCTCGCCGACCAGCCCGACGAGCCCGGCCGCACCCGGTTGCTGTTCCGGCACGGCGGCTGGCAGCCGGGCAGCGAGGACGGCGTCCCGCTGGTCGCCGGCACCTGGGCCGAACTGCTGGTCCGGCTCAAGGACTACGTGCAGAGCGGCAAGGTGCAGCCGTACTTCGTCACGGCCCAGCGGCACGACGCCGCGTGAACGGCCCCCGCGGCGGCGTGAGCGGCACGACGCCGCGTGAACGGCCCGCCGGCGGCTGAACGGGCCCCGGGCCCGTCCGATCGCCCGCCAGGGCGCCGTCCGGTGGCGGGATCGCGGCGCCGGGCCGATGGTGGGCGGTGTACCCGCCGTTCGCGCCGACGGCCGGCACCGGCAGCCCGGCACCGGGCGGCCGGGACCCGCCCGCCCCGACGACCACTGCCTTCGGGAGGCCCAGCAATGCCCGTAGTCACCGCTCCGTACAAGCCCGGCACCCCGTGCTGGATCGACCTGATGGCGAGCGACCAGCAGGCCGCGCTCGACTTCTACCGCGACCTGTTCGGCTGGCAGGGCGAGGTCGGCCCGGCCGAGTTCGGCGGCTACGCCGTGTGCATGCTCAACGACCGGCCGGTCGCCGGGATCATGGCGCGGTCCGCGCCCGAGGGCCAGCCGCTGCCGCCCGTCGCCTGGACCACCTACCTGGCCTCGGACGACGCCGACGTGAGCGGGGCCGCCATCGCCGAGCACGGCGGCACGATCCTCTACCCGGCGATGGACGTCGGCGTGATCGGCCGGATGCTGGTCGCCGCCGACCCGACCGGCGCGGTGTTCGGCGTCTGGCAGGCGATGGACTTCATCGGCGCGGGCGTGGTCAACGAGCCCGGCGCACTGGTCTGGAACGAGCTCAACACCGCCGACACCGAAGCGGCCGGCCGCTTCTACCTCCCGGCGCTCGGGCTGCGCCCGGCGACCATCCAGGGCATGGAGGGGTACTTCTCGCTCAACGCCGGCGACCGTACGGTGGGCGGCATGCAGCCGATCCCCGGGTACCTGGGGGCGGGCACGCCCTCGCACTGGATGGCCTACTTCTCGGTGGACGACACCGACTCCACCGTGGACGCCCTGGTCAAGGCGGGCGGCTCGGTGATCCAGCCGCCGTTCGACATGCAGTCCGGCCGGATGGCGGTCGTCCAGGACCCGCAGGGCGCGGTGTTCGCGGTGGCGGAGGCCGCCGAGGCGCAGATGCCCGACTCTCCGTAACAGCGCCGGGCACCCCTCGCCGTGACAGCGCCGGGCACCCACGAGCCCACCTGGCCACCCACGAGCACCCGGGCAACCCACGAGCACCCGGGCAACCGGAAGCCGCCCTTCCCGCGACGCGCCGCCGGGAAATGGGCGGCTTCCCCGCGTTCCCGGGTAAGACTGCACCCATGCTGGGGCTACCGGACGACATCCGCGCTTTCCTCTTCGACCTCGACGGGGTCCTCACCCAGACCGCCAAGGTGCACGCCGCGGCCTGGAAGGACACCTTCGACTCCTTCCTGCGCGCCGAAGCCGCCCGCACCGGCGGGCAGTTCGTCCCCTTCGACGCCGTCACCGACTACGACACCTACGTGGACGGCCGCCCGAGACTGGACGGCACCCGGGCGTTCCTGCACAGCCGGGGCGTCGACCTGCCCGAGGGCACCGACGCCGATCCGCCCAACACCCGTACCGTGCACGGGATCAGCCGGGCCAAGAACGACACCGTCCTGCGGTTGATCCGCGAGCAGGGCGTCCAGCCGTACGACGGCTCGGTCGCGTACGTGCACCGGCTGCGCGCGCTCGGGCTGCCCAGCGCCGTGGTGTCCTCCAGCGCCAACTGCCGGGACGTGCTGCGGGCGGCGGGCATCGAGGGGCTGTTCGACGTGATCGTGGACGGCGTCGTCGCCCAGCGCGAGGGCCTGCCCGGCAAACCCGCCCCCGACACCTACCTGTACGCCGCCCGCACACTGGGCGTCGAGCCCGCGCACGCCGCCGTCTTCGAGGACGCGCTCGCCGGGGTGGCCTCCGGCCGGGCGGGCGGCTTCGGGGCCGTGGTCGGGGTCAACCGCACCGGGCAGGCCGCCGAACTGCGCCGGGACGGCGCGACCGTGGTCGTCGACGACCTCGCCGAACTGCTGGAGGAGCGGGCATGAGTGAGCGGAGCGAGGCAGTCGCATGAGTGGCTTGGACAACTTCTCCGTCGACCCCTGGCTGATCGCCGAGCAGGGCCTGGACCTGACCGCGATGGCCCGCGCCGAGTCGCTGTTCGCGCTCTCCAACGGCCACATCGGCCTGCGCGCCAACCTGGACGAGGGCGAGCCGCACGGCCTCCCCGGCACCTACCTGAACGGTGTCTTCGAGCTCCGCCCGCTGCCGTACGGCGAGGGCGGCTACGGCTACCCGGAGTCCAGCCAGAGCGTCATCAACGTGACCAACGGCAAGATCATCCGGCTGCTGGTCGACGACGAGCCCTTCGACCTGCGCTACGGCGAACTCGTCCGCCACAAGCGCTGGTTGGACTTCCGGGAGGGGATACTGCACCGCGAGGCCGAGTGGACCTCCCCGGCCGGCCGGACCATCCGGGTGCGCTCCTCCCGGCTGGTCTCGCTCACCCAGCGCGCGATCGCCGCGGTCGACTACAGCGTCGAGGCGGTGGACGGACCGGTGCGGATCGTGCTCCAGTCCGAGCTGGTCGCCAACGAGCAGCTGCCCGGCGGCCCCGAGGGCGATCCTCGGGCCTCCGCCGTCCTGGAGGCGCCGCTTCAGCCCGAGGTGCACCACGCGAGCGACACCAAGGCCGTCCTGGTGCACCGCACCCGCTACAGCGCGATCCGGGTCGCCGCCGGGATGGACCACGTGATCGAGGGCCCGGAGGAGCTCGAAACCGTCGCCGAGGCCGAGGCCGACCACTGCCGGATCAGCGTCACCACCGTGCTCCGGCCCGGACAGCGGCTGCGGCTGGTCAAGTTGATGGCCTACGGCTGGTCGGGGACGCGCTCGCAGCCCGCCGTCCGGGACCAGGTGGAGGCCGCGCTGACCGCCGCCCGGTACACCGGCTGGGACGGTCTGGCCGCCGAACAGGCCGCCTACCTCAAGGAGTTCTGGGAGACCAGCGACGTCGAGATCGAAGGCGACGTCGAACTCCAGCAGGCCGTCCGGTTCGCCGTCTTCCACGTCCTCCAGGCCGGCGCCCGCAGCGAGGAACGGGCCATCCCCGCCAAGGGGTTGACCGGCCCCGGCTACGACGGGCACAGCTTCTGGGACACCGAGACCTTCGTCCTCCCGGTGCTCACCTACTGCCTGCCCGGGGCCGTCAACCAGGCCCTGCGCTGGCGGCACACCACGCTGCCGCTGGCCCGCGAACGGGCCGCCCAACTCGGCCTGGCCGGAGCGGTGTTCCCCTGGCGGACCATCCGCGGCGAGGAGTGCTCCGGGTACTGGCCGGCCGGTACCGCCGCCTTCCACATCGGCGCCGACATCGCCGCCGCCGTCGCCCGCTACGTCCGGGCCACCGGGGACGCCGAGTTCGAGCGCGCGTACGGGCTCGAACTGCTCGTGGAGACCGCCCGGATGTGGCGCTCGCTCGGCCACCACGACGTCTCGGGGAAGTTCCGCATCGAGGGCGTCACCGGCCCGGACGAGTACAGCGCCGTCGCCGACAACAACGTCTTCACCAACCTGATGGCGCAGACGAATCTGCGCGCCGCCGCCGAGGCCGCCGCCCGCCACCCGCACGAGGCCGCCGAACTCGGCGTCGACACCGAGGAGACCGCCGCCTGGCGGGACGCCGCGGCCGCGATGTACATCCCGTACGACGAGGACCTCGGCGTGCACCCGCAGGCCGACGGCTTCACCCACCACCAGGTCTGGGACTTCGAGCACACCCCGCCCGAGAAGTACCCGCTGCTGCTGCACTACCCGTACTTCGACCTGTACCGCAAGCAGGTGGTCAAGCAGGCCGACCTGGTGCTCGCCATGCAGGTCCGCGGCGACGCGTTCACCGACGAGCAGAAGGCCCGCAACTTCGCCTACTACGAGCGGCTCACCGTCCGCGACTCCTCGCTCTCCGCGTGCACCCAGGCGGTGATCGCCGCCGAGGTCGGCCAGCTCGACCTCGCGTACGACTACACGGCCGAGGCGGCGCTGATGGACCTGCACGACCTCGGCGGCAACACCCGCGACGGCCTGCACATGGCCTCGCTCGCGGGTGCCTGCATCGCCCTGGTGGCGGGCTTCGGGGGGCTGCGCGACCACAGCGAGTCGCTGTCCTTCCGGCCCCGGCTGCCGGGCGGGCTGATGAGGCTCGGGTTCTCGCTGATGGTCCGCGGGCAGTTGCTGGGCGTCCAGATCACCCACGAGGGGACGACGTACACGCTGCGCCGCGGCGAGGTGCTGCACCTGTGGCACGACGGCGAGCCGGTGCAGGTGAAGGCCGGGGAGCCGGTCACCCTGCCGACCACCGCGCCGCCGGCCCAGGAGCGGTGCGGCCAGCCGCCCGGCCGCGAGCCCGCCCGGCGGCAGGCGCAGGCGGGCCTGGTCAGCGGCAAGCTCGGGCAGCAGGACCACCTGGCGGCGGAGTAGCCGCGCCGACCGGTCGTTCACCTGTTCGGGCCCGCTCCGGGTGCGGGGCGGGCCCGGCCGTCGGAGGGTGCAGGTGTCCTGCGGCAGCCGGCGGCCGGTGATTGGAGAGCACCCGTGGCGAGCGTGGCCGAACAGATGGTGGAGGTGCTCCGGCAGGCCGGGGTCGAGCGGGTCTACGGCGTGGTCGGAGACAGCCTCAACCCGGTCGTGGACGCGATCCGGCGGACCGACGGCATCGGCTGGGTGCACGTGCGCAACGAGGAGGCGGGTGCCTTCGCGGCGGCGGCCGAGGCCGAGCTCAGCGGCCGGCTCGCGGTCTGCGCAGGCTCCTGCGGGCCCGGCAACACCCACCTCGTCCAGGGCCTGTACGACGCCCAGCGCAGCGGCCTGCCGGTGCTGGCGCTCGCCTCGCACATCCCGTCCGGGCAGATCGGCACCGGTTTCTTCCAGGAGACCCACCCCGAGCGGGTGTTCACCGACTGCAGCACCTGGTGCGAGATGCTCTCCACCCCCGCCCAGTTGCCCCGGCTGATGCGGATCGCCATCCAGCACGCGCTCGGCTCGCACGGCGTCTCGGTGCTGGCCTTCCCCGGGGACGTCGCCGCGCTCCCCGCCGCCGGACCCACCGGGACCAGCCACTTCCTCACCGAGCAGGCCGTCGCCGCGCCGCCGTGGTCCCAGGTGCAGGAGCTGGCCCGGCTGCTCAACGCGGCCCGCAAGGTCGCCCTGTTCTGCGGCGCGGGGGTGCGCGGGGCGCACGGCGAGGTGATGGAGGCGGCCCGGGCCCTGAACGCGCCGGTCGGGCACTCCCTGCGCGGCAAGGAGTGGATCCAGTACGACAATCCGTACGACGTCGGCATGAGCGGCCTGCTCGGCTACGGCGCCTGCCACGAGGCGCTGCACTCCGCCGACCTGGTGCTGCTGCTCGGCACCGACTTCCCGTACGACTCCTTCCTGCCGCAGGCTCACACCGTCCAGGTCGACCACGACGCCACCCGGCTGGGCCGCCGCACCGCGCTCGAACTGGCCGTCCACGGCGATGTCGCCGCCACCCTGCGGGCCGTCCTGCCGCTGCTGGACGCCAAGCGCGACCGCGCCTTCCTCGACGAGATGCTGCGCAAGCACTGCCGCTCGCTGGAGGACGTGGTCGGCGCCTACACCCGGGACATCGAGAAGCACCTGCCGATCCACCCCGAGTACGTCGCCTCGGTGCTCGACGAGGTGGCCGCCGACGACGCGGTGTTCACCGTGGACACCGGCATGAACAACGTCTGGGCCGCCCGCTACCTCCAGCCGAACGGCCGCCGCCGGGTGATCGGCTCCTTCCTGCACGGCTCGATGGCCAACGCCCTGCCGCACGCCATCGGCGCCCAACTGGCCTGCCCCGGGCGCCAGGTGATCGCGATGGCCGGCGACGGCGGGATCGGCATGCTGCTCGGCGAACTGCTGACGGTGGCCAAGCACCGGCTGCCGGTGAAGACCGTCGTCTTCAACAACGGGGCGCTCGGCATGATCAAGCTGGAGATGCTGGTCTCGGGCTACCCGGAGTACGAGATCGACAACGGGGACGTCGACTACGCGGGGATCGCGCGGGCGACGGGCATCCCGGCCAAGCGGGTCACCGAGCCGGCGAGGGTCCGGGAGGTGCTGGCGGAGGCGCTGGAACGGCCCGGCCCCGCCCTGGTGGACGTGGTCACCGATCCCAACGCGCTGTCCATCCCGCCGTACATCACGGCCGCCCAGCTGAAGGGCTTCGCGCTGGCGGCCGGGCGGACGGTGCTCTCCGGCGGGGTCGGGCGCATGATCGACCTGGCCCGCAGCAACCTGCGCAACATCCCGCGGCCCTAGCCGAGAAGGGGGATCCGGGCCCTCTTGCCTCTGAGGCAAAAATCTTGCCCGAGCGGCACGGCGGGTGTCCACTGGTCACATGACCACCAGCCCGACCGGGGACGCCGCCCCGGGAGACCGGCTCGACGACCAGGAAGTGGCCGGCCTCGCCGCCCGCCTCCGGGAACACCGGCTCAGCAGCCGCCTGACCCTCGAAGTGGCCTCCGCCCGGGTCGGGCTCTCCCCAGCCTATCTGTCCCGGCTGGAGACCGGCCGCCGCCAACCCTCCCTCCCCGTCCTGCTCGGCCTCGCCCGCGCCTACGGCACCTCCGTCTCCGGCCTGCTCGGCGAGACCATGGCCGAACCCGACCCGGTCGTGCGCGGCGGCGCCATCGAACCCGGCCGCGCCGGGGGCTGGGGCTACCGCCGGGCCGGCGCCCCCGGCCGGGCGATGCAGGCGCTGCGCGTCCACGTGCCCCCGGGCGTGCAGGACACGGTGGTCCGGGTCCACCCCGGCGAGGAGTGGCTGTACGTCCTGCAAGGCCGGCTCAAGCTGACCCTCGGCGACCGCGTCCACCGCCTCGACGTCGGCGACTCCGCCCACTTCGACTCGCTCACCCCGCACTGCATCGCCGCCGACGCGCCGGACGGCGTCGAACTGCTCTTCGTCCACACCCTGCTGCAGAGCCCCGGCGGCGAACTCTGCCTCGGCGGCCCCGCAGCACCCCACTGACCCAACGTCAGAACTCTTGGAGGAGATCCCTCATGGCCGATCCCACCAGCCCCGAGAAGGCCGCCGCGGCCACCGCCCCGGCCGCTCCGACCCCCGCCCCGCTGACCGTCGACGCCGGCATCTCGGCCAACCGCCGGGTCGGGGTCCGCCTGGTGATCTACACCGCGGGCATCCACGCCTTCGCCGGCTTCATCATGCTGCTGTTCGAACTGGGCAACCGCAACAAGTAGTTCACCGGGGCGGTCGCGGCCCTCAGTGCTCGCGCAGCAGCTCGCAGAGGGCGTCCAGCGCGGCTGGGAAGGCGTGCTCGGGCGGGGACGCGTAGCCGATCACCAGAGCGGGAGCGGCGTCCGGGGCGGCGGCCGACCGGTCGGCGAGGTGCCAGGACAGCCCTTCGAGGGCCAGGCCGGCGGCCTCGGCCCGGGCCAGCAGCTCCGCCTCGGACGCGGAACCGGGCGGCAGTTGGAGAACGGCGTGCAGCCCGGCGGCGATCCCGGTGACCCGCACGCGCGGGGCGTGCTCGGCGAGCGCGGCGACCAGCCGGTCCCGCCGGCGCCGGTAGTGCAGCCGGCAGCGGCGGACGTGCCGGTCGTACGTCCCGGAGGTGATCAGCTCGGCGAGGGTCAGCTGGTCGAGCACCGGGGACATCGTGTCGGCCAGCGTCTTCAACCGGGCCACCGGCTCGACCAGCGCGTCCGGCAGGGCCAGCCAGGCCAGCCGCAGGCCCGGCGCGAGGCTCTTGGCGGCCGTCCCGGCGTAAACCACCCGCTCCGGGTCGAGCGCCTGCATCGCGCCGACCGGCTGCCGGTCGTAGCGGAACTCGCCGTCGTAGTCGTCCTCGACGACGTACCCGTCCCGCTCGCGGGCCCAGCGCACCGCGGCGGCCCGCCGGTCGGCGGCCAGCGGCGCACCGGTGGGGAACTGGTGCGCGGGGGTGAGCAGGACGGCCCCGCACCGGCCGTCCAGCCGCTCGACCCGGGCGCCCGCCCCGTCCAGCGGCACCGGGACGGTGGCCAGCCCCGCCGCCCGGGCGACGGCGTGCTGCGGCGGCAGCCCGTACTCCTCGACCGCGAGGGCGCGGTCCCCGCGCTCCCGCAGGGCGGCGCAGAGCAGGCCCAGGCCCTGGGAGACACCGGTGCAGATCAGCAGGTGGTCGGGGTCGGTGCGGACGCCGCGGACCCGCGCCAGGTAGTCGGTGAGCGCCCGCCGCAGCTCGATCCGGCCGAACGGGCTGCCGTAGCCGAAGGCCTCGTGCGGCGCGGTGGCGAGGGCCCGGCGGGCGGCGGCGAGCCAGGCGGTGCGGGGGAAGAGCGAGAGGTCGGGCCGCCCGGCCATCAGGTCGTGCCGGACGGCCCGCCGCCCCGCCGCGGGCCGGGCCACCCGCCGGCTCCGGCCGGGCGCGGCCCGCCGGGCGACGGTGGTGCCGGAGCCCTGCCGGGAGGTGAGCCAGCCCTCCGCGGTGAGCTGCCCGTACGCCTCGACCACGGTGTTCCGGGCGATCCCGAGGTCCTCGCCGAGGGCCCGCGAGGACGGCAGCCGGGTGCCGGGCACGAGCCGCCCGTCCTGGACGGCCTCGCGCAGCGCGTCCTCCAGAGCGGCCCGCAGCCCGGCCCCGGCGGCGCGCCGCTCGGTGAGGTCCAGGTGCAGGTCGCCGCCGAAGGAGGTCCAGGAGCTGCTCACGGGCCCGATTATCGCGCGGCCCGGCATCCTCGCCCCCGAGTCGGTGGCGGATCAGACCGACAGGTAGACCGCGCTGCCGACGCCGGCGAGGAAGCAGTAGAGCGCGAACGGCGTCAGGCTGCGGGTCTCGAAGTACTTGGTGAGGAAGCGCACCGAGACGTAGCCGGCGACGAAGGCGGCGATGCTGCCGGCGACGACCGGGCCGAGGACGGCGGAGTTCTCCGGCTTGAACAGCTCGGGCACCTTCAGCACGGAGGCGGCCAGGATGACCGGGGTCGCGAGCAGGAAGGAGAAGCGGGCGGCGTCCTCGTGGTGCAGGCCGCGCAGGATGCCGGCGCTCATGGTGACACCGGAGCGGCTGATACCGGGGAAGAGCGCGAGGATCTGGGCGGCGCCGATCCAGGCGCCCTGGACGAAGCTGAGCCGGGCGAGGCGGTGGTCGGAGGCGATCGCCGGGTCGAGGCCCGGTTCCTCGGCGGGCGGGGCGGCGTGCCCGGCCCGCCGGCGGCCGGTGCCGCCGCGCTTGAGCCGTTCGGCACCGAGCAGCACCAGCCCGTTGAGGGCCAGGAAGACGGCGGCCGGGACGGGCTTGCCGAGCGCGTTGCGCAGCGCCTTCTCCAGGGCGAGGCCCGCCACCCCGACCGGGATGGTGGAGATGATCAGCAGCCAGGCGAGCTTCTCGTCCCGGCTCTCGACCCGGCGGCGGCGGACCGAGCTGAAGAAGCCTCCGATCACCCGGACCCAGTCCTTGCGGAAGAACACCACCAGCGCGAACGCGGTGGCCAGGTGCAGGCCGACCAGGACGGCGAGGTAGGAGGAGCCCTCGGCGGTCATGTCGAGGTCCCGCTGGATCTTCCCGCCGATCAGGGCGGGGAGCAGGATGCTGTGGCCCAGGCTGGAGACCGGGAAGAGTTCCGTCACACCCTGCAGCAGGCCGACGCCTATCGCTTCCGGGTAGGTCAGGGTGGACATCGCGCACCTTCGCTCGGGGGTCTGGATCCGGGGGAGCCCCGCGAAGCTACTACGGGCATGTAGACGCCCGGCAGCCCCGCCGCCAGAAGTTCATCGAGCGGACGTCTGGGCGCCACCGCCGCCGGTCAGCCGCCGGTGAGTCGCCGGTAAGTCGCCGGTCAGCCGCCGGACCGCGCC
The DNA here is from genome assembly GCF_044744605.1 of Kitasatospora sp. NPDC087271. NCBI lineage: Bacteria > Bacillati > Actinomycetota > Actinomycetes > Kitasatosporales > Streptomycetaceae > Kitasatospora > Kitasatospora sp. NPDC087271. Next base: position 785,739 of record NZ_JBIUYQ010000002.1, read on the forward strand.
GCCGACCCGCCTCCGCCGAGCGGCACCCGCCGCCACGCCCCGCCGCCGGCGGGCACCGGCGCGGGGGCGAAGTCGTAGCGCGGCCCGTCCGGCCCGAGCGCGAGCAGCGAGATCGAGGAGGACCCCCAGATCCGCCCGTCGCCGAAGTCCCGCCGCTGGATCAGCGCCGCGTCGTCGTCCAGCGGCAGGCCGTCGCCCGCGACGATCGGCAGCCAGTCGCCCCAGGCCCGTTCGGCGGGCCCGTCGCCGGTCGGCTCCGGCCGGGGCGCGGCGGCGAGGCGGGCCCGGAAGCGGTCGGCGCGGGCGGCCATCAGCGCGCGGATCCGCTCGGAGGCGGTCCGGTTGGCGGCCGTGCCCTCCAGCCCGTCGTTGAGCACCACGCTGAGGCCGACCGGCAGTTCGCGCTCCTCCAGCCGGCCGCCGCCCCAGCTGGCGACCCGGGCGCCGTCGGGCCGGACCAGGACGAGGTGGAACGGGTCGTACGGGGTGAGGTCGAGGTGGCCGATCCCGCCGTCCCGGACGGCGGTGAGCGGCAGTTCGCCACGGGAGAGCCGGGTGTCGGCGGGGGCGAGCGGCCCGAAGCCGTTCAGCAGGCAGGCGGCGGTCCGCCGCCCGGGGTCGACGGCCAGCCAGGTGCCGCCGGCGGCGAGGTCGAGTCCGCCGACCAGGGCCGGCCGGTCCGGCCAGTGGTGGTCCGGCGGCAGCCAGTCGCGCCCGAGGTACTCGTCCCGGACGGAGAGGAGCAGCACCGGCACGGCCGCCCCCGGTTCGATGCTGACGAACGCCGTACACACGATCGTGGCCCCCTGACCTCGCCCGGCGGGGGCACGCGTGGTGGCGCCCCCGCGGTCGATCCTCGCACTCCCGTTCGCGCGCCGGGAGTGCGCGTCCGCGACCGGAGGTTCCCCCGGGCCCTCCCTTTTCGGCCGCCGCCGTGCCACACTCGCCCCACGGCCGGGCGCACGCGAAGTGGCCCAGGATTCTGTGGTTCGAATGCACCAGGAAACGGGTCCACCAGGTCCCTAGGCTGGCGGTCATGACGACGAACGATCACCAGCCGACCGAAGCGCCCGTCCCGGCCCCCGCCCAGCGCCTCGCGCTGCACAGCCTGGCCCCCGACTTCTACCAGGCCATGATCGCGGTGGACCGCGCCGCCCGGAAGGGCATCGACCACACGCTCGCCGAGCTGGTCAAGGTGCACGCCTCGATGATCAACGGCTGTGCCTTCTGCATCGACATGCACAGCACCGACGCCCTGAAGGGCGGCGAGCAGGACCACCGGCTGCTCTCCCTCCCGGCCTGGCGCGAGACCCCCTGGTTCACCGCCCGGGAGCGGGCCGCGCTGGCCCTCACCGAGTCGATCACCCTGCTGACCCAGGGACACGTCCCGGACGCGGTCTACGCCGAGGCCGCCGCCCGGTTCGACGAGACTGAGCTGGCCCAGCTGATCGCGCTGATCGTCACCATCAACGCCTGGAACCGGATCGGGGTGGCCTCCCGGCTCAGCCCGGCCGCCAAGTGAGGCCCGGGAACATGGCGGATATGGCGGATATGGCGGACATGGTGGACGTCCAGCAGGAGAGGGCCCGGCTGCTCCGGGAGCTGCACCGGCCGGGCGAGCCGCTGGTGCTCGCCAACGTGTGGGACGCGGCGAGCGCCCGTCTGGTCGCCGCCGCCGGAGCGCGGGCGGTGGCGACGGCCAGTGCGAGCGTCTCCTGGTCGCTCGGCAGCCGGGACGGCGGCGGCGCCGACCTCGAACAGGTCCTCGTACGGACGGCGCAGGTGGTCCGCGCGGTGGACCTGCCGGTCACCGCCGACCTGGAGAGCGGCTTCGCGCGGACCGCCGCCGGCGTCGGCGAGTCCGTCGCCGCGCTGCTGGCCACCGGCGCGGTCGGCGTCAACCTGGAGGACGAGGGCCGGCCGGCGGCCGAGGCCGCCGAGCGGATCGCGGCGGCCCGGGCGGCGGCGGACGCGGCGGGCGTGCCCGCTTTCGTCAACGCGCGCACCGACGTGTTCCTGCACGGGATCGGCGCGCCGGAGGGCCGGCTGGACGACGCGGTGCGCCGGCTGCGGGCCTACGTCGAGGCGGGTGCGGACGGCGTGTTCGTGCCCGGTGTCGCGGACGAGGAGACGATCGCCGCGCTGGCCGCGGCCGTCCCGGTGCCGCTGAACGTGCTGGCGGGGCCGGGCGCGCCGTCCGTCCCGGAGCTGGCGAAGCTGGGCGTGGCCCGGGTGAGCCTCGGCCCCGGGCTGGCCGAGGTGGCGTACGCGGCGGTGCGCCGGGCCGCCGCGGAGGTGTACGCGAGCGGCACCTACACCGCGCTGGAGGGCGGGCTGACCTACCAGGAGCTGAACGGCCTCTTCTGAGCGGGCTTCTCGCGGTCCGTCCGGCGCTGAGCGGGCCCGGCGGCGCGGGCTGGACGGCGCCGGGCGGGCCCGGGTACGGCGAAGCCCCGGCTGCCGCCGACGGGGGGTGGCGGCAACCGGGGCGGTGCCCGGTGGGCGTGGTCGGCCGATCCAGGTCAGCCGATCTGACCGCTGAGCCCCGGGTGGGTCATCTGGTTGGTGCCGACGGCCTCCACCTCCTGGGCGGCGTGGCCGACCACCGGCAGCTTGCCGGCGGCGTGGATGGCGAGGTCGGCCGGGGAGAGGTTGAGACCGTCGGTGAGGCCCCCGGTGGCGTCCGGGGAGCTCGCGGTCTGGGTGGTGGCGGACGCCGCCGGGGCGGCGAGCGCGAGGCCCGCCATGGTGAGGGCGGCCAGGGTGGCGAGTTTCTTCATGCACTGCCGAACGACCCGGGCCGCCTTCAGGTAACCGGACGGCTCAGACCGTCACCCGCAGGGTTCGCACGCTGTTGCTGATGAAGGAGCCGATCGGCTCCGGCGCGTCGCCCTCGGCGAGGGCCAGCCCGGGGAACCGCTCGAACAGGTGCCGCAGCGCGGTCTCGGCCTCCAGCCGGGCCAGCCCGGAACCGAGGCAGAAGTGCGGGCCGTGACCGAGCGACAGGTGCCGGTTGGGCCGGCGGGTGACGTCGAAGCGGTCGGCGTCCGGGTGGTGCCCGGCGTCGCGGCCGGCCGCCGCGTAGGAGGCGAGCAGCGCCTCGCCGCGCCGGATCACCACGTCACCGACCTCGATGTCCTCGGTCGCGTAGCGCAGCGGGAACTGGCCGACCGGCGAGTCGTAGCGCAGCGTCTCCTCGATGACCGCCGACCACGGCTGCTCGCCGGAGAGCACCAGCCGCAGCTGGTCGGGGTGGGCGAGCAGGGCCCGGACGGCGTTGGTGATCAGGTTGAGCGTGGTCTCGTGCCCGGCGACCAGCATCAGCAGCAGGGTGCCGACCAGCTCGGCCTCGCTGAGCCGGTCCCCGGCCTCGCGGGCGGCGATCAGGTCGGTGGTGAGGTCGTCGCCGGGCGCGGCCCGCTTGGCCGCCACCACGGAGCCCAGCAGCGCGTACAGGGCCTGCTGCGCGGCGGCGGCCGCCGCCGGGGTGGCCGAGCTGGAGACCAGGGTGTCGGAGAGCTCGTGCAGCCTGTCCTGCTCGTCCAGCGCCAGTCCGAGCAGTTCGCCGATCACCTGCATCGGCAGCGGGTAGGCGAAGTGCTCGCGCAGGTCGAACGCGCCGTCCAGCTCGGCGACCCGGTCGAGCAGCGAGACGGTGCGGGCCTCGATCGCGGGCGCCAGGTCGGCTATTCGGCGCGGGGTGAAGGCCTGGCTGACCAGGCCGCGCAGCCGTCGGTGGTCGTCGCCGTCGGCGGTGACCATGCCGGGCACGGTGACGAAGTTGAGCAGCGGCCAGCCCTGGGGCAGCCGGCCCTCCCGGAAGGTCGTCCACAGCTGGGCGTTCTTGCCCACCCGGTGGTCGGCGAGCAGCGCCTGGAGGGTGTCGTGGTGGGTTATCGCCCAGACCACCACCCCGCCAGGGAGCTCCACCAGGACCGCGGGGCCGGCCGCCCGGAGGCGGGCGTTCTCCTGGTGCTGGTCGCGTCCGAAGGGGTCGAGTCTGACGGGCTCGGGTCGGGGGTCGACGGCGGTGTCCATGCGGGCCTCTCGGGGGCTGGCGGGCGGGGCGGGGTGAAGGCGCTGTACAGCACCGGCAGGCCGAGCAGGGCCCGTGACCACGGGGACGGGCGCCATCCCAGGTCGCCGGACGGCACGGCGAGTTGGAGATCGGGCAGGCGGTGCAGCAGGGTCTCGACGGCGGTCTCGACGATGATCCGGGCCGGGTGCTGGGCCGGGCAGACGTGCCGTCCGGCGCCCCAGGCGAGGTGGGCCCGGTTGCCGCCGAGCGAGCCCTGGGCGGCGGAGGCGACGCCCTGGGCGGCCGGGTCGGCGTTGGCCGCGGCCAGGCCGAGGACGAGCATGTCGCCGGCGCTGATGTACTGGCCGCCGAGGACGGTGTCGCCGGTGGCCCAGCGGCCGGGGAAGTTCTGCGTCGGCGGGTCGCGCCAGAGCACCTCCTCCAGCGCGTCGGAGACGGTGAGCCGCCCGCCGGTGAGGGTGGTCCGGAACCGGCGGTCGGTGAGCAGCAGCCGCAGCGTGTTGCCGGTCCAGTTGATGCTGGTCTCGTTGCCCGCGACCAGCATCACCACCAGGTGGTGCACGGCCTCCTCGTCGGTGAGCGCGGCCGGGTGGGCGAGCAGCCAGGAGGTGAGGTCGGCGCTGGGGGCGGTGCGGCGCCGCCGGACCAGGTCGACCAGGATCGCCTGGAACTCGGCGTTGGCGCGCACCGACTTGGGGCCGCTGTCCACGAAGTGGCTGATCAGCTCGACCAGGTGGGGCCCGGCCTCGCGGGGCAGGCCGACCAGCTGGGTGAAGACCAGCAGCGGCAGCGGGCGGGCGTACTGGGCGATCAGGTCGGCGGTGCCGTCCGGGCCCCAGCTGTCGATGAGGTCGTTGGCGCAGGCCTCGGTGGTCTCGCGCAGCTGGCGGTGGTCGATCTGGGAGAGGGTGTCCGACACGGCGGAGCGCAGCCGCTGGTGCTCGGCGCCGTCCAGGTTGAGCAGGGTGGGCCGCCAGGAGGTCATCGGCAGCAGCCGGGAGTCGGGGGACAGCCGGCCCTCGGCGGGCACCCGCCAGCGGCGCGAGTCCTTGGAGAACAGTGCCTCGTTGCGGGTGAGTTCGAGCAGTTCGGCGTAGCCGAGGACGAGCCAGGCCTCGACCCCGGGCTCCAGCTCGATCGGCGCCACCGGGCCGTAGCGCTGGCGCAGCCGGGCGTACAGGCCGTGCGGGTCCTCGGCGACGGCGTGGCCGTACAGCGGGGTCAGCGGGATGCCGGTGGGCAGGCTGCCGCCGTGCGGGACCGGGCAGCCGGGGGAGGCGGTGCCGGGTTCGGGCGCGGTCATCCCTGGAGCTCCAGGATCGAGCTGCGGTGCAGGTGGTCGACGAAGTCGATCAGCAGGTCGTAGGACTGCCGCCGGTCGCGGGCGTCGCAGTGCAGGATCGGTACCTCCGGCAGCAGGTCGAGGGCGGAGCGCAGCTCTTCCTCGGGGTAACTCGGCGTGTCCGAGAAGGTGTTGACCGCCACGGCGAACGGGATGCGCTGCTCCTCCAGGCGGCCGAGCACGTCGAAGCTCTCGTCCGGGCGGCGCAGGTCGACCATGGCGATGGCGCCGAGCGCGCCGCGCGACAGGTCGTCCCAGAGCGGCCAGAACCGCCGCTGCCCGGGCGTGCCGAACAGGTACAGCGCGAGCCGCGGGTTGAGCGTGATCCGGCCGAAGTCGAGCGCGACCGTGGTGGTGGTCTTGTCGCCGCGCCCGGTGAGGTCGTCGATGCCGCTGCTGGCGGCGGTCATCGTCTCCTCGGTGCGCAGCGGAGTGATCTCGCTGAGCGAGCCGACCAGCGTGGTCTTGCCGACCCCGAACGGGCCGGTGACCAGGATCTTCACCGCGCCCTGGACCGAGGACGGCAGGTACCGCGGCTCGGCGGGCAGGTCGGCGGTGGCCCCGGGGGCTTCAGCGGAGTTGGCGGAGGCCAACGAGCACCTCTTCCAGAAGGGTTGCGGGCAGGCGTTCGGCCTGCGGGACGGGCGGGAGGACCTGGACGGCGCCGAGGTCCCAGAGGTCGCCGACCAGCACCTTGACGACGCCGAGCGGCAGCCCCAGGTGGGCCGCCACCTCGGCGATCGACAGCAGGCTGTGGCAGAGCGCGAGGATGCGCCGGTGCTCGCGGTTGAGCAGGGCGTGGTCGGGGAGCTCCGGCGGCTCGGGTAACGCGCTGACCAGGCTCTCGATGGCCAGTTCGGCCCGGGTGGACCGGCTGCGGCCACCGGTGATGACGTAGGGCCGGACCGGCCCGCTCACCGGTGTCCCCCCGCCGCGTGGTCGACCCGCGGCGGGCTGGTGAGGTGGCTGCCGATCCGTTCGACCAGGACCTGCATCTGGTAGGCGACCAGGCCGGCGTCCACGGCGTCGCTGGTCACCACGGCTAGGTGCGCGCCGACCCCGGCGGCGACGATGAACAGGTAGCCGCCGCCGTACTCGATGATGATCTGGCGGGTGGCGCTGCCCGGTCCGCCGAACCCGGTCGCGACGCCGCGGGCCAGCGACTGGAGTCCGGAGCAGGCGGCGGCGAGCCGTTCGGCGTCCTCGCGCGCGATGTTCGCGCTGCGGCCGATCTCCAGGCCGTCGTTGGAGACGACGACGGCGTGCTGGACCTGCGGGACGTTGACGATGTCGGCGAGCATCCAGCCGAGATCAGGGGTGGTGGTCATGGAACTCTCCGGAGCGCTGGGGAAGTCGGGGGGAAGCGGGCAGGGAAGGGTCGGGCTGGGCCTGGGCCCGGGCGGCCGATCGGCCGCTGGCGGTGCCGGCCTGGAACATCGCCATGAACGCCTGCGCGTCCCGGGCCGAGCGGTACGGCGGGGCGGGCGGCGGCGCGGGAGAGGCGTGCTGGGCGGGGCGGGCGGCGCGGTCGCGTCGGTGGCTCCGGCGGGGCAGCGGCGGCGGGGTGTCGGCGGCCGCGGGGGGTCGGCCGGCCGGCGGGGTCTCCACCAGGGGGTGTCCGGCGGGGTGTCCGGTCGGCCGGAGGTCGGTGCTGAACGCCCGGTCGTCCGGTCCGAGGCCGGGGACGGTGGGCGGCAGCGGTTCGGTGAGCAGGGCGTTCGGCAGCATCACGACGACGCGGACGCCGCCGTACGGCGAGGGCGCCGAGCTGAGGGTGACCCGGAAGCCGTACTGCTCGGCCAGCCGGCCGACCGCGGCGAGGCCCAGTTGCGGCACCTCGCCGAGCCGGGAGACCTCCAGGCTGGTGCCGCCGGCGAGGGCGGCGGCGGCCTTGGCGACGGCCTGTTCCGGCATGCCGACGCCACCGTCGTCGATCTCGATGACGGCTCCGTTGTGCACCGGCATCAGGGTGACGAACACCTGGGTGCTGGGCGGGGAGTAGCGGGTGGCGTTGTCCAGCAGCTCGGCGACGGCGTGGATCAGTGCCTCGGCGGCGGCGCCGACCACCGCGGTCTCGATCCGGCTGCGGACCACCACCCGCTGGAACGGCAGGATGCGGGACTGGGCGCCGCGCACGACGTCCTCCAGCGAGACCGGCTCGGGCCAGTGGCGGCCGGCCCGCGCGCCGCACAGCACGGCCAGGGTCTGGGCCAGCCTGGCCTGTTGGGCGGCGGCGTGGTCGGCCTTGAGCAGGCCCTCCAGCAGCGCCGGGTCGTCGTGGGTGCGTTCCATCTCGTCGAGCAGGGCCTGCTGGTCGTGGGCCATGACGAGGATGCGGCGGGCGACGCTGAGGAAGGCCCGCTGGGTGGAGGCGGTGAGTTCCTGCTCCTGCTGGACGGCGGCCAGGTCGGCGCCGCGGCGGGAGAGTTCGGCGCCGAGCTGCTCCTGGAGCCGGGCGAGGTCGCGCCGCAGCCGGTCGGCGCGGCGGCGCTGGGTGACGGACACGGCGCGGTACCGGGCGGTGGCCACGAGGGCGAGGGCGGCGAGCACGCCGGTTGCCGTTGCGCACCACTGAGTCATCGTCACGCCGCGAATTCTAGGGTGATGATCCTACGAAGGTGTGAACGGATCTCGCCAAGTGACCGGATCTCGTCAATATCCAGTCAATACGGCGTCAAACCGGCGCCGTTCGACCGCGATCCGGGCGGCCCGAGGACGTTCGTCCCCGGTGGGGCGCCTGCGGCGCGTCGGCCGGGCCGGGCGGGAGATGGCCGAGTCACGTCCTGGGATGTGTGGGGAACGTGCGCACGGTGTTACGGAAGGGGCGACGTCCGGTGCAGGAGCAACAGCGCCACGTCGTCCGGCCGGGACCGCCGCTCGGTCACGTTCAGCGTGAGCAGGTCGGCCAGCCGCTCCAGCGCGGGCGCCGCGCCGGCCCGGGCCGGGCCGGTCTGCCGGGCCCACAGCTCCAGCCCGCCGAGCATCCGCTGCACCGACTCGTCGTAGTCCTCCTCGCGGTCCTCGACCAGCCCGTCGGTGTACACCAGCAGCGTCTCGCCGACCGCCAGCCGGCCGGCCGTCAGCGGGTACGGCTGCCCCGGGTCCACGCCCAGCGGCGGCCCGCCCGGCAGGTCGAGCTCGACGGCCCCGGCGTCCGCGATCCGCACCGGCGCGGGATGCCCGGCCCGGGCCGCGGTCAGCGCGCCGTCGGCCGGGTCCAGGGCCAGGAAGAGGCAGGTCGCGAACAGGTCGGTGTCCAGCTCGGTCAGCAGCCGGCTGGTCCGGGCCAGCGTGGCGGCCGGATCGTGCCCGTCCGTCGCGTACGCCCGCAGGCCGCTGCGCAGCTGGCCCATCACCGCCGTCGCCTCCGCGTTGTGGCCCTGGACGTCGCCGATCACCAGCCCGATCCGGCCGTCCGGCAGCCTCAGCAGGTCGTACCAGTCGCCGCCGATCTGCATGCCCTCGGTGCTCGGCAGGTAGCGGGCGGCACTGGCGATCCCGGGCAGCCGGGGCAGGGTGCGCGGCAGCATCGCGCGCTGCAGCTCGGTGGCGCGGTGGTGGTGGGTGTCGTACAGCCGGGCCCGCTCCAGGGACTGCGCCAGGATCCCGGCGAAGGCCGAGTACAGGGTGCGGTCCTCCCGGCCGAACGCCCGCTCGGCGGAGAAGGTGATCAGGCAGGAGCCCACCTGCCGCCCGGAGGCGACCAGCGGCAGCACCGCCCAGGAGGCCGGGGTGAGCGGGCCGTGTCGGCCCCGGCCCGCGTCGGGCTCGCTGAACAGCGGGGCCGAGCGGGTCAGCGCGTGCTGCATCACGTTCTCGGAGAGGTCCGCCAGCCGGGTCAGCTCGGTGCGCCTCGGCCCGCCGTACACGGTGTGCGAGACGGGCAGCAGCCGGCCCTCGTCCACCAGGTCCAGGACGATGCTGGCGGCGCCGAACGCCGGGCGGGCGACGTCGGTGACGGCGGTGGTGACGTCCCGGACGGTCACCGCCCGCGACAGCGACCGGGTGAGCGCGAGCAGCAGTGCCGTCCGGGCCCCGCCTGGGGTGGCCTGCTCCTCGGCCTGCTCCCGGGGGTGTTCCCGGCGCTGGTCCCGGTCCTGGCCCTGGGCCCGGCCCTGGTCCCGGTCGGAGAGCAGCCCGGCGACCCGGACCGGCCGGCCGTGGACGTCCAGCATCACCTCGCCGGTCTCCTCGATCCGCGCCACCTTGCCGCCCCCGCGCAGCACCCGGTACCCGATCCGGTACCACCCGCCGGTGGTGAGCGACTCGGCGAGCGCGGCCTGCACGTCCGGCAGGTCCTCCGGGTGGACGATCCGGTCCAGCTCCGGAGCGGAGCCGTCGGCGGTGGCGGGCTGGCCGGTGACCCGGAACGCCGCGGCGTCCCAGTAGCTCTCGCCGGTGACCAGATCGCGCTCGAAGGCACCGTGCCCGGCCGCCCGGACGGCGAGCGACAGCATCGGGTGGGCCAGCCCGGCGGGGAGGCTCCCGGCCCCGTCCGGCGGTGCCCCGGCCGGATCCTGGGGTATCCGGGCGTCCGCGTGGTCGAGCAGGTGGGACAGCCGGTGGGCGCAGGCCTCGCCGATGGTCTCCAGGACGTCCAGGTCGCGGCGGGGGACGGTGCCCCGGTGGGCCAGCGCGAGGGCGAGGACGCCGACCGGCCGCTCGTCGACGACCATCGGCAGGGCGATCACGGCGACCATGCCGGTGCCCATGCCGACGTTCTTGTTCGGGTAGTCGACGCTGGTGTGCTCGGGACTGAGCAGGTAGGGGCGGCGTAACCGCAGGGCCATCGCGGCGGGGAGGTCACTGGCCGGATCGACGGTGCTGTAGCGCTCGTGGGCCCAGTCCGGCAGCCCGTGCGAGGCGGTCAGCCGGAGCATCCCGGCGGAATCCAGCAGGTAGAGCGCGGAACCCTCGCCGGTGATCCACCCCGGCCCCTCGGCGAGGACGGTGCCGAGCAGTTCGGCGGCGCTGGTGCAGCCGAGCAGTAAGCGCACGCAGCGCATGGGGCTGCGGGCGGTGGGACTGCTGCGCGGCGTCCGGCTCTCGTCCTCGGAGGGGGGAACCCACGGAGAGCTCAGGTCCATCGGATACCCGGCCTTTCCGCTCTCGGGGGGTGGGTGCCCTCTGGGTGCCCGAACGGGCACTTAATTCTTAATACCTTATTTCTCAAGCGGGTGCTGAAGCGGGTGAATGGTGGCCCAGACGGCGCACCAGCACCAGCGTCCGGTCGTCCGCCGCGTCCCGCGCCACCGTCCGGACCAGCCGCTCCGCCGCACCCCGGGTGAGCTGCTGCTGCGTCCGCCACGGCCGCACCACGGGCTCGGCCGCCGCCAGCAGCCGACCCACCCCCTCGTCCAGATCCCGACCCGGCACCTCCACCAGGCCGTCACTGAACAGCAGCAGCGAATCGCCCCGCCGCAGCCGCCCCGACACCGCCGGATACAGCGCGCCCGACACCAGCCCCAGCGCCGGGCCGCCGTGCCCCGACCGCGCCCAGCCGCCGCCGTCCGCCCGGCGGAACTGCGCGGGCGCCGGATGGCCGGCGTTGAACAGCAGGTAGTCGCCCGTCGCCGGGCGCAGCGCGAGGTGCACCGCCGTCGCGAAGTCGTCCTCCCAGCCCATCCGCACCAGGTGGTCGTTGGCCGCCGGCAGGAACGCCTCCGGCGGCACCCGCCCCAGCAGCATCGCGAACGCGCCCGACAGGTGCGTCGAGCGGGCCGCCGCCCGGCTGCCCTTGCCCGACACGTCCACCAGCAGCAGCTCCAGCAGATCCTCCTCGGGGCGGTGCGCGCACAGCAGGAAGTCACCCGAGAACGAGGTGTCGCCGGCCGGCGCCAGCGCACTGTCGAAGTGCCAGTCGAGCAGCCGCTCCGGAAGCCGGGCCAGCGTCCGGGTGTGCTCGGCCAGCTCCAGCAGCATCGAATCGCCCTGGGTCCCGCGCAGACCCAGCCGGTGCCGGAACCGGTTCGCGGCCAGCACCGTCACCGCGGTCGCGGCCAGTACCAGCGTCACCCCGATCCGCACCCCGAGCGGATCCCGCACCACCGCCCCCAGCACCCCGCCGGCCAGCGCCGCGCACACCAGCACCAGCAGCTGCCCGCGCCGCAACAGCAGCCCGCCGACCACCAGCGGCAGCACCAGCGCCGACGGCGGCCAGCTGTACGGCAGCACGATCGGCAGCACGCTCAGCACCGCGGTCACCCCGAGCAGCACCCCCAGCGCGTACCGCGCGGCCCGGGCGTTCCCGTCCAGCAGCCGCAGGTACCACCGCCGCGCCCTCGCTATCGGTGCGGGCACGTGGACCTCCGCCAAGGGGTCGGTGGTCCCCTGTCATGACCACCAGTCAGCCCGGCCACACTAACCCGTCCGCCCCCACCACCCCCAGGCCCGCTGCCTGCCCGCCGCACGGGAAGTCGGCGGGTCCGACTTCCCGCGCACGCCTCACCCGGTGCGCCGGCCGTTCCGTCGTCGGGGGAGACCGGGCGGGTCGTGCCGCGGCCGGTGCGGTGGCCGGCGTCTCAGGGGGTGGGCCAGGTGCGGAGCCCGGTGGTGAGGAGGGTGATGAGGCGGCTCTGGGTGGTGGCCAGGTCTTCGGCGAGCTGGAAGCCGCCGCCGATGGAGAGGGAGGCGAAGCCGTGGGCGACGGAGCGGACGGTGCGGGCGGCGTGGATCGCCTCCGCGCCGTCGAGGCCGTACTCCCGCAGGACGGCGATGATCACCCCGACGAGCCGGCCGGCCGCGCGGGTGAGGTCGTCGTCCGGCTGCGGGGCCTGCGGGAGGGCGTTGTAGCGGTGCGGGTACTCGGTGGCGTACGCGTGGTAGGCGCGCAGGACGGTGTCGACGGCGTCGTCGCCGCTGCGGCCGACGGCGGCCTCGGCGAGCCGGTCGGCGAGTTCCTCGGTGACCCGGACGGCGATGAGCCGCCGCAGTTCGGCGAGGCCGCCGCTGACGTGCTTGTACAGCGACGGGGTGGCGACCCCGGCCCGGGCGGCGACGGCGGCCAGGGTGAGGGCGTCGGCGCCCTGCTCGTCGATGAGGGCGATGGCGTGGTCGACGACCTGCTCGGGGGTGAGTCCTACTCGGGGCATGGTGTGGGCTCTCCGTCGGTGGAAGGCGTACGTGGCGGGGCGTGGCGTGGCTGACGTGGGCGGGCGGGGCTCAGGCGAGTTCGGCGAGGAAGGGCAGCAGGGCGCCGGCGGTGGCCTGCGGGTTGTCGGCCATCGGGTAGTGCCCGGATCCGTCGATCATGACCTTCCGCGCGTTGAGCGCGGCGGCCTGCCGGTCGGCGACGGCTTCCGGCTCGGGGAAGTCGGGGTCCTTGCTGCCCATGATGACGAGCGAGGGGCAGCGCACGGCCGCGGTCCAGCCGACGGGCGCGGAGTCCCCGCTGACGTGTCCGCGGGTGGCGGTCTTGCGGCCGGGGGTGCGCATGGCGGCGACGAGTCCGGCCACGTACGGGTCGAAGTCGGCGGGCTTGGCGCCCGGGTAGGCCAGCTTGCGGTGGTAGAGGCCCCAGAAGGCGGGCGAGTGGACGGTCAGGAAGCCCATGACGCGGAGGGCGCCGCGCATGAGGGCGCCGGGCGGGGGGTTCTCGACGAAGGCGTCGATCAGGGCGATGCCGGCGACCCGCTCGGGGGCGTCGCCGGCGGCCTTGACGACCGTCGCGCCGGTGTAGGAGTTGCCGACCAGGACGGCGCGGTCGATGCCGAGGTGGTCGAGCAGGGCGAGGACGTCGGTGGCGATGGCGGCGGGGGAGTAGTCGTCCCAGATGATCGAGGATTCCCCGAAGCCGCGCAGGTCCATGGTGACGACCCGGCGGCCGGCGGCGGCCAGCAGCGGGCGGAGGTGCCGGTAGGCGGCGCGGGTGTCGAGCATTCCGGGGAGCAGCACGACGGGGGCGCCGTCGCCCTGTCGGGTGTCGTCGTAGGCGAGGCGGCCGCCGGTGACGTCGAGGTACTGGGTGGTGGGGGCGCTGGTGGCGTTCACGGTGGGCCTCCGGAGGGTTGCCGGTGCGGGGCTTCGGCGCTGCCGCCGATAGCCGTAAAGCTAAGGCTAATAGCCTTAGCCGTCAAGCCCTCGCGCCCTGCGGAGCGGGGGAGGCCGGCGGGGAGTGCGCGGATGAAGGGTCGTTCGTTGACGTCCGATCACGTGAGGTGGCGTCAACGGTGCTCAAGGGGGTGCAGGGGTGCCCAAGGGGAACAAAACGCCCGTCGTGCCCCGGAGTGCCCCGCCCGTCTCCGGTCGTCCCGGGCGAACGGCTTGGAATCAGGGCCTCCTAGGATTAACGTTTGATAACGCAGCGCGGTCGTCAACGCCGTACCCAGACGGCACCGTGCGCCGTCGCCTAATCCCGCCGACCGGCCTCCGGGCAGGTCAGGGAGCCGGGGAACCACGTTCCTTGGGGTGAATCGGCGGGGCTCCGGCCCGGCCGTAGGAGACCTTCCTGCTCCGAACCCGTCAGCTAACCCGGTAGGCGCGAAGGAAGGAAAGGAGCGCGCCTCCGTGGCGTCGACGCACACTCCGGCACACCCGGCCGGCCTCGCAGCAGGTACCCGGCTCCTCGACCACCCCGGCCCGGACGGCCCCGAGTACGCGGGCCCGGAGGCCGAGACCAACCGGCACCGGATGCCGCGTCAGGTCCGTGGGACCTCCCCGCTGCTCGGCGTCACCGCCGTCGCCGCCACCCTGGGCGCCACCGGCTTCGCCTCCGCCACCCCGGCCGCCGCCCCCGCCATCGAGACCCCGGACGAGACCCCGGTCGCCCTCTCCGCCGACCCCGGCCTCGCGCTCGCCGCCCGCATCCAGCTGCAGGCCGACAGCCAGCGCACCGCCGCCGAGGAGGACGCCCGCGTCCAGGCCGCGAAGGAGGCGGAGGCCAAGGCCGCCGCCAAGGAGGCCGAGGCCAAGCGGGCCGCCGAGGAGGCCGAGCGGGCCAAGGCCGCCGCCCTCACCCTGCCGGTGCGCGACTACCACCTCACCGCCCACTACGGCCAGAGCGCCCGCTACTGGGCCCACCTGCACACCGGCCTGGACTTCGCCGCCGACACCGGCACCCCCGTCTACGCGGTCGGCCAGGGCACCATCACCTCGGCCGGCTGGTCCGGCTCGTACGGCTACCGGATCGTCGAGACCCTGCCCGACGGCACCGAGATCTGGTACTGCCACCTCTCCTCGATCATCAAGGGCTCCGGCAAGGTCGGCTCCGGCCAGCAGATCGGCAAGGTCGGCGCCACCGGCAACGTCACCGGCGCGCACCTGCACGTGGAGGTCCGCCCCGGTGGCGGCGCCCCCGTCGACCCGGAGACCTGGTTCCAGCAGCGCGGCCTCAACCCCTGACGCACCCGCGAAGCCCCGGCCGCCGGAACCAGAAGGCACCGCGGCCGGGGCTTCGCCGCGTCACTCCTGCGCCGGGTCCGCCGACTCCGCCGACTCCGCCGGGTGCGCCGGCTCCGCCGGGTGCGCGTCGAACTCCTCCTGCGCCGGGCCCGCCAGCCCCTCCAGGCGGGCGTCGAACTCCTCCTGCGCCAGCCCGGCCAGGTACGCGTCGATCTCCTCCTGCCCCGGCTCCGGCGCGAGGTCCGGGAACTCCTCCACCAGCAGTCGCGGCAGCCCGGGCACCGTCCACTCCCCGTACAGGTCGAGCGCGGCCTCCACCGCGGCCTCCTCGAACGCCCCGAAGTCCCCGGCCAGTTCGTCCGGCATCGGCCGGCCCAGCGCGGTCAGCTCGGCCAGGTTGCGGTAGCTGCGCCGCATCAGGCCCTGCTCCAGCAGCCGGCGCGCGCCGTCGGTGGCCATGCCGACCGAGATCACCCGGGTCGGGCTCCAGCCCTGCTCGTCCACCTCGTCCAGCCAGCCGGTCTGCGCCAGTGCGGCGAACACGGCCAGCCGCTCCTCCTGCGCCAGCTCCCGGAAGCCGGTCAGCCACTCCCGCACCGCCTCCGGATCCGCGACGTCCGCCCCGTACGCGTGCAGCAGCAGCGCGTACAGCCGGGGCCAGGTCACCAGGTCGGCGCGGCGCAGCAGCCCGGCCGCGACCTCGCCCTGCCACTCGGCCTCGGCGTGCAGCCGCTCCTGGCGCTTGGCGTTGAGCCGCTTGGCGGCCCGCTGGTGGTCGGTCAGCAGCCGGACGGCGGCGCCGTACGCCAGCGGGTCCGCCTCCGGTTCGGGTTGGACGTACAGGTAGAGCCGCTCGTACAGCAGGTGCTCCACCGCGTTCGAGGTCAGTTCGGGCCAGCCGTCGTGCATCCTGCCCTCGCCCAGCTCCAGCAGGGCCAGCACCGCGCGCAGCGGCGCTTCGGCCACCGGGGCGCGGTCCTCTTCCGCCGCCCAGGCGAGCAGGTCGGAGGCCCTGGTACGCGGGGCGAGCCGCAGGTCTTCGTCGTTCATAGCTCGAACGGTAACCGCTGGCCGGGAGTAGGGTCGGCTGCCATGGTCCCCGTACGACTCACCGGCCCCCGGCTGGCCATCCGCGAGTATCACCACACCGTCGGCGACGTGGACGCGCTGTACGGGCTGTTCAGCGACCCGGAGGTCACCCGCTACCTCCCCTTCGAGCCGCGCGACCGTGAAACCTGCGCCGACCAGATCGAGCTCTACCTGGAGGAGGCGATGGCGCCGGAACGGGACACCTACCGGCTGGCCGTCACCCGGCGCGACGACGCCGAGGACCCGGTGGACGCCGTGCCGATCGCCCACGCCTCCCTCACCCTCGGCAAGCACCGCTCCGCCCACCTCGGCTACGTGCTGGGCCGCGACGTCTGGGGCCGCGGCTACGCGGGCGAGATCGCCGGCCTGCTCTGCGAGCTCTCCTTCGAGGCCCTCGGCGTGCACCGGCTGGCGGCCCGGGTCGACGTGGACAACGCCGCCTCGGCCAAGGTGCTCCTCCGGCTCGGGTTCCAGCTGGAGGGGCGGGTCCGGCACGACCTCTACAAGGGCGGCGCCTGGTCCGACTCGTACCTGTACTCGCTGCTCGCCGACGAGTGGAGCGGCGCGACCGGCTGACGGCCCGGCGTGCACGTCCGGCGTGGACGTCCGGCGTGGACGTCCGACGCGGACCTGGGGGCAGGCCTGCCGGGTCAGGCCCGGGGGGTTAACCCCACCCCCGATCCGCCAGGCCTCCGGATCCTCCCCGGCCCGCCGTTCGACCAGACTGATGCCATCAGCAGTCGAGAACGAGGGACCGGGGCCGGGACATGAGCATCAGCCGAAGCGCGCAGGACCGCGAGTGGGACGTCCTCGGTGGTTACGGCGACGACCCGCGTCCCGCTCGGGCCCACCGGACCGAGGAGCCGCCGGCCGTCTGGCGGGCGCCGTTCTCCGGGCACTACTACCGCGAGATCGGCTACACGCTCACCGGCCTGCCGCTGTCGGTCATCGGCTTCTCCGTCTCGATCGTGCTGTTCTGCATGGGGATCGGCACCTTCGTCACCGTCCTCGGCCTGCCCGTCCTCGCCCTCCTGACCACCGTCGCCCGCGGCATGGGCCGGATGGAGCGGGCCCGGGTGCGCGGCATGCTGGCCCTGGACGTGCCCGCCCCGACGCCGGTGCGCCAGACCCGCCCGGGCACCTGGGGGGCGATCACCGCGCGGCTGGCGGACCCGGCCGGGTGGAAGGCCGCGTTCTACCAGGTGGTGATGTTCCCGTGGGCGGTCCTCAGCTTCGTCCTGTCGCTGGTGTTCCTGCTGCTCGGCTGGGCGATGGCGCTGTACCCGCTCTACCACTGGGTCTTCCCGGCCTTCACCTCCTGGCGCGGGTACCGGATCTTCGACTTCTACGACAGCGACAACGTCCAGCACGTCTACTACATCGAGGGGGCCTGGCAGATCGCCGGCCTCTCGCTGGTCGGGGTGCTGCTCATCATCCTCACCGCCCAGCTGGTCCGCGGCCTGACCAACGTGAACCGGGCCGCCGCCCAGGGCCTGCTCGGCCGCTGAACCCCGCGGCCCTCCCCGGCCCCGCCCGCCTCCCCGGCCCCGCCCACACCCGGACGTGCTCCGGATGCGGGTGGGGCCGGCCCGTGTTGGGATGGCCGGGTGGCCGCCGCACACACCCCCGCCGACCCGGGCGCCCTGGGCCGGGACATCCTGGTCACCTCCCGCCCGCTGGACGAGTACTGCGACCTGTTCGACCTCACCCGGGCCCAGCTCGCCGCGCTGCCGGGCCCGGTGCTGGACTGCCCGGGCGGTGCGGCCGGCCTGGCCGCCGAGGCGCGTCGGCTCGGCTGCCGGGTGATCGCCGCCGACCCGGCGTACGCGCTCCCCGCACCCGAGGTCGCGGCCCACGCGCTGGCGGCCCGGGCGTCGATGGCCACCGCGATGGCCGCCCGTCCGCACCTGTACCCGTCACCGCGCTCCTGCCGGCCGGACCGCTACCTGCGCAGTTGGGACCGCGCCCGCCGCCTGTTCGCCGCCGACTCGGCCGCGCACCCGCAGCAGTACGTGGCCGCCGCGCTGCCCCGGCTGCCGTTCGCGGACGGCGCCTTCGCGCTCACCCTGAGCGGCTACCTGCTCTTCGCCTACCCCGAACTGTTCGGCC
Source organism: Kitasatospora sp. NPDC087271 (assembly GCF_044744605.1). NCBI lineage: Bacteria > Bacillati > Actinomycetota > Actinomycetes > Kitasatosporales > Streptomycetaceae > Kitasatospora > Kitasatospora sp. NPDC087271. The sequence goes on from NZ_JBIUYQ010000002.1 coordinate 803,657, forward strand.
CCGAAAGGCAGTTGGACGCCCTGGTGGAACTCGTCCGGGTGACCTCCCCGGACGGCGAGGTCCGCGTCCAGCCGCTGCACGACGGGCACGGCCTCCGCTGCGCCCACCTCGACCCGCTGCGGTACGCGCTCGGCGAGCGCCGTGTCGCCAGCGAGATCCGCCGCTTCCCCCGCGCCGCGGACGGCCGCACCCGCCGCGTCCTGGTCCTGCGGGCCGCCGACCGCCGCCGCCGGTCTGCTGCCGAAAAGTAATGGTCTCTCCTGGTCAGTGCCCCTATACTCGCCCGCATGAACGAGACGACCGTCAGGCGTGCCGGGGCGGCCGACGCCGACCGGCTCACCGAGCTGATACAGGCCTCCACCGCCTACCGCGGCCACTACTCGGCGATGATCGACGGCTACCGGGTCACCCCCGAGTACATCGCCCGGCACGAGGTGTTCCTGGCCTCGGACCCGACCACCGACCGGCTGCTCGGCTTCTACGGCCTGATCCGCGAACCGGCCGAACTGGACCTCATGTTCGTCGCCGACGAGGCCCAGGGGCTCGGCATCGGGCGAAAGCTGATCGCGGACATGCTGGAGCGCGCCCGGGCCGCCGGGATCGCCTCGGTCAAGGTGGTCTCCCACCCGCCCGCCGAGGGCTTCTACCTCCAGGTGGGCGCCGAGCGCACGGGCACCCGCCCGCCGCAGGTCAAGACGCCCTGGGAGCAGCCCGAACTGCGCTTCACCGTCGAGGAGTTCGGCAGCTAGCTGGGGTCGCCCGCCGACGGAGCCGACTGGACGGGCTGAGCTGGCTGAGCGGGTGGGACCGGCTGTCCCGGGTGGTCAGGCTCAGCGGGTCGGGCCGGCTGCGTCGGGACGAAGGCCGTCGCCTCCAGCCGGGACAGTATCTTCTCCGCCAGCCAGCTGCGGTCCGACCCGTACGGGATCCCCTCCGGCAGCACCAACTGCCCGGCCACCGCGTCCCGCAGCCGCTGCGCCTCGGCGCCGGGCAGCCGGGAGAGCAGGCCCCGGGCGGCCAGCAGCGCGTGGTACTGCTCGAAGCCGGAGCGCGGACGCTCGATCGCGTCCAGCAGGCTCGGCAGGTCGGCCAGGGACGGGTCGCCCTGCATCAGCGCGAGCGCCTGGATCCGGCGGCCCTCGGAGCCGTCCGCGTACAGCGCCCGCACCTGGTCGGCGGTCAGCGCCGAGCGCCGCGCCGTCGAGCGGACCTCGGCCACCACGCCCTCCGGCCCGGACGAGGGCGAGGAGGTGGGCGGCAACTGCGCGGCGAGCGCGGCCGACTGCTCCGCGCTGCCCCCCAGCAGGCCGAGCTGCTGCATCGCCCGGACCCGCAGGTCGTCGGCGCCCACCTTGTCGCCCCGCCGGTCGCGGTCCTGCCCGGCGAGGAAGAGGTCCAGGGCCTGGTCGGCGTCGGTCAGCACCTGCGGCAGCGCGAGCCTGGTCACCAGCCAGCCGGCCAGGAAGCCGAAGACCACGAAGTACAGCACCAGTGCCGCCGCGAACGGCACCGCGGCGTCCCCCCCGCCCAGTGCGGGGGCCAGCGCGGTGCCGAGCTGGTGCAGCCGCTCGCCGAGCGAGCCGAGCTGGGTCAGCCCGACGCCCAGCAGCACCTTGGTCAGCCAGTCGGACACCTGCTCCAGGTTGGTGTTCGGGGCGTACGAGCCCTGCGGCTCGCCGCTGCCGCTGCGCACCCGGGGCACCCCGAACAGGAAGCCGAGCGCGCCGCCGAGCACCGTCGAGGCCCCGGCCACCACCAGCCCGCCGCCGAACGCCTGCCAGGCCTGCTCCCGGCCGAGCGAGAAGAGCAGCAGCCCGAGCAGGCCCGTCCCGGCCAGCACCCCGGTCGCGGCCCACCGGGCCGTCCGCAGGGGCGTCGTGCCGCTCCGCCGCCGGGCCTTCGCCATCGCCTACCCCCTGTGCCTGCGCGGCTCCGCTCCGGAACCCGCGCCGACTCTAGCGCTGCGGCCCCACCACGCGAACGACGCGGGGGCGCCCCGGACGGGGCGCGGGTGACGGCGAAGAGCGGCGGAAGACACCGGAGAGCGGTGGAGAACGCAGACAGCCCGCAGGCTGCTCCTCCGCGCCGGCCCGTGCACTGGCCTGGCGCCGAGGCACCGGGGATGTACCGGTGAGCCTGCGGGCCGGGTGACTGCTATGGATTTCGCCTGCCGGAGGCCTCAGGCCTCACCCCGCGCAGGCAGGGGCGGCTCTAGCGAGCAGCCACCTCACGCATCCTGATGGAACTCAATTCAGGATCACCTCCCTTCAGTGTGCCGCCACGATAGGCAGCCCATCGCCCGGAGGGCAACGGATTTATCGGCGGCCCGGCGGGCGGCCCGCCAGGCCGCCGTCGTTCGGGCGGTCTCCGCTGACGGGGGCCCAGGTCCGTTGCGGCTTCGCGGCAGAACGTTCCTTCGCCGTGCCGGGGAACGCGAAGGGCCCGGAGGACGAATCCTCCGGGCCCTTCGTTGCTACTGAGTAGCGGGGACAGGATTTGAACCTGCGACCTCTGGGTTATGAGCCCAGCGAGCTACCGAGCTGCTCCACCCCGCGTCGGTGAGCACAACGATACGGGGAAGTCGCCGAGATGGGAAATCGGTTCTTCAGACCACCCCGGCAGAGCGCCTGCCGCGCCGGGCGGCGTGCCGGGACGCCCGGGACCTGGCCCAGGCCGCGAAGCAGACCAGCGCGGCGAAGCAGGGCACCATCAGTGCCCCGTACACCGCCAGGAAGCCGTCCGTGCCGAGGTCGGCGGCGGCGTTCCAGGTGCCGTGCAGCGCCATCGCCAGCAGCAGCCCGGTCGGCGCGGCCAGCCGGGCCAGCCAGCGCCGCCCGGTGGTCAGGGCGACGGCCAGGCCGATCCCGGTGAGCGCGGTGAACAGCGGGTGCGCGAAGGGGGAGAGCAGGGCGCGCAGCACGAAGGTCTGCACGGTGCCGTCGAAGTCGCGCAGGCTGGGCGGATCGCCGAGGCCGATGCTGTCCAGCCGCTGCCGCTGGTCGGTGGTGAACGCCCGGCCCAGGTAGAGGGCGTTCTCGGTGAAGGCGAAGCCGCAGGCGGTCATCCCGCCCAGCACCACCCCGGCCGCCAGGGTGCGGGGCCGGGAGCGGCGGTGCGGGCCGCCGCCGGAGGGCGGGGCCGGGCGCAGGTACGGCAGCGGGCGCAGGTACGGGCGCAGCCGCAGCCGGCCCCGGGCGTGCGGACCGGCCGGGCGGCGGGCGTACGTCCGGGGGAGCCGGGGGGCCGGCAGCCGGTGCAGCAGCGGCGCGCAGGGGCGGCCGGTGCGGCGGCCGTGGCAGCGCAGCCGCTGGCCGAGCGGCAGCAGCAGCACCAGCAGGGCGGTGGCCTTGGCGGTCTCCTCGATCAGCGGGGTGGCGATGCCGGCGCCCAGCAGTTCGCCGAGCGGGCCCTGGTGCGAAGTCAGGTAGCTGGCGGTCCAGTTGTTGGCCACGATGGCGACGGTGGTGGCCGCGCAGGCGCCCCAGGCGAGGCAGAACACGGTGTGCCGCAGTGGCACCCGGGCGGTCAGGTTGAGCCAGGCCAGGGCGCCGAGCACGAACGGCAGCGGCACCATCGCCAGGCCGACGCCGACCAGCAGCCCGACGGTGCCGGTCTGCCGCTGGACCAGGTGCAGGATCAGCACCCCGCAGCCGGCCAGGGTCAGTACGGCGGTGGCGGTGACGGAGGAGACCGCCACCGAGCGGCCGCGCCGGGGCGGTGCGACGGCTCCGGCCGGCGGCGGTGACGCGGGGCCGGCCCAGGGCGCGAGGCGGTGGGCCCGGCGCCTCCGGGGCCCCGGGATGGTCCGGGTGTCGCCGGTGCGCGGGACCGTCTCCGGTGCGTCAGCGGCGGCCTGGACGGTGGCCCGGGACCCGCCGCCGGCCGGGCTGCCCATGCGGCACAGGGTAGGCCACCGCACCCGCCCGCCGGGAGGACTCGGGACGAACCGTCCGTCCGGGGAACGGCCCCCCGGTCATCGCGCGGTGGCCTGTTCGAACGGCCGACGGCGGCTCAGCGGCGGCGGAACAGCAGGTCGTGGACGACGTGCCCCTTGGCCAGCCCGGCCCGTTCGAACTTGGTGACCGGGCGCCAGTCCGGCCTCGGCGCGTAGCCGGGGATGCTGCCGTCCGGGTGGTCCGCGGGCTCCAGCCAGCCGCTGCCGTCACCCTCGGGGTGCAGGTTCTCCAGCTCCGGCGAGGCGGACAGCACGGCCAGCATCTGCTCCGCGTACGGCTCCCAGTCGGTCGCGCAGTGCACCAGGGCGCCGGGGGCGAGCCGGGGCAGCACGAGTTCCAGGAAGGACGGCTGGACCAGCCGGCGCTTGTGGTGCTTGGGCTTGGGCCACGGGTCGGCGAAGTAGACCCGCAGGCCGGCCAGCGAGGCGTCCGCCAGCATGTCGCGCAGCAGGATCACGGCGTCGCCGGCGGCCGGCCGCACGTTCCGCGAGCGGTCGCGCTCCAGCAGGCCGAGCAGGTTGCCGTGGCCGGGGGTGTGGACGTCGGCGGCGAGGATGCCCATGGCCGGGTCGGCGGCGGCCATGGCGGCCGTGGTCTCGCCCATGCCGAAGCCGATCTCCAGGGTGACCGGCAGCTCGCCGAACAGCTCCCGCAGGTCGAGCGGGCTGCCGTCGATCGGTATGCCGTACGCCTCCCAGCCCCGGTCCAGGGCGCCCGCCTGGGCGTTGGTCATCCGGCCCCGGCGCGGCTGGAAGCTGCGGATGCGCCGCTCGCGGTGCTGGGCCTCGGTGGCCTTGTGCGGGTACATCGGCGCGGGGTAGCCGGCCGGTGCGGCGGACAACCGGGCGGACGGCGAGGGCTGGGGGATCGGGGCGGTGGCAGTCACAGTTCCCCGAGTCTACGGGGCCCCCGGGCCCCTCCCGAAGGTGCTGTGACCGGGCTCATCCGCCGGCCTCCAGTGCCGCCAGCGCCCGGCGGGCCACCTCGCGGCCGATCGGCAGCGAGGCCGTGGCGGCGGGGGAGGGGGCGTTCAGCACGTGCACCGCGCGGCGCGGGGAGCGCGGGTCGGCCGGGTCGAAACCGGCGAAGGCGAAGTCGTCCAGCAGCGAGCCGTCCCGGGCCACGGCCTGGGCCCGGACCCCGGCGCAGGCCGGCACCAGGTCCTCGGGGGCGACGGCGGGCAGCAGCCGCCGCACGGCGGCGGTGAACGCCCGCTTCGACAGCGAGCGGTGCAACTCGCCCACCTCCTGGCGCCAGTGCCGCCGGGCGATCCGCCAGGCGCCGGGGAAGGCCAGTGTCCCGGCCAGGTCGCGCGGGCGCACGGTGCGCCAGTCGTAGCCCTCGCGGGCCAGCGCGGGCACCGCGTTCGGGCCGACGTGCACGTCCCCGTGGATGCCCCGGGTGAGGTGCACGCCGAGGAACGGGAAGGCCGGGTCGGGCACCGGGTAGACCAGGCCGCGCACCAAGTCCCGTCGCCCCTCGGCCAGTTCGTAGTACTCGCCGCGGAATGGCACGATCCGCACCCCGGGCTCGTCCCCGGCCAGCCGGGCGATCCGGTCGCTGTGCAGCCCGGCGCAGTTCACCAGCACCTGGCAGCGCAGCTCCCCGGTGGAGGTCTGCACCGTCACGCCGTCCGCCCGCCGGGCCACCGCCCGCAGCTCGCAGCCGAGCCGGAGCTCCGCACCCGCCTCCCGGGCCAGCCGGGCGTAGGCGGTGGCGACGGCCGGGAAGTCGCAGACGCCGGTCGTGCCGACGTGCAGCCCCGCCACCCCGGTGACCTGCGGCTCGTACCGGGCGATCCCGGCCCGGTCCACCTCGGTGACGGGGATGCCGTTCGCCCGCCCGCGCTCGGCCAGCGCCGCCAGCCGGGGCAGTTCCTCCGTGCCGGTGGCCACGATCAGCTTGCCGGTGACCTCGTGCGGGACGCCCTGCTCGCGGCAGAACGCCACCAGCTCGGCGGCGCCCGCCACCGCGTACCGGGCCTTGTACGAGCCCGGCCGGTAGTAGACGCCGCTGTGGATCACCCCGCTGTTGCGCCCGGTCTGGTGGGCGGCGAAGCCGGGCTCCTTCTCCAGCACCGCGAGCCGCAGCCCCGGCCGGGCCCGGGTCAGCGCGTACGCGGTGGCGAGGCCGACGATCCCGCCGCCCACCACCAGCACGTCGAAGTCGTACGCCACCGCCCGCTCCTCGCAGTCCGCCCGGCTCCCCCGCCGCCGATGCTGCCACGCCGGGCGGGACCGGTCGAGGGCGCCCGGGCCCAGGTGGCGGTGCCGTACCTGGGCGCCCGGGCCCCTCTCGCCGGTGCACCTCAACTGCCGCCGGGCACGCCCCCGGTCACGCCGGGGCGACCAGGACCGCGCGGGCCCGTTCGGTCAGCTCCCGGACACGGCGCTCGCCCTGGAAGGGCTCCAGGCGGCGCAGCATCTCCACCACGTACTCCCGGCTGCGCTGGGAGGAGATCCGGCCGGCCACCTCGACGGCGCGCTCGCCGGCGGCGACCGCGGCGTCCAGGTTGCCGGCCTCGGCCTCGGCCATCGCCGAGACCACCAGTCGCAGTCCGTGCGAGCGGACGAAGCCCTCGGTGGGCTTGGCCAGTGCCTCGCGGGTGAACTGGCGGACCTTGGAGGGCACTCCGAGGTCGCGGAAGCACTCGGCGGCGTCGGCGGCGAGCCGGTCGTAGGCGTAGAAGTCGATCCACGCCGGATCGGGATCCCCGGCGCGGGCCCGTTCGAGTGCGCTCTCCGCCGCGCCGAGCGCCGTCGCGCACGCCGCCGCGTTGCGGGCCTTGGCCTGGGCCCGGGCCTCCACCAGGTGGAAGAAGCTCATCGTCCGGGCGGTGGCCAGGCCCCGGTTGCGCTCCAGGGCGGCCTGGGCGAGGTCCACCGCCTCCTCGGCGAAGCCCCGGTAGCCGGCCTGGAGGCTCATCGAGGCGAGCACGTAGCCGCCGAGCGGCACGTCGGCGGCGGCCCGGGCGAGCCGCAGGGCCTGGATGTAGTAGCGCTGGGCGGCCTCGTGCTGCCCGGTGTCGAAGGCCATCCACCCGGCCAGCCTGGTCAGTTCGGCGGTCGCGCCGAACAGCGCCCGGCCGACGGTGTCGCTGTACGAGGCCAGCAGCAGCGGGGCCGCCTCCACCCGCAGGCACTCCGGCACCATCGACGAGCGCCAGTCCCCGCCGCCGTACTTGGAGTCCCAGCGGCGGGCCTCCTGGGCGGCCTCGCGGAGCTTGGCGGCGTCCGAGTGGCCGACCCGGTAGGAGGACGCCTCACTGGGCGCACGCGGTGCCTCCCGGGCGACCGAACCGTCCGCCGGGGTGATCAGCCAGCGGGACACCGGCGTCGCGTAGGCGGCGACCGAGAAGGTGCCGGCCAGGCTGTCGCTCCAGCGGCCGCCGCCGGGGCCGCGGCGCAGGTCGAGGTCGACCCGCCACAGGTCGGTGGCGGAGCGGACCGCCTCGGCGACGTCGCGCGGGAAGGCCAGGCCGAGTTCGGGGGCCGGGTCGGTGTCGCCGAGGCCGATCTCCTCCAGCGGCACCGGGCGGCCGAGCTTGCCGCCGATCGCGGTGGCGATCAGGTGCGGGACGGGACCCTGCGGGACCATGCCCTTGCTGACCCAGCGGGCCACCGAGGTCTTGTCGTACCGCAGGGTCAGCCCGCGCTGGGCGCCCAGGTCGTTGACCCGGCGGGCCAGTCCGGCGTTGCTGATCTGGGCGAGGGTCAGGAGCGTGCCGAGCCGTTCGTTCGGTCCTCGTGGGCTGACGGTCATGGTGGCGGCGGCACCTCCTGCGGCCTTGTGCTCGGGGCCCGGGCGGCACCGGGCCGTAGCTGCTGTACCTAGAGTAGTCGGACGCGTTCCGACGGTTAAGAGGCCGCATTCCGGATGGCGGGATCGTGCACCCGGCGGTGCGGCGCCGGCTCCTCGCCGGGGTTGGTCCGGACCACTCGGATCGGGCCGGGGGTGCCGCGCGCCGGAGCGTCGTGCTCCGGTCCTGTGTTCACGTGCGCCCGGCCGTGCCCCCTGGCTCGACCGGCTGGTCGGCGATTCGCTGGTGGTCGTGGGTCGGCCCGCCGTCGAGGACCCGGCGGGCCGGGGGACGCCGCCGCCTCAATCCCCGCGGGCGGCGGCTGAGTCCGGGAGGGCATGCGGATGCCCTCCCGGGCTGGGCGACGCCTTTCGGCCATCTCGCGATGCCCATGCCAAAGGCGGCGCGGGGGGCGGTCCGGGCCGGGGAGGGGAAGGCCCGGCCCGCCCCGCGGACCACGCGAACACGTCAACACCCGTTGCCCGCAACGGGATCGCCGCCGGGCCCGGAACCGCCCCGCACCGGGACCACCGGCGGAACCGGAACCGGCAACACGGGCCACGGGAGCGCCAACCGGTGGCACGATGTCTCCTGACGGCGCGCCGGTACCCGGGGCGGCCGCCACGGCACACCGCGGACCGGCGAGGAGCCGCCCGGCGGCGGAAGCGCCGTACGGGTGCAGGTCCTCGTCCGGTGGAGGCGCGATGCGGTGGCTGACGGGCTGGAGCACGGGCACGCCCCGGGCGGGCGCACCAGCGCACGAGGCACTCGGTACGGTCGCACCGATCGCCGCGCGCCCCCTGTGGACCGGACCCAACCCGCTCTGGGCCGTCGGGGACTGGCGCCCCGAGGAGATCCGCCTCGCCACCCTCCGCCCCGGCGCCCCCGCCGCGGTCACCACCGGCCCCACCGCCCCCGACCCCGTCGAGGACACCCCCGCCACCCTGCGCCTCGCCGTCCTCGGCCACTGCGGCGCCACCGACGCGGAACTCGCAGCCGGCCTCGCCGCCGCCCGCGGCGGCGCCGTCCGCCACCTCACCGCCTGGCCCGGCAGCTACACCGCCGTCCTGCGCACCGGCACCCGCTCCACCCTGCTGCTCACCGACCTGGCCGGCGCCCAGCCGGTCTTCCACACCCCCTGGGCCGGCGGCACCGCGTACGCCACCGCCGCCCTCCCGCTCGCCGACCTGGTCGGCGCCCCGCTGGACACCGGCCACCTCGCCGCCCGGCTCGCCTGCCCCGAATCGCCCGAGGCCCTCGGCGCCGGCACCCCGTACCTGGGCGTCCAGCGGGTGCCGCCCGGCCACGTGCTCGCCATCCGCAGTGGCCACCCCTACCTCTCCGCCTACGACGACCCCGCCGTCCGGGAGCAGCCGCGCGACGAGGCGCCCGCCGTCCGCGAACTCACCCGCGCACTGCTGGAGTCCGTCCGCTCCCGGGTCCGCACCACCGCGCCCGCCACCGCGCGGGGCCCGGCCGGCCGCGCCCGGCTCGGCGTCGACCTCTCCTACGGCACCGCCTCCGCCACCGTCGCCCTGCTCGCCGCCGCCGTGCCGCTGCCGCCGGTGCCCGCGAGCACGGGCCCGGAGCGCCTGCCGGCCGTCGGCGCCGGGGCCAGGAACGGCGCGGTCAAGGGCTCCTGGGCCCGCGTCGCCGCCCAAGAACCCTCCACCCCGGAACAGTTGGCCGCCGTCACGCTCGGCGAGACCGAACCCCCCACCACCCTCGCGCTCGCCCCCGACACCCCCCGGCTGCGGCACACCGTGCTCCACCCCGGCCCCGACACCCTCCCGTACGCCGGACTGCACGCCGACGCACCGCCCGGCCGGCTCACCGACGAGCCCGGGCCCGAACTCGTCGCCGCCGCCCGTGCCGAGGCCCGCTTCGACGCCGGCGGCACCGACCACCTCACCGGCTACGGTGCCCGCCAGGTCCTCGACGGCCACCCGGCCCGGCTCGCCGACCTCATCCGGGCCGGCCGCCCGCGCGAACTGCTGCCCCCGGTCGCCGCGCTGGCCGGTGCCGACCGGGCCGTCGTCGGCGTCCTGGCCGGTGCGCTGCGCACCCCGCTCACCGTGGTCCGGGCCGCCCACCGGCTCTCCCGGGTCCGCTACGCCGAGGCGCTGGACGACGCCGCCGCCAAGTTGACGGCCCGCCACCTCCCGGGCGGCGGCCGTACGGCGGGCGACCGTTCGGCCGGCGACCTCGCCTGGTGCGTCCCCGGCCCGGCCGCCCGCTGGCTCTCCGACGAGGCGCTCTCCTCCGTCGCCCTCCGGCTGCGACTGGCAGCGCGCAGACCGGCGCCCGACGAACGCCCGGGCGCACACCGTGCCCGGCACGCCCTCTACCGTCACGCGCGCTCCTACCGCACCCTCGTCCACGCCGCCGAACAGCCCGGCCAGCGGCTGCACGCGCCGTTCCTCGACAACCAGGTGGTCCGCGCCGCCCGCCTGCTCCCCGACGATGTCCGCCTCCAACCCGGAGCCCGGCACGCCCTCCTGCACGCCGTCCTCACCGGCGCCGGCCGCACCGACCTGCCCCCCGACTGGGGCCGCGGCCCCCGCCCCGACCGCACCGCCCCCGCCCGGGCCGGCCTGCGCCTCGCCGCCGACGGCCTCGCCGAACTCTTCGACGCCCCCCTCCTCGCCGAAGCCGGCCTCATCGACCTCCCCGCCGTCCGCGCCGGCCTCGCCGACCCCGCCACCCCCCTCTCCCCGGCCGCCCTGGCGGGCCTCGCTGACCTGGTCTCCACCGAACTCTGGCTCCGCCGCATCCGCGCCCGCCGCCACGGAGCCTGCTGGACCGGCCTTCCCCTGGCCCAACCCCCGGCCCTCGGCCCCGTCCGTCCCTCCTGACCCCCTCCGGGCGCCGCGCCCGGCCGGGCGGCGGGGTCCGGGAGCCGGGGCAGGTGATGATGGCGGGCAACGAGTCCGTCGGTGAGGAGAGCCGTGGTGGCCAGCGTGAGCCCGGAGCAGTCCGTTCCCGTCGTGCTGTCGGTGTCGGGGCGGCCGCCGACGGGGCGCCCGCCGGGGGTACTGGCGGCCTGCGACGGGTCGGACGGGTCGCTGTGGGCGCTGGACCGGGCGATGACCGAGGCGGAGTCGTTCGGGCTACCGCTGTACGTGCTGGCCGTGGTGAACCCGGCGCCGGCCGGCTACCCGCCGGGGATGGCGGAGCTGGTGCAGGAGAGCGTCGAGACGCTGGTGGAGAGCATGGCGGACGGGCTGCGCCGGGCGGTGGTGGCCGTGCAGGGGCAGCGTTCCCGGCCGTACGCGGGGGAGATGTCGCTGCACGTGGTGCTGGGCAACGTGATCGAGGTGCTGCTGGAGGCCTCGACCCGGCAGCACACGCTGGTGCTCGGCACGCGGGGGAACGGGGGGTTCGCGCGGTTGCTACTGGGCTCGGTGAGTTCGGCGGCGGTGCACCACGCGGCGTGCCCGGTGCTGGTGGTCCCGGCGCCCGCGGAAGGCTGATCCGGGGCGGGGTCGGGGCGCTGACCAGCCCGGGTCAGGGCGTCGCTGACCAGGGAAGCTGACCGGGGTGCCGGGAATGTACCGAGATGGTTCATCGTTCACCTATCCCGATACCCGTCCCCGCCCCACCCCTGGAGTCCCCTCATGAAGGTCGAGATCTGGTCCGACATCGCCTGCCCGTGGTGCTACATCGGTAAGCGCCGCTTCGAGCAGGCCCTGGAGGGCTTCGCCGGCAAGGAGGGCGTCGAGGTGGTCTACCGGCCGTACCAGCTGGTCCCGGACGCGCCGGCGACGGCGAGCCCGCACCGCGCGTGGCTGGCCGAGCGCTACGGCCCGCAGTCGGTGGCGATGGACGCGCGGGTGGCCGAGCTGGGCCGCGCCGAGGGCATCACGTACGACTTCGACGCCGCGCTGCACGCCAACACCTTCCTGGGCCACCGCCTGCTGCACCTCGCCGAGACCGAGTACGGCGCGGCCGTCCAGGGGCGGCTGAAGGAGGAGCTGCTGAAGGCGCACTTCACCGACGGTGTCGACGTCGGCGACCGCGCCGCGCTGACCGACGTCGCCGTGGCAGCCGGCCTGGACCGGGCGCGGGTGACCGCCTACCTGGCGGGCGACGAGGGCGCCACCGAGGTGAGCGCGCAGCTGGCCGAGGCCCGGGAGCTGGGCATCACCGCCGTGCCGACCTTCGTGTTCGAGGGCAAGTGGGCGGTGCAGGGCGGCCAGGACGCCGAGACCTTCCGCAAGGTGCTGGAGCAGGTCGCCGCCGAGATCGGCGAGACCCGCCCGGCGCCGGTGCAGGTCGCCCCGGCGGGGGAGGCCTGCGCGGACGGCTCCTGCGCGATCTGACCCCGCACAGGCCCACCCCCGCACAAGCCCCACCCCGTGTGGGTCCCACCCCACGCAGCCCCCGCCGGGGCCCGTTTCAGGAACACCTGAAGCGGGCCTCGGCCCAGTCCGCCACGTTGAGCGCCGACCAGATCCCGTGCACCGGGGTGACCACCAGCCGGATCGACTTCTGCCCGGCCAGCGGTACGTGCACCGGTACCGCGTCGTCCCCCGCGGCGAGCGGGAGGGAGCGCCACAGGGTGCCGCCGTCGCCGCCCTGGACGGAGAAGACCACGCCGCCCGGCGAGAGCGTGGCGTCGTCGACTCCGGCGACCGCGTCGAAGGACGTGCAACTGCGGTTGAGGTCGATCAGGGTGGTCGCCGGGGCGTGCACGGTGATGGCGTGCCCGTGGCGTTCGCCGCCGATCCAGGCGCTGTCGTGCTGCCAGAACCAGTCGCTGCCCTTCTGCCGGATGCTGGGGCCGGGCGGCGGCACCCGGTTGTTGCCGGGCTTGACCACGGGCAGTGAGTCGGCCCAGAAGTCGGTGGGCGCGGGCGGCGAGGGCGGGGTGACCGTCGGGGTGGGCAGCGGCGGCACGGTGGGCGTGGGCACGACGGGGACGACCGGCGGCTCGGGCGTGGGCAGCGGCGGCACGCTGGGCGTCGGCACGGCGGGGACGTCCGGGGCCGGCGGCGGCGTGGGGGTCCGCTTGGGCGTCGTCGAGCTCGGCGTGACCGGCGACGCGGCCTTCGTCGTGGTCTGGGCGGCTGCCGGGGCGGGCGTCGACCGGGTGACCGGCGTCGCGCTCGGGCTCGGGCTCGGCTCGGACGGTGCCGGGGCGGCCGCGGTGCTGCTGGGCGCCGGGTCGGCGGGCGCGGGCGGCCCGGGTGCGGGGGCCTGCGGCCGGGGGGTGGCGGGGGCGACGGCGGCGGGGGGCGCGGCCGTGGGGGGCTTGGGTTCGGGCGAGCCGGTGAGCGCGTACGCGGCGACGGCGGCTGCGGCCACCGCGACGGCGGCGGCGATCCCGGCCTTGGCAGCGGTGCCCAGGCCCTCGCCGGCCGCGGCGCCGGCTCCGGCCCCGCCTCCGCCGGAGGCCGCACCGGCGCCCGCACCCGCTGCACCCGCACCCGAAGAGGCTCCCGCGGTTCCGGAGGTGGCCGCCGCGGTGCCCGCAGCCGCACCGCCGACCGCGGCGACCCCGCCGACGGCCGCTGCGGCGGCGCCGAACCCGCCGACCCCGATCCAGACGAGCACGCCGCCGGGCAGCAGCGCGCGCAGGCCGGTGTTGATCTCGGTGAGTTCGAGGCAGGCGGCCGTGCAGCGGTCGCACCCCTGGAGGTGCCGTCCGACCTCCGCCGAGGCCCGCTTGCGCAGCGATCCGCGCGCGTACGCGCCGAGCCGGTTGGCGTACGCCTCGCAGGTGCGGTCCTGGCTGCCGGAGACGTGCGCCTGGAGGAAGGCGGCGGCGAGCCGGTCGCGGGCCCGGTGGGCCTGGACGGCGGTGGCGTTGGCGGTCTTGCCGAGCATCACGGCGACGGTCTTCGGGGACTCCCGCTCGACCTCGGTGTGCCAGAGCACCACCCGGTCGTCCTCGGGCAGTTCGGCGTAGGCCTGCATGACCATGCGCTGGTCGGCCATGGCCATCGCCCAGGCATCGGCGCCGGGGTCGGCCAGGTCGAGGTCGACGACGGCGGCCGAGGTCTGGGCGAACACGCTGAAGTCGTCGACGAGTTGCTCGCGCCGCTCGCTGCGGGTCCAGGCGGCGGCGACGTTGCGGACGGCGGTCAGCAGGTAGGCGCGGACGGCGAACTCCGGGCCCTTGCCCGCCCTCAGGGCTTGCAGGGTGCGGGCGAAGACCTCGCCGGCGAGGTCTTCCGCGGTGAAGCTGTCCCGGCAGCAGGTGCGGGCGTAGCGGCGCACCGAGTCGGCGTGCCGGCGGTAGATCTCCTCGTACGCGGTGTCGTCGCCGGCCCGGACCCGGGCGGTCAACTCGGCGTCGGAGGCCGGGCGCTCGCCGTCGACCGGGTCGGCGGGGGCGGGCACGGTGGGGCGGGCGGGGCGGCCGGCGCCGACGAACGCCTCGGGGGCGACGCCGCCCCGGCCGGCCGGGGCCTGGCCGGGCACCCGTCCGGGTGGCAGCGCGGCGGCGGAGGCGGAGAGGGACTCGCGGCTGGGCATGCCCGCCTGGTCGGGCACGTGTCCGGCGGTCGGGCCGGTGGCCGAACCCGGTGCGGCGCCGGGTACTTGGGCCGGGCCGCCGGAGGCCGTGGCGGGGCCTTCGGACGTACTGGACGTACTGGACGTACTGGACGTACTGCCGGACGAGCCGTCGGCCAGTCCCCCGGTCAAGCCTCCGGACGGGCCGAAGTCGAGGCCGTACCCGTAGTCGTTCTGTTCCTCGGCGCTCACAACGGACCCCAGATTCCACGACAGCCCCCGCAGTGTGGCAGGGCGCGCGGGAGCGCGTGGGCGCACGGCTCCGCGCTGTACGGCGCCGAGGGCGCGCGAAGGGCGCGCATCGGGACATTGGCTCCAACCACGGGCAAAGGATGGCATAGCGCAGAGAGGGGCGGTAGCCGGACCGGCCGGGACCCACTCTTCCGAGGAGCCGTCGCGGATGTGTTCGGCCAGCACAGGGCGGGTGGTTGCGTACCGCCCGCACCCGGCGCGCGTGACTGGTCCGCGCGCCGGTCTCCCGTCCAACTCCCGTCCCCGCCACCTGCGGGGGCCGCGCCCGTGGTGGCGCGTCAGCGTGCCCGCAGGCCGTCCAGCAGGATCTCCAGCAGCCGGTCCGAGGGGCCCGCGGTCGGCTGCCCCTCCGCCTGCTGCACCCCGGCCGAGAAGCCGGCCGTGGTCGGCGCGGTGCGGGCCGCGTGCACCGGCACCGAGGCGGTCAGCACCAGCACGACGTCCGACACCGTGACGCCCGGCCGCAGTTCGCCGGCCGCGCCGGCCCGGGCGACCAGGGCGGCCAGCAGTTGCAGCAGCAGCCGGGGATCGGCGTCGGCCGCCGACGGCTCGACGGCCGCACCGTTCTGCGCGTCCTCGCCGCGCAGGTCGAACCGGACGGCGGCCGGTTCGGGCACCCGCTGCTCGGGCACCCGGCCCAGCTCCTCCGCGTACCGGAACGCCTCCGGCGGCAGCAGCCGCCCGGCGCCGGTGCTGACCGCCCGGGCCAGGTAGCCGGCCAGCGACTCCCAGGCCCCGCCGCCGCCGTACAGCGACTCCCGCGCCTGCGCGGTCAGCCAGGCCACCTCCTCGGCGGCGATCCGCTGGACCAGCACCTCCTTGCTCGGGAAGCGCCGGTAGACCGTCCCGACGCCGACCCCGGCCCGGCGCGCGACCTCCTCCATCGGCGCGCCGTAGCCGAACTCGCCGAACACCTCGCGGGCGGCCCGCAGCACGCTCTCCAGATTCCGCCGGGCGTCCACCCGTAGTCGGGCCCCGGGGACGTGCACGGTGGCCGGTGGTGGCTCCACCCGGTAGGGGACGCCCGGATAGGCGGCCCCGACCTCCGGTGGCAGGTCCACCGGGCCGCGCTGTTCCGGCACCATGCCCTGGCCGGCGTGCGGTGTTCCCGTTCGCCCCAACACCTGCTCCTGCTCCATCATCCCAACTCTCCCCCGCAGGCGCCCGAACCCGGACCCTGTCGTCGCCCGCCCCTGCACCCCCCGGTGCAGCTCAGCCCGTCAGAAATGACCTGATGACCCATCGCTCGTTGCCGCCCGTCCCGTTTTGTGACCACGGTTCGTGCCTCCGGGCCGGCTCGCGTCCGGCTCGGCGCGTCGGCACCGTCCGGGGCCTTGTCCGGGAACTACCCTTCCCCGGATGACTGTCCCGCAGTCGGGTTCTCGAGCCAACGCTGGAACTGGCCGTAGTGGCCGCTCCACGGTGCGTCGCCGCCGATTGTCATGGCGGTAACCGCTCCGGCACACAATCCGACCATAGTTCACGCCCGTTCGCGGCCGAAAGTCCGTCAGAAAGTCGCCCGGGCAGCACAACTGGCCCCACCCGTCGACTTCCGTCACATCCGGCGCGGTACGGACTGTGGACAAGACCGCCCCTGCCGGTCCTTCATAGGGGGGCGCGAGGGGGGACACCCCCGGCCGCGGGGCCGGGAGGAAGCGCCAATCGGCAGGAGGTGCACCATCAGAATCCTGATCGCCGGCGGAGGCTGCGCCGGGATGGCCACCGCGCTGCACCTCCAGCGCGGCCTGCGGGAACGGCTGCGACGCGGCGAGGTCGAGATCACCGTCGTCGAGCCCCAGGCCTACTTCACCTACCACCCGCTGCTGGCCGAGGTCGCGGCTGGCTCGATCGACCCCCGGCACGTGGTCGTCCCGCTCCGCCGGGCCCTGCCGGACTGCCGGGTGCTGACCGCCCGGATCACCCGGATCGAACACGCCGCCCGCCGCGCCTTCGCCGACGCCGCGGGCCCCGGAGAGGCCGCCGCGCCGATCGAACTCCCCTACGACGTCCTGGTGGTGGCGCCCGGCTCGGTCTCCCGGACGGCGCCGGTGCCCGGTCTGGCCGAACACGGCCGCGGCTTCTCCACCGTCGGCGAGGCCGTGGGCCTGCGCAACCACGTCCTGGAACAGCTCGACCTCGCCTCCGCCACCCGCGACCCGGCCCTGCGCCAGGCCGCGCTCACCTTCGTCTTCGTCGGCGCCGGGTACGCGGGCGTCGGCGCGCTCGCCGAACTGGAGGACATGGCCCGGACCGCGGTGCGCGGCTACCACAACGTCCGCCCCGAGGACCTGCGCTGGGTCCTGGTCGAGGCCACCGACCGGATCCTGGCCGAGGAGTCGCCGGAGCTGGCCGAGCACACCCTCGGCCAGCTCCGCGAACGCGGCGTCGACATCCGGTTGCGCACCACCCTGGCATCCGCCGCGGACCGGGTCGTCGCCCTGTCCGACGGCAGCCGCTTCGGTGCCCGCACCCTGGTCTGGACGGCCGGGGTGCGGCCGGCCCCGCTGCTGCGTGACACCGACCTGCCGCTGGACACCCTCGGCCGGGTCCGCTGCCTCGCCACCCTGCAAGCCGTCGGCCCGGACGGGCGCGCGCTGCCCGGCGTCTGGGCGGCCGGGGACTGCGCCGCCGTACCGGACCCCGACGCGGACGGGGCGCCCTGCGCGCCCAACGCCCAGCACGCCTTCGCCCAGGCCGAGCTGCTCGCCCGGAACATCGTGGTCGCCCTGGACGCCGGACCGCACGCCCCGGGCCTCGCCGAGTACCGGCCGGGCCACGCCGCCTGCTCGACCTCACTGGGCCTGCGCCGGGCCGTCGCCCACACCCGGCGCGGCCGCCGGATCACCGGGCGGCGGGCCTGGTGGCTGCACCGGGCCCGGCACCTGCGGCGCCTGCCGAGCGCGGAGCGCCGGGTGCGGGTGCTGATGGACTGGGTGCTGGGCGGGCTGTTCTCCCGGGAGGTGGTATCGCTGGGGGCGGCGGAGCATCCGCGTCCGGAGTTCGAGGCCGGGTCCGGGCCGCGGCCCGACGGCGGTCCGGACGCCCCGCGGTGAGCGCCCCGGTGCCCCGCGCCGGGGCGGAACGGGCGGCCACGCCGGGCGGGCGACTTCCGGAATCGGGCCCTTGCCTGACAGGATCAGCCCAACCTAGTCATTACCCCGTGTGCTGATGCGCACACAAAAAGTGATGATATGCCTGGAAATCGAGGAAGCGGCCGTCGTTTGAACCTCATGCGCTGGAGCGCCCGGCTCACCGGAGTCCCTTGGCGTGCCGCCCCGCCAACCGGGGCCGGCACCGACGAGGGCGCGCCCTCCGCCGACGGCGTCGTCGTCCCAGGCCCCCGCGACCCCACCAACCTGGCCACCGCCGCCGAACTCCTCGACCTGCACAAACCCCAGAACCTGCGCGAGGTCCTCAACCGGATCCCCGCCCCGGTGGCCGTCACCTACGGCCCGCTCCACCAGCTCGGCTACGCGAACCGCGCCTACCGCGAACTCTTCGGAGACCGCACCACCGGCCTGCCCGCCGGAGAAGCCCTCCCCGAACTCGGCACCATGGGCGTCCTGGCCCTGATGGACCAGGTCATCCGCGGCGGCCGTCCGCGCAGCGTCAAGGCCCGCTGCATCCTGGGCCTCACCGGCAACCGCTACTACAACGTCTCCTGCGTCCCGCTCGGCCCCGGCGACACCGGGGACACCGGCGACACCGGGGACACCTCCACCGAGGGACCGCCCGCCGGCGTCCTGATCTTCGCCGCCGAGGTCACCGACCAGGTCCTCGCCGCCGCCCGGCTCCGCGAAGCCGAACGCCGCCAGCGCGAGGCCGCCGTCACCCTCCAGCGCAGCCTCCTCCCGCAGAAGCTGGACCAGCCGGCCGACCTGAGGGTCGCCGCCACCTACCAGCCCGGCGGCGCCGAGGCCGCCGTCGGCGGCGACTGGTACGACGTCATCGCCATCGACGGCGGCCGAACCGCCCTGGTCATCGGCGACGTGATGGGGCGCGGCCTGCGCGCCGCCGCCGTCATGGGCCAGCTGCGCACCGCCGTCCGCGCCTACGCCCGGCTCGACCTGCCCCCGCACGAGGTGATGCGCCTGCTCGACGGCCTCGCCATGGAGATCGACGCCAACCAGATCGCCACCTGCACGTACGCCGTCTGGGATCCGCAGCGCCGCACCCTCTCCTACGCCTCCGCCGGGCACCTCCCCATACTGCTGCGCTGCCCCGACGGGACGGTCCTGCGCAGCGAGGAGCAGAACGGCCCGCCGCTCGGTACCGGCGACGGCCTCCACGTCTCGCACACCCTGCGCCTGCTGCCCGGGACCACCGGCGTCCTCTATACGGACGGCCTGGTCGAACGCCGCGACGAGGACATCGACGAGGGCCTCGACCTCCTCGCCCGCACCCTCACCGGCGCGGTCGGGGCCCCGGAGGTGATCTGCGCCCGCCTCCTGCGGGCGATGGGCGTGACCTCCGAGCACGACGACGACGTCGCCGTCCTGGCCTTCCACCTGCCGGCGGCGGAGGCGGAGGCGGAGGCGGAGGCGGAGGTGGAGGAAGAGGTGGCCGAAGAGAGCGCCACCGAGGCGGAACCGGCGCTTGACTCGGCCTTGCCCGAGGTCTAGTGTTCTTCGAGCTGCCTGGCAGGGAGCACCGGACACGCATGTGCGCGGACGGTCCCGCGGTAGCCAATCCTTTCGAAACACCACTTCCCGGTTCGGGCTGGGTCGCGTCTTGTCGCGGCTTGGTTCCTATTCGGCTTGTTCGTTTTATTGGATTGCGGTCGATTCGCTTTTCGGAGCAGGGATC
>NZ_JBIUYQ010000003.1:0-14385 GCF_044744605.1 Kitasatospora sp. NPDC087271
TCAGTTGCGCTCGCGTCACACACCACGGTCTACCGGATCAGGACCCGCCGCGAAGGTGAATCACACAGATTGATCACGACCGAATACGCGCCCTAGGCGGAGGGCACTTGACCATCCGCATCTCCAACCGGCTCCCGTCGAGCAGCTCGGCACCGGGGCCCTGCCACACCGC
Source organism: Kitasatospora sp. NPDC087271 (assembly GCF_044744605.1). Taxonomy (NCBI): domain Bacteria; kingdom Bacillati; phylum Actinomycetota; class Actinomycetes; order Kitasatosporales; family Streptomycetaceae; genus Kitasatospora; species Kitasatospora sp. NPDC087271. Next base: position 173 of record NZ_JBIUYQ010000003.1, read on the forward strand.
GGGGGCGGTGGGCACGAGGGCCTCGACAACGCCCTTCGAACGGTTGACGAGCACCGGCCCGACGAGGCTGGGGGCGTTGCCGGCCAACGCACGAACGGCGGCTCGGCCCAATGCTTCCGGAAGCCGTACCACGACGAAGCCGTTGCCGACCGGGATGGGGACCGCGCGGCCCTCCGCCCACACCCTCCAGGTCGCCTCCGGGTCACGCGTGTGCCCGCCGAGCCAACGCATGCCCTCGATCACCTGGCGTATGAGCGTGGTCGGGACAATCGCGGCAGTCGTCATCGTGCTCTCCGTACCTGGTCGTTGGAGTCGTCTGCTGGTGGCTCCGGCGGTCGCGGTCCACGCTGGCGAGCGTCCGAAGTGCAGGGGGAACTGCCCGGCCGCCCCGTTGCCGGAGAAGAAAAGGAGACGTCAGGGCAGGCGGCATCTGCCCTGCTGGCGTGCGGGCTCCGGGAGGCAGAGGTCAGCAGGGCCGGGTCCGTCGTACGGGGCTCACACGCCTGCCCAGCCCCGTGTTCCCTGTGGCGGCCACGAAGGGGTCCTGGAGGCGGTGAGCTTGCACGCCCCTGTGACGGGGCGGTGCTCTTCCGCAACTCGCCCCAACACGACTCGGGGCAGGCGTTCTGGTGTGCCGTGGCACTGGTGCAGTGAGGCGCCGGGTGCAGGTGCGGACTATGAGCCGTCGGTCACGTGAGGCAGTGTGCTGGTGGCCGGCGGCAGGTCCGGCGCGAACACGGGCCCGGTGGCGGCGAACTGGCTCGGCACGTCGTGGATGGCGGCCTGGCTGAGCAAGCCGACGACGGTGACGTGCCCGGCCGCGATCACCGCCGCCACGCCCCTGCGGTGAATCCACCCGGACCGGGGCCTGGGCGGCGCCTCGTGAGCACGGGGGGCTTGCAACCGTGGTTCGTTGTGCGGGCGATCCGGCATCGCCACGACCGTGGCTTCGGGTTGACTCACGGATAACCCGTGCCGAGGGCCGCATTCGAACCAGACGACCTTCGTGCCGGTACGTTTGTCGACCTTCGCACCCCAGGCATTGGACAGAGCCTTGACCAAGGTGAGGCCCTGGCCGCTGGTCACCTCCTCGCCGAAGTGCTCTTGCACGAGAGGCATTTGATCGCTCTCGTCGGCAACTTCGACGCGGACCGCGGTACCGGTCCAGATCGCAGCGACGGTCGCCGCCTTGCCGGTGTGGATGACCGCGTTGGCGATCACCTCACCGGCCAGCAGCTTGACGTCTTCGATCCGGTCGGGGGGCAGAGGAAGACCCCAACGGCCGATGCCGACGAGGAGGGCCCGCCGCGTCGCGGCGGCGCCTTCCGGAGTCGGGGCGACGTGCAGAACCAACCGAAGGGGCTGGCGTGGTGCTAACGGTGCGCCCAGGTATGGGGCAGGGCGCAGTGACTCATTCATGGGAAACCCCCGGTGAGCACGGCGATAGCGATGGATCACCGAGAGCGTGACACAGGCCACTGACGGTGAGTCCGCTGCTACAGTCTCGCACTCGGAACCGAATTGCAACAGGTGCCGTCACCGTCAATTGACGGTTGTGAGCTGCTGGCGCTTCCCGGGCAGGGGCAGCAGACTTGACGCGGCATCAGTGACGACTGATAGGGGTGTGGCATGGACGAAGAGGCCGCGAACGAAGAGCAGGACGAGCGCCCCGCCGGCGTGCCGTTCCTCCGGCATCTCCTTGGCAGCCGGCTGCGGAGAATCCGTGAGCGCAACCGGCTCACCCGCGAGCAGCTCGGGGACGCCCTCGGCCTGTCGGCCGCGATCGTCCGCCGTCTGGAGACCGGTCGGAACATCATCAAGGTTCACGATGTGAACTCGTGGGTCACGCAGTTCAACCTGGACCAGGCCACCGCGAACTCGCTCAGGGAGATGGCCAAACAGAGCAAGGAGCACGGCTGGTGGACGGACGAGGACATGCATCCCTCGTTCAGTGCCCTGGTCGAGGCCGAGAGGCTGGCCAAGCTCATCAAGAACTGGGAACCCAACATCCTGCCGGGGTTGTTGCAGACTGCCGCTTACACCGAGGCGGTCATCTCCCGCGAGCGTTTCCTGATGAAAGCCAACAATCCACTGCCGCTCGAGAAGGTCGTCGAACGCACCGAGCTACGCAAGCAGGTGCTGTTCGGGGAGAGGGCGCCGCAGGCCCGGTTCATCATCGGCGCGGGCGCTCTGCGCATGCTCGTCGGCGACCCCGAAGTGATGCGAGGCCAGCTGGAGCATCTGATCGCGGTGTGCGAGCTGGACAACGTCACGATCCAGGTGCTCACGGAGGAGTCCGGCTACCACGTCGGAGCAGCCGGTTCCTTTGCCGTCTACCTGTTCAGCGACCTGCCTGGCGATGGTGTCGTCTACACCGAGCAGAACCTGACATTTGCGGACCGTCTCTCGAATCTCAACCGTCGCAACCGCCAGCTTGAGGTCCTTATGTCCCAGGCGCTCGACCCGGCGGCGACCCGGTCATACTTGCAGGCAACCCTGACGAACAAGACGAGTTGGGGACAACTGGAAGGATGACCATGCAAGACGGCACCACCCTCGACCAGGGCGGCTACCGCTGGGCCAAGTCCAGCTACTCGGCCGGCGAGAACGGCAACTGCGTCGAGGTCGGCCGGACCCCGGCTGGCGCCATCCCGGTGCGCGACACCAAGCAGGACCGACACGGTCCGGTCCTGGAGTTCACCCCTGCGGCGTTCCAGACCTTCGTCGATGCCGTCAAGGCAGGCGAGTTCCCGGTTCAGCCGTAACGAGTGAATGAGAGGTGGGTGGACCCTGGCGAAAGAGCCGCCGGGGTCCACCCACCTCTTCCATACCACCTGGGCACGACAATGAACGCAAGTGGCCCCACGACAATTCCGGCAAGCCAACCCCAATCGTCAACTGACGCATGGCAGCTTGCCGTAGGGAAGGTCGACCGGCAGCCGGCAGCCGGCAGCTCGTCTGCCGTGCCCAACAGCGCTACAGCTCCGTGACCCGGAAGGCTTCGGCAAGCTCTTCGGAGGCGCCTCCGCGTTACTCTCGGCCCGCGGGCTCCGCCATTCGCCGGTCCGGCGCCGCCTTCTGTAGGCCAGCGCGCTGCTGGTGCGGTGCCGATGCTTCGGACCGACACCGCACGGGCCGGTAGTCAGACCCCGTGGAAGGCGACGATGAACCGCAGCTGCCTGTTGCGCAGCGGGGCCAGGGCCATGATGCGGACGGGGACCTCGCCGGCGCCGCCGTGCGGGATTCGCATGTGCCTGATGTCGCCGTCCGGGTGCTCGTAGAAATCGTGCCGGTCCCACAGTTCCTGGGCTTCGGGGCAGCCCTCCAGGATGTCCGCGACGAGCTTCTTCAACTGCTCGTTGTCGGGGTACTGGGCGGCGGCGGTGCGGATCTGGGCGAGGAAGGGGACGGCCCAGGATTCCTTCCAGTTGACCAGCTGCTCGCGGGCGCCGGGGTAGAGGAAGGCCCACCTCATGATGTTGCGCTCATAGACCCAGGGGTACATCTCCCGGGACGGATTGTTGTGCGCGACCACGTTCCAGGCGACGTCCGAGATGTACGCGGGGTGCGGGAGCATCTTGTCGAGAAGGCGCTGCATGTCCGCGTCCATGGCCGCCATGGCGTCGGGCTCCGTGTCCCGCGGGGCGGGGGCGCGCCCGGTGGCGTGGTGGTACAAGGCGAGGCGTTCCGCATCATTGAGCCGGAATGTGAGAGCGTGGTGGTGAACCGGGTGGTGTTCGGTGGGGTCGGGTTGTGAATGCCTCGGTCGGTCGCGCTTCCGACGCAGTACCGTGGGCCGGTGGATGAGATGCCAGTCCCGACGGCGGGTATGACGATCAGCGTTCGGATGCGCCAGGACGTGGTGATCGTCGATCCGGAGCGTTTTGTCGCTTCGGCCCGTGCGGCGTACCGCGAAGCCTTCCCTGAAATCACCGAGGAGAGGGCGGCCGAGGACATCCGCGATGTCTACGAGGCTGTGTGGGCTCTGCTGGACCGCTTCGGTCGACTCGCAGCCGACGTACCAGCGTCCACCGGACTCCCCGGCCAACGGATTCTGGACCGCCCAGACGGACTCTCACCTGCGGGCGAGCGCAAGCACATCGTGCTGAACGATCCGAAGCCACTCCAGGACTACGGCTGCTTCATGCCCGAGGAGTACGACCCGTTCGCCATCCCGCCAGGGGTGTGACGGTGTCCACCGCGACAGACTGCTCCGAAAGATCATTTCTCTGAGGAAATCTCGAACGTTCGTGCTGGCCGCTCGGTGGGCGTAGAGGAACGGGCCTCTTGGTAGGAGTGCGGTTGTCGAGACCAACCCTCCGGCCCAGGAGGCCCGTTGCCGTACCAGTTCACCACTCCCGTGCCGGGCGATGCCACTTCGGTCACTCCGGCGTGTGACTGCTTCGTTCACCAGTACGGGGCGATCGCGGCGGGGCGGCGCGCGCCGCACTACCCGTCCGACATGACGGATGCAGAATGGGCCCAGGTCAAGGCCTCGATGCCGGTGCCGGCCTGGTTGGAGGGCCGGGGCGGACGCCCCGAGGCCCACTGCCACCGTGAGATGGTCGACGCAGTGCGCTACGTCGTCGACAACGGCGCGAAGTGGCGGGCGATGCCCGTCGACCTGCCGGCCCCGCGCAAGGTCTACGACTTCTTCCGCCGCTGGTCGCGCCACGGATACGTGCGCGAGCTCTACCAGCGGCTACGTCGCCTGCAGCGCGAGCGGGAGGGCCGGGCGGCCGAGCCGAGCGCGGGCATCATGGACGCGCAGTCGGTGGACGGCTCGGAGACCTGCCCCACCGCCACGCGCGGGACCGACGGCAACAAGCTCCGCGACGGACGCAAGCGCCACATCCTGACCGACACGGGCGGCCTGCTGCTGGAGGTCACCGTCACCGCCGCGAATGTGCACGATTCGGTGGCCGCCCCGGAACTGCTCGAGGGGTTCATGGCCGAGCCCGGACGCCTGCTGAAACTGGTCTGGGCGGACACCGCCTACCAGGGCCCGGCGCTGGCGGAGGCGTTCGCGGCGCACGGAGTCAGGGTCGAGGTCGTCAAGCGCCCGGACGGGACCAGGGGATTCGTGGTGCTCGCCCGCAGGTGGGCGGTCGAGCGCACGCTGGGCTGGCTCTCGCGGGCCCGACGCCTGAACCGCGACCACGAGCGCCGGCCCGACCACCACACGCAGATGGTGTGGTGGGCCGGCCTGATCACCCTGACGCGGAAACTGGCGAAAGAGCGCCTGCACTGGCCGGAGTTCCGGCCCCGGCGCCTGGACCCGCGGCAGGCCTGAACAGGCCCCGCTCACGAAGGAGCCAGCCGCGCGCCTGGAGCGCATAGGCACGATGGCGCACCTTCTCCACCTCGTTCAACCGTGAGGCGTCGCGCCCCAGTGCCCGGGTCAGCTCCTGCACCGTGAGCGGCCCCGGCGCGGCCAGGGCCGTCTCGAAGACCTGCCGGTAGGCCCCGCACAAAGCATCGGCTCCCAGCCCCGGCCGCCAGGCCGGCGGCCGGGCATCGTAGCCCTCCCGCAGCACCGGACCCGCGGGCAGTGTCCCGGCCACACGCACGGGTTCCTCCACCACGGTCGGCGCTGGTGACGCCCCGTCACCCTCCCGGCCCGCACCCGGCCCTTCGGCGAACATGAGCACCACCTCCTCGCGGGCGATCCGCGCATGCTCCAGCCGCTGGCGGGCCGCCTCCGCCTGCACCTCGGCCTCCCGCAGCATCTCCAGCCAGGACTCCAGATCCTCCCGGGCCCGCGCCTCCCGGACTTCCAGCAATGCGATCACCGACGGCATCCCACACCTCCACGAGCAGGCCAACTCCCCGCTGGCTGCCCACAGCCGGCCACCCCGACACCGCCACCACCCGAAAGCTGCGGGTCATCGAGCTATAGACCGGTTCACCACCACGCTCTAAGTGCTCTCCGCCGGTGCAGTGAGCGGCATTTTGGCCGGGTGGCCCGGTGAGATCTTCCCGGCCACCCGGCCACCCGGCCAATGGATGCACGGGGTGGGGTGGCTGCCGTCAGCCGCGAGGGGCTGCCAGGGCGGTGCTGTACTGATCGCCGGTGACCGGCTCCAACCAGGTGGTGCCGTCACCGTTGCCGTCGCCCACCACGAGGGCGAGGTGGGCCATCAGGGTGGTGTCGGTCGCACCGTGCCAGTGCTCCTCGCCTGCGGGGCACTTGACGGTCTGGCCGGCGCTGACGCGCACCACGTGGCCGTCGCGGGTGCCGACCAGGCCGACGCCGTCGGTGACGTGCAGGACCTGGCCCAGGGCGTGGGAGTGCCAGTTGGTGCGGGCGCCGGGGGTGAAGCGCACCAGGGCGGCGGCCAGGCGGGCCGGCTCCGTGGGAGCCTCGATCATGGTGAGGTAGACATCGCCGGTGAACCGCTCGGCGGGCGCCCTGAGGGTGGGGGTGTCGGTGATGTGCTCCATGGCTCTTTTCCTTGATCGTGTGCAATGAGTGGGCTTCTCGGACGGTCCTGGGGTCAGATGGCGTCAGCGTGGGCGAGGTCTGCGCCCAGGGCGCGCGAGGCGTCGGCCTGCGCGAGCAGGTCCTTGGCCTTGGCCGTGACGGCGTCGATGGCGTCGGCTCCGGCGACGAAGCGGGCCGGGGGCTGGTCCTGGCCGGCGAGGGCCAGCAGGGCGGCGGCGAGCTTGGCCGGGTCGCCCGACTGCTGCCCGTTCATGGACTGCCACTGCTTCTTGGTCGCCTCGGTGCGCTCGGCGTAGTCCTCGATCGACAGGTCCGCCCAGGTCGTGGAGGCGTCGACCAGGAGTTCGGTACGGAAGAAGCCCGGCTCGACGATCGTGGTGCGGATGTTGAACGGCTCGACGTCGTGGCGCAGGGACTCCATGAAGCCCTCGACGCCGAACTTCGCGGCGGCGTAGGCGACGCAGAACTCCAGGCCGGTCAGGCCCGCGAGGGAGGAGATCGTGATGACGTGCCCGTCGCGCTGGGCGCGCATGACCGGCAGCACCGCGCGGGTGACGTTCATCGGTCCGAACAGGTTCGTCTCGACCTGTTGGCGCATCTGCGCGTCGGAGATCTCCTCGAAGTAGCCCGCGTAGAAGTTGGCGGCGTTGTTGACCAGCACGTCGATCCGGTCGAAGCGTTCGACGGCGGCCCGGACGGCTCGCTGCGCGGCAGTCGGGTCGGTGATGTCCAGGGCGGTGGCCAGCAGGTTGTCCTGCTCGCCGCCGAGTGCCTCCAGGACACGCTCGGGGCGGCGGCCGGTGGCCACGACCTGGTGGTCGGCCGCGAGGGCCTGGCGGGCGATGTCCGCGCCCAGACCGCGACCGGCACCGGTGATCAGGAAGACCTTGCTCATGAGGGGATGCTCCGTTCGGATGACGACGGGAAGAGGGGATTCAGCCGTTGCTGCGCTCGTCGGCGATCTTCTTCAGCTGGTTGACGGCGGTCATGCCGTTGGGCCAGCCCGCGTAGAAGGCCAGGTGGGTGATTGCCTCGGACAGCTCCTCCACGCTCAGGCCGTTGTCCAAGGCCACGCCCAAGTGGTAGCCGAGCTGCTCGGAGCGGTAGAGCGCCGCCAGCACGCTCACGGTGACCAGGCTGCGGTCGCGCGGCGACAGCTCGGGGCGCTCCCAGACGTCGGCGAACAGGACCTCGTTGGTGACCTCGACCAGCTTGGGCGCGATCTGGGCGAGCTCCTGGGGGGCGGACTGCTTCGGCATGGAACTTCCTCTTAGATCAAAACTAGATAAATGGGGGCGGGTCGGTCTGCTGTAGAGCCGGTCCTCCGGGCGGCTTCCGTGCCGCGCAACGGATCGGTGCTGCACGCCGCAACTGCTGTCGATATCCACGAAACCGCAGATCAAAGAGGTGAGGGAGGGTCTGGGGTGACAGGCACTGACAGGACCCCCCACCTGCGTGATTCCCCGCCTAGCCTGGAAGCGTGAGCACCGAGAGCGACATCCGCGAGTTCCTGGCCACTCGCCGCGCCAAGATCACCCCGCAGCAGGCCGGCCTGCCCGCCTACGGGGGCAACCGACGCGTGCCCGGCCTGCGCCGCGAGGAAGTCGCCCTGCTCGCCGGCGTCAGCATCGACTACTACGTCCGCCTGGAACGCGGCCACCTCGCCGGAGCCTCCGAGGAAGTCCTCGACGCCATCGCCGGAGCCCTCCAGCTCGACGACGCCGAACGCGCCCACCTGTACGACCTGGCCCGCGCCGTCGCCCACCGGCCCCCACGCCGCACCAAGCGCAGCCGCGGGCCGATCCCCGACAGCGTCCTACGCGTCCTGCACTCGATGACCGACTCCCCGGCCTTCATCCGCAACGGCCGCCTCGACATCCTCGCCACCAACCGCCTGGGCCGCGCCCTGTACTCCCCCCTCTACGCCGGCTCCGCCAAGGAACCGGTCAACATTGCCCGCTTCCAGTTCCTGGACCCGCACGGCCACGATTTCTTCCCCCACTGGGAGGAATCCCTGGACACCACCGTCTCGCTCCTGCGCACCGAGGCCGGACGCACCCCGCACGACAGTGACCTCACCGGACTCATCGGCGAACTCGTCACCCGCAGCGAGGAGTTCCGTACAGCCTGGGCCAAGCACAACGTGCGCCTGCACCACACCGGCCGTAAGTCCTTCCGCCATCCCGCCGTCGGCGACATCACCCTCGACTTCGACGCCATGGAACTGCCCGCACAACCCGGCCTGACCCTGACCGCCTACAGCGCTGCACCCGGAAGCCCCGACCACGACACCCTCAGCCTCCTCGCCAGCTGGGCAGCGACCGAAGACGCCCGAGCCACCGAGCACAGCGATCGGCCCACCCACCCGCAAGCCTGATTTTCCGCGCTGTCATCCGCAAGATCGACGGAGGAATAGGGCGTGTAAGCGATCTCGTGTAAGTGCCTTGTGGTTATCCCTGGTGGGGCGCTCGGCCTTGGGACCATTTTGGGACCACACCTGATGATCGCCTACGGGCGCCCGTGGCCAGAAACGGACAATTCTGCACGAAGTGAACACTGAGCAATCGTCAGCCCTCTCCCCCGTCGATTCTGTCGAAAAGGACCAGCTCGCTTGTGTCCCATGGTAGTTGAGTGAGGAAAAAGCCGAAGCCTTGAGGCCTCGGCTGCCGACGATAGTTGAACCCCTTGATTGGGGGTCAAGAGGTTGCTTTCGCGGAATCGGCTGGGAGATGAGTGCCGGAAAGGCGGCTTCAGAGAGTAAGTGGCTGTTGTCCTTCCTGGCTTGAGGGCTTCGTTTTTGCTGGTCAGGCATAGGGTTGGCGGTCCTGCGGAAGTGGTGACGTGTCGGGTCGTCGCTTCGGTGGAGGTCGGGGATGCCGTCTGTCGTGGGGCTGTACGAGTGCGACAACAGGGCCTCCTGGAGGGCTCGTTGGTTTGGACACCATTCGAGTTACCAAGAGGCCCTGCTCTCATGCACGGTTGTCGCCACACTCACCCGATCGAGACTCCCGTCCGGCCCGCGCTACCCCTTCGATAAGAATTGGCGTGTGGTGGACCGTGCTGCGAGCACACGCGGTCAGGCGCCGCCTACTGGTTGAAGACGACGGAGCGGAACTTCACATTTTCGCCGCCGTATACGCCGCCTGACTTCAGGGCGAAGGACTCGCCCTCGCAGTCGACGTCGGTGTACACCGTCGCGATCGAGTTGGTCCGGTTGCGGGGGGAGTGTGCGGGCGTCGTGTCCGGTTTGGCGACCTGTTCCAGGGTGATGCAATAACGCGCCCTCGGGTCGCGCAGATAGCCTTCGAGGGTCTTGCCGTCGCGGTCGTACGTGAACACGAACTGGCCGGTCGCGGCGTGAGCCGAGGTCGGCAGGCTGACGGCGGGCGTGAGCGCGCCCAGGACAACGGCGAGGGAAGTACGAAAACGCATGGAGGCGTCCTTGGAGTTGGGAGTGGGGATTCCGGCAAGGTGCCCTGTTCGACGAGCCCTCAGAGCCCGTACGCTGCTCTGTCGCTCGTTTGGGTCACGCCGAACCGGCCACGTGGCGGGCGCCCATACTTTCGACTCCTCACAGACCCACCAGGCCAGGCAGTCGCTCCCAATCACTGAATTGTGGGTTTCGCCCTCCCGGTCGAACCCGCATGTCATGGGTTTGCCGGGACGAAGGATCACCTGTTCGAGCCGCTACAACTGAACTCATGTACGCCGAAATCGGAACAGCAACGGCTTCCAAGGATGGCCGAGTCAGCGTTTAGCAGATGATCTCGGCTCGGCCAAACTGCTATTCGGGTGTGAACCTCTCCGGTGATTGGTAACCGTTGCAGAGGAGGTCCCATGGCTCGACAGTTCATGAGCGTAAGGGAGACTGCGGAGTATCTGAACATGTCGGTCCCGTGGGTGTATCGGGAGGCTCCCCGCGTGGGTCTCGCGCCGTACAGGTTCGGGAGCGGGAAGAACGCGAAGCTGCAGTTCAAGGTGTCCGACATTCATGCGTGGGTGAAGCAGCAGCGCATGTCGGCCGCTTGACGCCGCTGCCGCCGGGACGCAGGGTGGGCCTGCCCGACTGCGGCAGGCCCACCCCGTTTGGTCAGGCAGCGAGTCCGAGGTCGAGGACCTGGGCAGCGCGGCCGATGGAGCCGGGCATGAGGTGGCGGTAGACCTTGAAGGTGACGTCGATGCTCTTGTGGCCCATCCACTCGGCGACGTCGGTGATCGGGATGCTGTGGGTGAGGCAGTTCGAGGCGAAGAAGTGGCGGTGGCCGTACATCGTCATGTCATCGGGGATGTGAACCAGCCCGGCCTGCTTCATCCGCTGCCACTGGTTCTGGATGTAGTAGTACGGGAACGGCTTGCGGACGTCCCGGGGGTGACGGAGGGGGTAGCCGTCCACGGTTCCGTACTTGTCCGCGTACCACTCGATCGTCTGCTTCACTCGGGCGGGCAGCGGGACGTCGCGGTACTCACCCTCTTTGCGGTGCTTGAGGGGCGAGTAGTCCTTGGTGGTCTGGTTGACCTGCCCGGTGACGCGGTACCGGCAACACCCGGCAACACCCGACACGTCATGCGCGAACTCGCCAGCCCCACCCCCCTCTCCCAGCCAGGTGCCCCCAACACCTGTCGCGCGCGGTCGGCGGTCGGACCATCACCCCACGTCAGAGCAGCCGGTAGGCGATCTCGGTCGACGGCCCATCCGCCCGGCCCCGGAACCACTCGCGACACACCAGAACCACACACCCCACGCCTCGCCGAAAGTCCGGATGGAAATGACCGAGAACACGTAAGGTCGAGGTTCGTTCGATTGACCCTCACAAAGGCGGTCTGGATACTGATCGAGCACGACGCAACCGAAACTCGTTGCGAAGCGGACTCCGATTCGACATTTTATCCGACTGAGGAGAATCCATGATCTCGAAAGCGAAGAAGGTCGTGAGCTCGATGGCGATGGCCTTCGCCGCGGCGGCCACGCTCACCGTGGCCGTGCCGTCCGGCAACGCCTTCGCCATCGACCACGTCCAGTGCGACGGGAGCCGCAATGACTTCCTGAAGATCTGGTCGCACCTCGACGGCCGTGACAGCGTCGACTGCTACGCGAACGGGGGGACGATCGGCTTCGGCGGGTGGTGGATCGACCGGATCTCCACGGGGAACAACGACCTGGTCTACTCCGACGCCAACGGCGACTCGGTGAGGGTCAACCGCTGGACCGACATCACGTACCCGAACCGCCCGCCGAAGGTCAACTCCATCCAAATCCTCTGACGAACCGGCGGAGCGGGACCCGAACGGAAATTCGCCCGGCCGCATCACCGCAAGTCCCCGCAGCGCTTTGATCGCCGTCGAATTTTCTGTGACGTGAATTCGCTCAATTCCGGTCCACCGGCGCCGGCCATGCCCTCCACGGGCTGGCCGGCGCCGGCATGTGGTGTCACGGCTGCCCGCCGAGCCCCAACTTCCGGACCCCGAAGGGGGAGAAGACCATGTGCGCGGCCCAACCGCGGTGAATCAGCGCGATCTGCGAGGGCATCGGCATCACCGGGTACAGCTCCCTGCCCCGCGACCAGTTCGCGAGCAGGCCCTCCGTGGTGTCGACCGCCGAAACCAGCATCGTCACCTGGAGGTCCCCGTCACCCCAGGTGTTCCACAGGGCCCATCCTTCGGGCCTGGCCTCGACCCCGAGGCGCGAGCACACCTCCTCGTAGCTCTCCCCATGCTCTCCGGCATCGCCCCGGGCCGCAGGATCGCCACCCCGGCCAGCTTCACCTCGGACCGGTCCGCCTCCTCGCCGAGGCAGCCGTCCCCCGGGAAGTGGTAGTGCCGGATCTCCCGGGCCAGCGCGTTCACCGCCCGTTGCAGGCGCGTCGCGTCTTCCGCCTCGGGGCCGTACGACAGCCACCCCTCCGCCGACGCGACGCCCGTCACCGCACGGGCAAGCCGCTCGATCTCCCTCAAGTACTCCAGCTCAGAAAGCTCGGGTCGCGTCACGCCGCCCAGTCTCACAGCACTCCCCGTCCGGGTCATCCCGGTTTCCGGCCTCCGCCTCTCGGAGGTCTGCGAGGGCAGCAACAGAGGTCGGAAACCGGGTGCGGCAACGCGGCCCCGCCTGGCTTCACCGAGGCGCCGGCGGCACCCGCGCCGGCGACGATGCCTGCGGAGGCGGTGCGGGCGAAGGCTGTCCGACCCGTCGGATCGGCCTGTTGGCAACGACCCCCGGCAGAGCCGACCACCGTTCCGATCCACTGGAGCGCTCTGCCGCGATGCCGCGGTCCGCGCGCGGTCTGGTCGCACACCTCGGTGTGCCGGCCGGCCTCCCGGAAGTGCCGTCGCTGGCGGAGGCTCCGGCCGGGGCCGCTCCGCCGGGTGGAGCGGCCCCGGCCGGAGCGGTCGCGGCGGAGCGGTCGCGGCGGGGGTCAGCGGGTGCTGAAGTCCGCGTTCCAGGAGGCGTTGCCGGTGCGGGCCAGGCCGACCTCGTTGTAGTCGCCGAGCATGATCCCCAGGTGAAGGGGCGACCTGATCCAGCCGTCGACGGCGGCATCGATGTCGGTGGGGCCGTAGAAGGCGATCTCGCCGAATCCCCTCCCGGTGTAGCCGAGGTTGCGCGCGATGCCGTTCGAGTCGCAGAAGTGGCCGGAGACGCGGCGCTGGTCCATCTGGTCGGCGTTGCACTTGGCGGCCTGGGAGAGCGTCTGGTTGAGGCGCACCGCCGGCTTGCCGTTCTGGGCGCGCACGGTGTTGAGCCGGTCGAGGAAGCGCTGCTCGACGGAGGTACCCGGGCCCGGGCCCGGGCCGGTGCCCGACCCGATCAGGTCGAACCGCTGGGACATGCTGCCGTCGCAGTTCTCGACGGTGACCTCCCGGTCGAGGCCGTGGTAGGTCAGACAGCGGTTGTCGCGGGCGTTGTGGAGGTAGGTGCCGCCGCCGGCGACGGGCTCCAGGGTCCACTGCTGGTTGGCGCCCGCCCACCAGTGGATGAACTGGGTGGACCGGCCGTCGTTGGTGTCCATCTCCAGCACGCGCTCGGTGCCGTTGACGTTGCGGGCGAAGTCGACCCGGTCGCCGGGCTTGTTGGAGATCCAGAACGAGGTGGAGGCGTTCTGGTAGTTGCGGGCGACGATCCGGGAACCCTCGCCGTCGGAGCTGGCCAGCGAGTTGTGGTTCTGGTGGTCCTGGATCGTGATCATCTGCTCGACCACGGCGGCGTTCGCCGGCGCGGCGAGCAGCGTGATGCTGCTCGCGGATATCGCGGAGACGGCGAGCGCCAGGCCTGCCAGCCGGGTGCGGCGGCGGGTGCCGGTGCTCGGGCGGGGGCGGAGGGTCCGGGCGGACGGGTGGGACACGGGGATCTCCTGTTGTCGGTGGACCGCGTGCGGATGCGACTGCGGAACGCGGTCAGGACACCAGGACTGGATTGACGATCGATCAGCAGCGTGTTGACGAACAGGGTGTGCGTCGTCCATGGAGGCGGCGCGGAGCTCGGGTCGACCCGCCCACGTGAACGCGTCAGGGCGAACATGCCTGGATGGACACGTCGCCGCGCCCCGGCAGAAGCGGTTCCGGGGCGCGGTACGCAGCGGAGGAGAACGGGCCGATCCGGTCCCGCCCCGCCCACACGTGTGTCAGCCGGAGCGTGCTGCCGTGGGGGGGCGCCGCGGGGGGCCGCGGCCCCGCGCCCGGGTGAGTTTGGCCCGCGGAAGTCCCCCCCCGGGGGGGGGGCGCGAGTGTGGAAGCCCGGCACCCCGGGGTGGCGGGTGACCGGGGGGGTGCGGTC
>NZ_JBIUYQ010000003.1:14395-111204 GCF_044744605.1 Kitasatospora sp. NPDC087271
CCCGCCCCGGGGGCGGGGGGGGCGGGGGGGGGGGCCCGCGCGGCCCCCCCGGGGCCCCCCCCGCCCCCCCCCCCCCCCCGGGGGGCCCGGGGGGGGGGGGGGGGGGGGGCGGGCGGGGGGGGCCCCCCCCCCCCCCGCGCCGGGTTCAGTTGGCCAGGCTGAAGTCGCCGCCGAGGGGTGCGGCGATCTTGTCGACGCCGGTCAGCGCGGTGAGCGAGGTGACGGGGGTGCTGCTGTCGGTGGTGGTGCCGTTGCCGAGTTGGCCGGAGCCGTTGTTGCCCCAGGAGCGGACGGTGTTGTCGCCGAGCAGGGCGATGGTGTGTTCGCGGCCGCCGGCGATCAGTTGGATGCCGGTGAGGCCGGGGACCTGGACGGGGGTGATCCGGTAGTCGGTGGTGCCGTCGCCGATCTGGCCGGAGGTGTTCCGGCCCCAGGCCTTGAGCTTGTTGTCGCTGTCGGTGACGGCCAGGCTGTGGTGGGCTCCGGCCGCGATCCCGGAGACCCCTCCGAGCCAGCTGCCCTGGGTGTCAACCGGGGTGAAGCGGCTGATGGTGGTGTTGTCGCCGAGCTGGCCGGTGGCGTTGTAGCCCCACGCCTTCACCGCGTTGCCGCTGGTGGGCCTGGTGGAACTGCTCGGCGGGCCGACCAGGGCCAGGTTGTGGTCGGCGCCGGCGGCGATCCGGGTCACACCGGTCAGGTTGTTCACCGGCGACGGTACGTTGCGACTCGCCGAAGTTCCGTCGCCGAGCTGGCCGTTGATGTTGTAGCCCCAGGCCCACACGGTGCCGTCCTCGCGCAGCGCCAGGCTGTGGTTGAGTCCGGCGGCGATCGCGATCACCTTGTTGAGTCCCTCGACCCGGACCGGGACGCTGCTGTCGGCGTTGGTGCCGTTGCCGAGCTGGCCGTAGTTGTTGCGCCCCCAGGCGACCACGGTCCGGTCGGCGAGCAGTGCCAGGCTGTGCATTCCGCCCGCGGCGACGTCGGTGGCATCGGAAAGGTTGACGACCTGGCCGGGCGCGTTGTGGCTGAACACCGAGCCGTCGCCGAGTTGCCCGGACCCGTTGGCGCCCCACGTCTGCACCGTGCGGTCGGTCAGCAGGGCCAGCCCGAAACCTGCGGTGGGGCCGCTTCCCCCGGCGGCGATCTTCACCACCTCGGCGCTCGTCAGCCCCAGCACGGTGGTGGCCGTCGTACGGATGTCCGTCCAGGTGCCGTCGCCGAGCTGACCCGCGCGGTTGTTGCCCCAGGACTTGAGCCGCTTCTCCTGCACTTCATCTCCTCATCGGGTGTGCTGTCACTCGGGAACGCGGCCGCGCCGGGCGCGGCCGCCGAGGCCGCCACGAGGACGCGGCGATGTCGCCTCCCGACAGACCGCTCCTGCCCGGCACTCTCCGCAAGCTCTCGAACGCATCATCGGTGACGAGTAATCAGAACTCGGGGCCCAATCTCGATCTTCACTCGAAAAGGTGACCTTCCGGTGTTTCCAGGCGCGCCGGGCCGTCTCGCACCGCGCACACCCGCCCCTTGGCGGCGCTCCTGACATCGACCCGACGGCCCGGCACCTCGTGGGTGCCGGGCCGTCGGGTGGGGTGTGGGGCGCGGGTTACTTGGGCATCTCGTTCCAGAGCTGCTGGGCGCTCTTGCCGGTGAGCTGGACCCAGATCTGCTCGTTGTAGTTCGTGGTGTTCAGCAGGTGTGCCAGGTCGGGCTTGTTGTAGGCCTTCGAGACGTAGTCGATGAACCGGGCGGTGGCCTGGTAGCCGCTGTCGTAGTTGGAGTCCGGGCCGAAGTGCTGGGCGCCGGTGCCCGGCTGGAAGTTGTAGTCGCGCACCCAGTCCGCCAGGCCCTCGCCCAGCCACCACTTGCCGGAGAACGGGCTGTCCCAGACCGCGACGTGCACGGCCTCGTGCACCAGGAAGCCGGTGTCACCCTGGTTGCCGCGGGTGTAGCCGATGTTGACGTGGACCTCCTTGACGCCGCTGCTGGGGTTCACCGTGGTGAACGCGGGGTAGTCGGTCAGCTTCGGGTCAAAGATGATCTTGAAGTAGCTGGGGGCGGCGAAGGCTCCCTTGGTGATCAGGTTGGAGATCGTCGGGTAGTAGTCCGCGACGGTCCTCTTCTGCTGCTCCAGCCACGGCCCGAGGCCCGGGGCCTGCGAGTAGTCGAGGTCGATGGTCGGGCGGCCGCCGGTCGGCGGGGTGGTGGCGCCGTTGCGGTCGAGGTTCCAGGACTGCGCCGGGTCCCCCGCGTTGCAGGCGGCCACCTTGGCGTTCAGGTCCGCGCCACGGGCCAGGCAGAGGTTGCTGTCCGAGACGCTGTGCAGCAGCCAGGCCCGGCCGTTGCCCATCGAGGTGTTCTCCAGCCACCACCTCTGGTTGTCCGCGCCGACGTAGTTCCAGGCTCCGACGGTGTTCTTGCCCCGGTCCCGGTCGACGGCGTTGTTGGTGCCGGGCACCTTGACCGACCAGGTGCCGTTGCCCTCGTCCCTGACCGTCCAGACCTGCTGGGCGGAGGACTCGTTCCAGTCGCGGACCACCACGTTGGAGGCGTTGTTGCGACTGTCCCACTGGAGGGCGCCGCCCGCGTAGCTGGAGATGCGGTAGTCGGCGCCGCTGGACGGGAGCGACTCGGCCGCACTGGCGGTCCCGGCACCGAAGGCCATCCCGGACACGACGGTCGCGGCGGACAGAACGACGGCGGCGGCGGCCGTACGACGGGTGATCATCTCGGGGCTCTCCTCTCGGGCGGTTCCCCCCTGGAACCGGCCTGCGGTCATGCCACCGGGCCCCGGTAGACGCGGCGTCAACGCTCCCGTCAACGAGTGCGTTGACAGGGCGTCGACCCGGTGGTGTTCACCCGAAGGTCCAGGCCTTCCGCCAGGAGGTGGCTCCTCACTCGCGGATGCCCGCGCTCTCGACCGCCGGCCGGCGGGTCGCCCGCCGCCGGTGTCGCCCGACAGCGACAGCGGCGCTGTCACGCGGTGACATGCCGCGCACTGACCGTCGGATCCGTGCCAGGCCCGGCCGACGCGAGCCCCCGAGGGGCCACGCGACTCGCCGGAAGTCGGGTGCCTTTCGTCCTCGGACTCTGGCACGCTCGGCGTGGCGAGGTCGAGTCGAGTGGTCGACCCATCACCGATGTTCCTTACGAGGAGGCATAGTTGACGCTGAGGAAGAAAGGGTCGCGCCTGATCACCATCGACGAGGTGGTGTACCGGTGGCGGGTACACGGTGGTGTCCGCTGCTGCATCGCGTGCGCATGAGGCCGGTCCGGTTTCGCGGTCCAGCGGGTCGACCAGATGGGCCCGGCGCTTCTGGCAGCCACGTCAGCGTTCCCCGTCGTGCCGTCCATCGTCGAGGCGGGAGTGCGCACCGCGCTCGATCAAGGATGGCAATCTACCGGGGCAGGGCCCGCTTTCCGCCTGCGGGAGCTGGTTTGGAGCGGAGGCGAAAGCCGCGGTCTGCGGCATCGGATCGGCCACCGGCAGGTCGACACGGCTCCGCGTGGAACGACGCGCTCGACCACCCGACCAGGAGCGGCGCGGCCGGGAACGGCTGCCGACCGGACGGCGACGGCGCCTGCTTCCACCCGCCTGTCCGTGATCGGGTCCGATGGCAGGAGCCCCTGGTAGAGCGCCTCAAGGGGTGGCAGCCTCGATGGCAGAATGACGGAATGGTGACGAATCAGCCGTGGGCAGGGCTTCATGCTGACCTGCTGGCGGCGAAGGCCTTGGTGTACGACCCGAGCGGTTTGGCCTGTTCGCCCCCCGTGGCCGAACCGGAGAGCACCGAATACGCGGCTTGCCGGTTCACGATCGACGGCCGCTCGGTCCGGTTCCGCGCGGCCAGAACCACCCCGACGAAGGCGGGCCAGTTCGTCACCGTGTGGTTGCGATCCGAAGAGGGACCGATCCGGCCCTTCGACACCGACGACGGGGTGGACCTCTTCGTCATCAGCTGCCGCGACGACAACGGCTTCGGGCAGTTCGTCTTCCCGTCCGAGGTTCTGAGCGAGCGCGACATCGTCTCCCGAAACGGCTCCGGCGGGAAACGAGCGTTCCGCGTCTACCCGCCATGGGTGACCACGACCAACCGGCAAGCGCGCAGCACGCAGGCCTGGCAGGTGAACCACTTCCTCCACATCGGCCGGAACGGGCCCGCCGACCTGGCGTACGCCCGCGCCCTCCACCACCCGTAGCCGCCCCCGTGCGCCTGCTCGGCCGTCGGGGTGACATCCGGGCGCGGCCCACCCGGAGCGGCGGTCCGCGCTCTGGTACGACGGGGCTGATGTCCGCGCCGGCGGTGCGTACCCCGTCCGCCGGCCGTCCCGGAGGAGAGATCGCCGTGCCCGTGCCCACCACCTTCGACCACCAGGCGAAGAACTACAGCGTCCCGCACGCCTACTGGCTGGCGAAGGCGTCCGAACTCGCCTACCAGGACGAGGCCACCATCGAACAGCAGGCCCGCGACTGGGGCTTCGACCGGGTGCGTCACCACCGGACCCGGTTCACTCCGCCCTTCCCGCTGGAGGACACCCAGGGCTACACCATGGCCAGCGACCACATGGTCGTCACGGCGTTCCGCGGCACCCAACCGGCCGAGATCCGCGACTGGCTCTCCGACTCCTCCACGCCGCCCTGGCCCGGCCCCGCCCGCACCGGCTACGTCCACTACGGCTTCGCCGAAGCGCTGGAGTCGGTCTTCCCGGACGTCCTGGACGCCCACGCCCAGCTGCGCACCAACGGCCAGACCGTGTGGTTCACCGGCCACAGCCTCGGCGGAGCCCTGGCGATGCTGGCCGGCGCCCGGTCGTACCTGGAGGACCCGCGCCTCCAGGCCGACGGCATCATCACGTTCGGGCAGCCCCGCACCTGTGACCGGCTGCTCGCCGCCGCCTGCAACGAGGGCTTCAAGGGGCGCCTGTACCGGTTCGTCAACAACAACGACATCGTGCCCCAGCTGCCGCCGGAGCCGGCCTACACCCACGTCGAGGCGCTGAAGTACATCGACTCCTCGGGCCGGCTCCACGACTCCATGGGCCTGGTCGCCGGGCTCGCCGACCGCGCCAAGGGCCTGACCGCCGACGCGTTCGCTCCGGCCACGGCCGGTGTGCGCGACCACGCGATGAAGCGCTACCTCGCGGCCCTGGAACAGAACCTCGCCTGACGGAGTCAGGCCCTGCGGGCGGGACGGGCGCCGGTGGGTCAACGGCCGGCAGGCCGGGCCCGGCGAGCGGAGCCGGGCCGAGGGCCGAGTGCACCGATGGTACGAACAGCCTCCCCCCGGTAGCGATGCGCACACGGCCGTGTGTGGATGGTGACGGGCCGCCACACCACGGCCGTCCGATCCACCCTCACCATTCGCACCTCGAAGGGTTCCACCCATGCGTACCGCGCACCGCATCCTGGCCGTCTCCGTCCTCAGCCTCCCGCTCGTCATCGGCGCGGCGACCACCGCCTCCGCCGCCGAGACCGACAACATCCCCACCGTCAACTTCGACAGCGGCGCGTTCGCCGTCGGCCCGAACGGCAGCGCCCTTCAGGTCACCGACGCGCAGTTCGGCCCCTGTGGCTCCTCCTTCCTCACCGGCGCCGTCGTGGTCGGCCCTGGCGGCGTCGCGGGCAGCGCCACCGAGACCGGCATCAGCACCGGCGGGCAGGGCTGACCCCACCCGCACCCGCGCCACGGATGCCCCGGGAGCACCCGCCCCGGGGCATCCGCCCGTCCGAAACCGGACGGGGCCAGGACAAACGCCCTACCCGGCCCGCGGGAGGACACCCGCCCCCTGCCGGACGGCACCGCCAACGCCACGATCACCGTCGTCAGCGGCGCCGCCGTCCTCACCGAAGCCACCGGGGGACCGGGCGCCGGAGGGCACGGCAGCCGGCGCGCGCAGTGTCCGTCCGGCATCTGGTGCGTGGTCACCGGACGGCCCAGGCCGAGCAGGCGGGCTGGTGCCAGGTCGTCCGGACCACCTGGCCGCCGGGCAGCCTGTGCTCGCTGTTCCAGGTCCGGCAGCACCCGGCGGCAGGTCGACGCGGCCCGGACGGCACCGCGGAACCGACGGCCTGGCGGACGGGCACGGGCGCGAAGGCCGGCTTGCCAGGGCGGCCCCGGCGGCGCCTGGTGGAGGAAGTCGTCATGCCCGCCGTTCTGCCACCCCCGGCCCCCCTCCAACCTCGCCTCACCCGAACGGATGAGCAGCCCGGGCCGGCTGCGGAACGCTGACGCGGCAGCAGGAAGCGGTGAGCGGCGGACCTGGGCGAGGGCATCGAGCCGGGGGCCTGCCGGGGGGCTTGCCGCCGGTGCGGCCCGTCTACAGGTCCCGCACGGGGATCAGGATCATCTGGGGCTGCTGGTCGACCTCGGCCACTGGCGGGGCATCGGACCCGTCGCGGGTTCACAGCTGGTACCGCAGCGAGATATACGCGCCAGGGCCATCCGTTCATCGTTTGTCTACCACCCACTGTCAACGTGCCCCGGTACAGCTGTGAAGTTTCAAGGAGTTTCTCAATGGCACACCCGGGCACGGCCGCCTCACCGACCGAACGGCGAATACCGTGGCGACCACAATGGGCGTACACGGCGGTCGTACCGCTGTTCGCCCTGCTGGCGGGGCTCATCGGCGCGTTCCCGATACCCGCGCACGCGGTGGGCCCCGTCGCTCCGCCGCAGGCCGTACCGGCGACCGTTCAGGAACACTCGGCCGCGACCTACAACAATCGGTACGGCACCAGATGGCGGGGGGAGATCTTCGATCTCGCCCAACGTGTTGACATTCTCGCGCTGCAGGAAATCCGGGACGCGGAACCGGACGATCCGGACATCGTGCCCGAAGCGTCGATCAACACGAACGGTTTCGAGGTCCAGAGGTACCGATGGGAGGTGTTTCCCGCCTGGACAGGCGGCACTCGCACCATCTACCGGGTCAGGACAGCCACCCGTGAAGAACGCTCGCTGGCCCTCGTGGTGCCCCGGAGCATCGACAACGCTGCGGCGCCCGTGGTGAGGGTCATCCCGCCTCAGCCGGAGAACAACGGCCAGGTGGCTAACGATGCCAAGCCCATCCTGGGCGTCAAGCTCGCGGACGGCACGTGGTACTACTCCATGCACGCCACCAACAGGGCAGCAGGCTTCCATGAGCGGAACAACGTGCCGGCCGCCATCCAGGCGGTCACGGCGACGGGCGACGCGAACTGGGCCCTGATGGGCGACTTCAACCGCGAGCCCGGGTCGCTGTCGATGGCGCAGGTGTTCGGCGACGGCCGTCGGCTCGTCAGCTCCGGCATGATGACCTACTCCAGGAACCGCCCGACCTCCGAATACGACTACATGATCGCCCGGGGGCTGCCGGCCGACCACCAGTACACGGCACGTCGCCTCGGCTACGTGGAGGAATCGGACCACTTCCCGGTGATGTTCAGCAAGGACCCGCTGCGTCGCAAGGACGAGACCTGTCGGCCGAACGTCCCGTCCCCGCCCCGAGCAGCGGCCGCGTCCATGATCTCCCTCGCGGCGGCCGGCGTCCCCGCTGACGTCCCGGCCGACAGCGCGCCGCAGACGGCCTCCGCTTCCGCCGCCACAGCCCGGGAGCCGCAGCACGGGAAGGTCTCCGTCCTGACCTCCGGAGCCGCCGGCCTGGTCGCCGACGTGCCGGACGCCTCGCCCGCTCCGGGCAGCCCGGTACGGGCCGCCGCCCCCGACTGCTCCGCCGGGCAGAGCTGGGCGACCTGGCAGAAGGCGGACGACACCTGGGTGATCGAGACCGGCCGGACCAACGGCACCACCCCGGCCGGACAGGGCAGCGTGCTCAGCGTCCCCGCGTACGGTGACCGGCTGGCCGTGCGGCCGATCGAGAACGACGCGACGAACGGCAAGCCCGACGGCAGCCCCGGCCAGCGCTGGCGCTTCGTCGCCGACGGCGCGGGCGGCTACCGCATCACCACGGCCACCGACGGCCGTTGCCTCACCCTGGACGGCACCGCGCTGACGGTGGCGCCGTGCGACGGCTCCGACCGGCAGGCCTGGCACCTGTCCGTGCCGTGCTCCGGCGCCGGCCACACCGTCCCCGGCTTCCCCGACCTGCCGTGGCCGACCGTCGCGGACCGCCCCGAGGTGACCTGGCCGTCGCTGCCAGGGCACCCGGCGATCCCGTGGCCGTCCGTCCCGGGCTTCCCGGGCGTCCCGATGCCCGGCCACCCCGACCTGCCCGAGCTGCGCTGGCCCGGCTTCCCCACTCTGCCCACCACGGCGTGGCCCGCCGTCTCCGGCCACCCCGAGGCGACCTGGCCGGCCGTCCCCGGCTCCCCGACCGTCCCGTGGCCCGCCATGCCGGGCCACCCCGGCGTCCCGTGGCCGGTGCTGCCGCTGCCCGGCAACGGCAACGACGACGGCAAGGCCCTGATCCCCGGGCTGCCGAGCGCCGCCGACCCGGCGATCCCGGGGCACCCGGACCTGGCCTGGCCCACCGTGCCGGGATTCCCGCAGGTGAAGTGGCCCTCGGTGCCCGGCTCCCCGAACGTGCCGTGGCCGGGACACCCCGACCTGCCGGACGCGCCGGGGACGGACGGGCCCTCGCTTCCGGACGTCACCTGGCCGACGCTCCCGAGCATCCCGCTCTGGCGCTGGCCGTCCGTCCCCGGGTTCCCCACCGTCCCGTGGCCCTCCCTGCCGGGGCTGCCGGACGTCCCGTGGCCCGCGACCACCGGCTTCCCGAACGACCCCGCCGCCTGGTCGAACCCGCCCAAGTCGCCGGAGGAGCCTCCCAAGTGCAAGCGGAAGGACCAGCCGGACGGCAACACTCCTGGCGGTGACAACGGTTCCACCGGCGGCCGTCCGCCGGTGCCCGCGCCTCCGGGGATCTCGCTGCCCGGGTTCCCCGTACTGCCCATGTTTCCGCCGATCTTCGGCGGCCCGTCGACTCCCAGTGGCCCCGACGGCGGCACTGGCCCCGACGGCGGCACTGGCAACGACGCCGGGACCGGCGCATACCTCCAGCCGGGCACCGGGGACACCCTCGTGCCCGACGTCCGCGGCTCCAGCACCGTGGCGGGCAACGCCGTCCAGGCCTACGAGCCGAACGGCACGGACGCGCAGAAGTGGGTGTTCTGGGACCGCGGCAGCGGGAACTGGGCGATCGAGACCCGGCTCACCTACAACCGCGCCTCCGCCGCCGAGCGCATGCTGCTGGCCCACGACACCGGCCGGCACGAGAGCGTGCTCGCACCGGCCGCCGCGGACGGGCAGCCCGGCCAGCTGTGGCGGTTCAAGGACGCCGGGGGCGGCTGGACGAACGTCGTCAGCGCGGCCGGCGGCTGCCTGACCCAGCGCGGCGCGCACGAGGTACTGGCCGTCCGCGACTGCGACGGCAGCGCGCAGCAGAAGTGGAAGCTCTCCGGCACCGTGCCGACGACCGGGGGCGGCAACGGCGGCAGCGGCGGCAGCACGGGCGGTGGCGGCACTGGCGGTGGCAACACTGGCGGCCAGCCGCCGCTGGGCGCCGGTGGTGCGCAGCCCGCGCACAACCGGACGGTGGTGCTGCAGTCGGGCAACGGCGGCCTGCTCGCGGACCTCGACGGTGCCAACACCGCCGCCGGGACCCGCATCAAGGCGCAGGGCCGCAACGGCAACGACGCGCAGAAGTGGACGCTGTGGCAGAAGCCGGACAGCCGGTGGCTGATCGAGACGAAGCTCGGCGGCGGCATGGTGATGGACCACAACCCCACCACCCACCGCACCCATCTCATCGGTGCGCAGGAGGGCAACGCCAACCAGCTGTGGCGGTTCGCCGACGCCGGGGGCGGCTGGTTCACGGTCGTCAGCGCCGCCGGCAACGGCTGCCTCACGGCGGCGGCCGACGGTGCGGAGCTGGCGATCCTCGGCTGTGACGGCACCAACGCCCAGAAGTGGCGCCTGACCGAGGCCGTCGACAACCCGTCGACCGGCGGTGGCACCGGCGGCAACAGCGGCGGCGGTGGCGGTGGCGGTGGCGGTGGCGGTGGTGGGAACTCCGGCGGCGCGGCCGCGGTGCCGGTCTACTCGGCGCTGCCGTCCAAGTGCCTGGACGTCACCGCCGGCAACACCGCGAACAACACCCCGATCGACCTCTACGACTGCAACAACACCGGCTCCCAGCAGTGGACCCCGACCGCGACCAGCGGCGGGCTCGTCCTGAAGGCGTTCGGCAAGTGCCTGGACGTCGCCGCCGGCAACACCGCCGGCGGCACCCGGGTGGGCCTGTACGACTGCAACGCCAGCGCGGCGCAGAACTGGCGCCAGGGCGCGGACTCCTCCCTGGTCAACCCGAACTCGGGCAAGTGCCTGGACGTCGTGGCGGGCAACTCCGCGAACGGCACCGCACTGCAGATCTGGGACTGCAACGCCAGCGACGCGCAGCGCTGGGGCCTGGGCACCGTCCCGCCGCGCGCCCCGCAGCGGCCCGCGCAGCAGCCCGGCACCACCCCGGTGGTGAGCCCCGGCGTCGGTTCGTCGCAGGTCGCCACCCTGCGCTCGGCGAACAACACCATGGTCGCGGACCTCGACGGCGCGAACACCGCCTCCGGCACCTTGATCAAGGCGCTCGGCTCGAACGGCAACGACGCGCAGCGCTGGGCGTTCTGGCCCACCGCGAACGGGCGCTGGATCATCGAGACGCTGCTGACCGACGGCAAGGCCGCCGCCGGCCAGGGCATGGTCATGGACCACGACCCGGGCACCCACCGCGCCCACCTGATCCGGACGATGGACGGCAACGCCAACCAGCACTGGGCCTTCCACGACGCCGGAGGCGGCTGGTTCTGGATCACCAGCGACACCGACAGCGGCTGCCTGACCGCCAACAACGCCGGTGAGCAGCTGGGCATCTGGGCCTGCGACGGCTCGGACCGCCAGCGCTGGCGGCTCGACAACATCCAGAACGGGCCCACCCCTGGCGGCGGCTCCGGCGGAGGCGGCGGCGGTGGCGGTGGGAACACCGGCGGCTCGTCCGGCGGCGGCGGTGGGAACACCGGCGGGAACAACGGCGGCTCGACGGGCGGAGGTTCGACCGGCGGCGGGAACGCCGGCAGCGGGGGAACCCCGCAGGCGCCCGGGGGCAGCGGGGTGCGCCACGGCGTCACCACCGTCCTGCGCTCCGGCAACAGCGGCCTGGTCGCGGACCTCGACGGCGCCAACACCGCCGGCGGTACCCGGATCAAGGCCCTGGGCGGCAACGGCAGCGCCGCACAGCAGTGGATGCTGTGGCAGAAGCCCGACAACCAGTGGCTGATCGAGACGAAGTTCGCCGGGGCGATGGTGATGGACCACAACCCCAGCACCCACCGCACCCACCTCACCAGCGCCCAGGAGGGCAACGCCAACCAGCTCTGGCGCTTCCAGGAGAGCCAGAACTTGCCCGGCTGGTACCGGATCATCTCCGCGGCCGACAACGGCTGCCTCACCGCCGTCAACAGCAACGAGGACCTCGCCGTCTGGGCCTGCACCTCCTCCACCGCCCAGTGGTGGAAGCTCGACGACTCAGCGGTCACCGGAGGTGGCGGGGGGAACCCCGGCGGTGGGAACACCGGCGGCGGCGGTGGTACCGGCGGAGGCGGCGGCGGGAACACCGGCGGCGGAGGAAGGGACCCGCGCTTCCCGGACAGCATCCAGCTCCCCCCGGTCTGCAACGGGCGGCAGTCCTCCGACTCGTGGATGTGGCACGGGGACACCCTGTGCCCAGGGCAGAGCCTGAAGTCCTCGGCGGCGGAGCAATCCACCCGGCTCGTCATGCAGCAGGACGGCAACCTCGTCGCCTACTACACGCAGGGCGACGCCATCGGCGACCACACCTGGCCCGTATGGGAGTCGAAGACCGTGGGCTGCGGGGCCAAGGCCGTCATGCAGGACGACGGGAACCTCGTCGTCACCGCCGCCGACGGGCGGGTCTGCTGGGCCTCGGGAACCAATGGCCGCAATGGCGCCTGGCTGATGGTCAGCCCCCTGGGCGACGTCCAGATCCTGCAGGCCGGCGACGCCACCGGCGCCGCCATCGACGGGGCCCGCGCGGTGGCCGCCGCAGGAAAGGGCGACTTCCTGGAGGCCTTCATCTACGCGCTGCAGGCGATCATCAAGGGCGTCCCGAAGGTGCAGTGGCAGACGAACACCGGACACCCGCGCCTGGTGCCGCCCAAGTGCGTCGTGACAGGAGGCCGGGTCATCCCCTGCACCTGACCTTCCTCCCGCGGGCGGCCCGCGGGCGCCCGGCACCCGCCGGGTGTGTCCGGACGCGCCGGCCTCTCGGAAGCCGGCCCGGTGGCCTCCACCCCGCTCTCGGGGTGGAGGCCACCGCCGTGTGCCCATCGCCGTGTGCCCACCACCACGTGCCCACCGCCGCGTGCCCATCGCCGACGGCCTCGCCGGCCCGCTCCCGGAGGGGGCGTGGCCGGAGGCGCGGTTCAGCGGATCGGGGCGGCCCGCAGGGGGAAGTGGCAGGCGGCCAGGTGGTCGTCGGGGCCGAAGGCGGTCAGCGGTGGCTCGACCTCCGCGCAGATCTGCTGCGCCGCCGCGCAGCGGGTGCGGAAGCGGCAGCCGGACGGCGGGTCGATCGCGGACGGGAGTTCCCCGGCGACGCCCCGGCTGCTCTTGGCCTTCTCCACCACCGGGTCGGCCACCGGGATGGTGTCCAGCAGGCCGCGGGTGTAGTGGTGCACCGGCCGGGCGTACACCGACGGCGCGGGGCCGATCTCCACCAGTTTGCCCAGGTACATCACGCCGATCCGGTCGGACAGGTACCGGACCACGGA
This sequence comes from Kitasatospora sp. NPDC087271, assembly GCF_044744605.1. Lineage (NCBI taxonomy): Bacteria > Bacillati > Actinomycetota > Actinomycetes > Kitasatosporales > Streptomycetaceae > Kitasatospora > Kitasatospora sp. NPDC087271. Next base: position 27,174 of record NZ_JBIUYQ010000003.1, read on the forward strand.
CAGGTCGTGCGAGATGAACAGGTACGACAGTCCGAGTTCGCCCTGAAGGTCGCTCATCAGGTTGAGCACCTGCGACTGGATCGACACGTCCAGGGCCGAGACGGGCTCGTCCGCGACGATGAGCTTGGGGCGCAGGGCCAGCGCGCGGGCCAGTCCGATGCGTTGGCGCTGGCCGCCGGAGAACTCGTGCGGGTAGCGGTCCAGGGCGGTGAGCGGCAGGCCGACCAGGTCGAAGATCTGCCTGATCCGCCGGTCGCGCTCGGCCTGGCCGTCGACCCGGTGGATGTCCAGCGGCTCGCGCATGATCGATTGGACGGGCATCCGGGGGTTCATCGCCGCGTAGGAGTCCTGGAACATGAGCTGGACGTCCCGGCGCAGTCGGCGCCGCTCGGCCCGTGGCACCAGGGCCAGGTCCCGGCCCTCGAACACCAGGCTGCCGCTGGTGGGCCGCTCCAGGCCGACGATGAGCTTGCCGACGGTGGTCTTGCCGCAGCCGGACTCGCCGACCAGGCCGAGCGTCTCTCCCCGGCGGACCGTCAGGGAGATGTCGGCCACGGCGCTGACCGCGCCGACGGCCCGGCGCAGGATCAGGCCGCTGGTCACCGCGTACTGCTTGACCAGGTTGTCGATGCGCAGCAGCGGTTCGGCCGGCGCGTCGTCGGGCACCGCGGGGGCCTGGACCGCCAGGGCCCGTACGGCCGTCGCCGGGGGCGGTGCCACGGCGGCGGGGCGGCCGCCCGGCTCGGCCTCGCCGACCGGGAAGTAGCAGGCGTAGCGGTGTTCCGGGGCCTCCCCGGACAGCGGCGGCTCCTGCGCGTGGCACCGCTCGGTGGCGTAGCGGCAGCGTGCGGCGAACCGGCAGCCGGGCGGCGGGGTGGTCAGGTCCGGCGGCAGGCCGGGGATCGAGTAGAGCCGGCCGCCGGACTCGGCGAAACGTTCCGGCAGCGATTCGAACAGTGCCTCGGTGTACGGGTGGCGGGGGTTGGTGTAGAGCTCCTCGGTGCCGGTGGTCTCGACGACCTTCCCGGCGTACATGACGGCGATCCGGTCGGCCCGTCCGGCGATGACGCCGAGGTCGTGGGTGACCAGGATGACGGCCATGCCGAGCTGCTGCTTGAGGTGGTCGATGAGTTCGAGGATCTGCTTCTGGACGGTGACGTCGAGGGCGGTGGTCGGCTCGTCGGCGATGAGCAGCTTGGGCTCGTTGGCCAGGGCCATGGCGATCATGGCCCGTTGGCGCATCCCGCCGGACAGTTCGTGCGGGTAGACCAGGGCCCGCTGGGCCGGACTGGGCATCCCCACCAGGGACAGCACCTCGACGGCGCGCTCGTGCGCCTCCTTCCGGGAGGCCCGGCGGTGGATGCGCACGGACTCGGAGATCTGCCGGCCGATGGTCATCGTCGGGTTGAGCGAGGTGGTCGGGTCCTGGAAGATCATCCCGATGTCGTTGCCGCGCACCCGGTCCATCTTCTCGGGGCCGAGCGCGAGCAGGTCGCGGCCGTCGAGCAGGACCCGGCCGTCGACGACGCTGCCGCCGTTCGGCAGCAGCTGCATGATCGACATGGCGGTCATGGTCTTGCCGCAGCCCGACTCCCCGACGATGCCGAGGGTCTCGCCGACGTCCACCGCGAGGTCGACGCCGTCCAGGGCGTGCACCACCGAGCGCTTCAGCCGGATCTCGGTGCGCAGGCCGGTCACTTCGAGGAGCGCCACTGCTGATCCTCCGTCGGGTTCACCGCTTCTGCAGCCGGGTTTCGAAGGCGTCGCGCAGGGCGTCGCCGATCACGTTGAAGCACAGGATGATCAGGATGATCACGGCGGCGGGCGGATAGATCATCCACCAGCAGCCCTGGCCGGCGAAGGTGGTGCCGACGTCGAGCATGCCGCCCAGGTCGTTGTTGGGGGCCTGGAGGCCCAGCCCGATGTAGCTGAGCGTGGACAGGGCGAAGACCGCGTCGGCGATCGAGAACGTGGTGTTGACGATCGTCGTCCCGATGGTGTTGGGCAGGATGTGCTTCAGCACGATCCGCCGGCCGCCCGCGCCCATCATCCGGGACGCGGACACGTACTCGCGGACCTTGATGGCCAGGGCCTCGCCGCGGACCAGGCGGGTGATGCCGAACCAGGAGGTCAGGCCGACCTCCAGGATCAGCATGGCCTTGCTCTTCCCGTAGACGCTGCTGAGGTAGATCAGCAGGAAGATCAGCGGGAAGGACATGAAGGAGTCGATCACCCGCATCATCAACGCGTCGATCCAGCCGCCGAGATAGCCCGCGACCGCGCCGTACAGCGCGCCGAGGACGGCGGCGATCAGACCGGCGGCGAGGCCGATCTCCAGGCTGGTCTGCCCGCCGACCATCACCTTGCCGAGCTCGTCGATGCCGTCGTTGTCCGTGCCGAGCGGGTGCCCGGCGCCCGGCGGCAGGGTGACGGCGGAGAGGTTCACCACCGAGGTGTCGGCGTGGTAGAACAGCGGGCCGAGGAAGCAGAAGGCGATGATCGAGACCAGGACGGCGACGGCGACCAGGGCCAGCCTGTTCTCGGCGAAGACCTCCGCGCCGCGCCGGAGCATCGAGCGGGGCCGCCCGGCCGGCTCCCCGCCCGGGGCGGAGGCGGGCCGACCTTCCGTGGTACCGGGTGTCAGGGCCATCAGGTGAGCCTCACTCGTGGGTCCAGCACGGCGTAGCCGAGGTCGGCCAGCAGCGAGCCGACCACGGTGGTCACCGCGGTGAGCAGGGTGGCCGCCAGGGTGATGCCGTAGTCGTTCTGCAGCGCGGCACGGGTGGTCAGCAGGCCGATGCCCTGGATGTTGAAGACGTACTCGACGATCAGCGCGCCGCCGACCAGCGCGGGCAGCGAGAGACCGACCAGCGTGACCATCGGGATCAAGGCGTTGCGCAGCACGTGGCCGTACAGGGTGCGGCGCCGGGAGGCGCCCTTGGCCTGGGCGGACCGCACGTAGTCCTGGGTGATCTGGTCCAGCACCCCGGAGCGCATGTAGCGGCTGTAGCCGGCCACGGTGGTGACGGTCAGGGTCAGGACGGGCAGGCAGACGGCCCCGGGGTGGGTGAGCGCGTCGCCGAAGGTGGCCACCTGGTCCTGCACCGAGACCCAGTGCAGGTCGTCCTCGAACCACTGCTGGATCAGGAAGCCGATGAAGAACGTCGGCACGCCGTAGGCGACGAAGGAGAACACCGTGAAGGCGTGGTCCAGCACGCTGTTGCGGCGGGTGGCCTGGAGCAGGCCCGCCGGCACCGCGATCAGCAGCGCGAGCAGCAGCGAGGCGCCGACGATGTAGGCGGAGGCGCCGAGGGCGTTGAACAGCAGGTCGGAGATCGGGCGCTGCTGGATGTAGTCGAAGCCCAGGTTGCCGTGCAGCAGGCCGTCCAGCCAGGTCCAGTACTGCACGTAGACGGGGCGGTCCAGACCCATCTGCTGGGTCAGGTGGGCGATGTTGGCCGGGGTGGCGTGGGAGCCGAGGATCGCCCGGACCGGGCCGCCCGGCATGAGCTGCATCAGGCCGAAGGAGATGACGGTGACCATCAGCACCGTCAGGAGGGCCTGGAACAGCCGTCGGATCAGGTAGGCCGTCACCGCCGCCCCCCGAGGGGGGCAGCGGCGACGCCGTTGTGGATGGCCGTCATTTCGTGTAGTACCAGTACTCCGGCTCGTAGCCCTGGAAGGGGTCACCGGCGTCTAGGTGCAGCTTCTTGGTGACCTCGCTGATCGCGAGCGTGTTGGGGGTGTAGATGACCGGCTGGTCGCCCGCGATGTAGTCCTCGTAGGCGTACAGGTCGTTGACGTCGCTGCCGGTGGTGGTCTTGACGATCAGCTGGTCCAGCTTCGGGTCGGAGAAGCTCCAGACGTTCGGCCCGGCTCCCGTGGCGAACAGCGCGTCGCCGGTCGGGTAGTAGTCGGGGGCGTAGACCCAGCCGCCGTAGAGCAGGCCCTGCCACTGGCAGCCGGCCGGCTGGGCGGCGCTGCAGGCCACACCCTCGTTGCCGATGGTGTTCTGGGTCTGGCTGACCATGGTGATGCCGATGCCCGCCTTGGCCGCGTCCGAGCGCATGTCCGCCGCCATGGTGTCCAGCGCGGCCTGGCCGGAGGGGTAGTCGAGCGTGAACGCGGCCTTGGTGCCCGCCGCGATACCGGCGCCGCACTGGTTCGGGCCGGTGCCCGGGTCGGTGCAGGTGGCCGGGACGCTGTCGGTGTTCCAGCCGTGGCTGCTCAGCAGCTGTTTGGCGGCCGCCGGGTCGTAGGTGGCGCGCTCGGACTGGCTCTTGGGGGAGAGCGGGTTGCCAGCCGGGAGGCTGGGCACGGCGCCGGTGCTCGGGTAGCCCCAGCCCTTCCAGATGCCGTTGATGATGCCCTGCTGGTCCACGGTGTCCTGGACGGCCTTGGTGAAGTAGGGCTGCTTGAACAGCGGCCCTACGGCCGGGTTGGCGAAGTTGATCTGGTAGTACGAGATCTCGTCCAGGTAGGTCGGGGCCGGGATGTAGTAGCCCGCGCTGCTCAACGGGTTGCCCGCGTCCGGGTTCTTGGCGTTGAAGGTCGGGGAGTTCTCGGCCGGCAGGTAGCCGACGTCGATGGCGTTGGCGCCGCCGCTGCCGGCCTTCAGGTCCGCGTACTCCGTGGTGGCCGAGGTGTACGGGACGAAGTCCACCTCGTCGAGGTGCGCTTTCTGCGGGCCCGAGTAGGCGGGGTTCGGCACGATCCCGTACGCACCGGAGGTGCCGTTGTAGTTCTTGAGCTTCCACGGGCCGTCGACCACCGACCACAGCGGGCTGCCCGCGAAGTCGCCGCCCTTGGTCGACTGCGCGCTGAGGTAGGCGTAGTCGGCCGCGCAGTCCTTCGCGGCGGCGTCCGAACCGAACGCGTCGCTCGCGCAACTGCCCTTCTGCCCCTGGCCGGTGAGGTCCCAGGCGAGCGGCATCGGGGTGATCTGGCTGAGCTCGTCGTCGGTGAACCAGGTCTGGTTGACCGGGGTGTTGAGGGTCAGCGTCAGGGTCTGTCCCGAGGCGGTCGCCGAAGCCACGTTGTCCGGGAAGTACTTGGCGCCGATCGCCGGGTTCGGCGGGGTGTAGTAGCCGCTGTTGGAGGACTCGGCCTTGGCCATGTTGATCCAGAACAGCACGTCCTGGGCGTTGACGTCCTCACCGTTGGACCACTTCCACGGCTTGACCTGGACGGTGACGGTCCTGCCGTCCGCGCTCCAGGTGGGCGCCTCGCCGAGGGACACCTCCGGGTCGAGGGCGACCTTGTCGTTCAGGCCCCAGTAGTACAGGGGGCGGTAGAACAGCTCCTGGAACTGGCTGGTGTTCACCGTGGTGACCTGGGCCGGGGAGTCGAACGGCCAGATGGCGTCCGGGAAGGTGGAGGGCGCCTCGGCGACCCGCACCACACCCCCCTGCACCGCCGCTCCGGCCGGCCCCGGGTTGCCGCTGCCGCCGCCCCCACCGCCGCCACTGCAGGCCGCGGCGGTTGCCACGACCGTGACCAGCGCCACCACCTGCGCGAATCTGCGCGCTCCTGCGGACTTCGTCATCCTTGACTTGCCCCTCTCCCCCACGTGAACACCACGAGTTCTTTCCTTGCGCGACCTGACGGTTCGCCGACGCGGGCATGGCGGTGCCGTGGCCGGGCAAGGTGAGCGGCTTTCCCGACGGCGGGAAGGCACCGGCGTCCGTGGGCTTCAGCCGCTTGCCGCGTGCTGGCCCTGCCCCGTCCGGTGCTACCAGTTAGACCGATTTTTCGAACAGAGAGAAGCCTTGGGGACGACTCGTGTTCGTCAAGTTTCCATCAAGGAAAGGATCTTGAGGACGCGCGTGGTTCTCGCACCGGGACCGGCCGGAGTTCTTACACGCCTTTGCCGTCGCTCTGCCGAACCGCTGACCGGCACCCGGCAGGGTCGTGCCCACACCGACCGCAGGACGTACGGAGGGCACCACGATGACGACGAACACGGCGACGAACACGGCGGCAGGGACGACCGGCACGGCGACGGACGCGACCGCGAGCCGGGCGAAGGAGCCGGCCCGCCGGGGCGGGCTGGCCGCCGCCGCGCTGGCGGTGCTGGCCGCAGTGCTGCCGGTCACCACCGCCTCGCCCGCGCAGGCCGCCCCCACCGGGGCGGCGGGCCGGCCCGCGTGGTGCCCGACCGTCCCCGGGCACCAGGTCGACTGCACGACCATGCGCCGCCCGCTGGTGGCGGACGAGCCGCGTCTGGGCGGCATCGGCGTGAGCTACGCGGTGGTGCGCCACAGCCGCCCCGGCCCGGCCCGGGGCACCATCGCGTTCAACCCCGGCGGCCCCGGCGAGACCCTCATCGACCGCGCCGACCAGGTGGCCGGGGCACTGCAGGGGGTGCTGGACGACTACGACCTGCTCCTGCTGGACCCGCGCGGCACCGGCCGCTCCGGCCGGCTCCCCTGCGACGTCACCGAGGCCGACTACCGCTTCGCCCCGCGCCCCGCCCAGCGCGAGCTCGTCGCCGACTGCGCCGAGGAACTCGGCCCGCGCGCCCGCGGCTACACCAGCGCCGCCACCGCCGACGACCTCGATGCCGCCCGCGCGCGCCTGGGCGCCCCGAAGCTGGTCCTGTACGGCCTGTCGTACGGCACCTACCTGATGCCGGTCTACGCCGACCGCCACCCCCAGCGGGTCGAGTCGATGGTGCTGTCCGGCGCCTACCCGCTCGCCTTCGACTCCCTGGCCCGGCCGGGCGCCCAGCAGGTCTCCCTGACGCTGCGCCGGATCTGCGAGCGCAGCGGGGCCTGCGACCCGGAAAGCGCCGTCCGCGACCTCGCCGCCACCACCGAGCGGCTGCGCACCCGCCCGCTGGTGCTGACCGCCTCCCTCGGCGGCAGGCCGCGCACCGTGGTCTTCAGCGAGGACAAGCTCGCCGACCTGATGTACGAGCCCGCCACCCGAGGCATCGGCCTGCACCCCGAGGAGCCCGGCCTGCTCGGCGCGCTGCCGGCCGCCCTGCACGCCCTCGCCGCGGGCGACGAGGGGCCGCTGGCCGCCCTGGTGCGCGCCGAGGTCGAGCACACCGGCACCGAGGACCAGGCCTCCTTCCTGGCCGTCACCTGCAACGACTACGCCCGCGCCTGGGACCCGGCCGCCCCGCCCGCCGAGCGCCGCCGCCAGTACCGGGCCGCGCTGGCCGCCGCCGACCCGGCCGACTTCGGGGCGTTCAGCGTCAAGGGCTGGACCGAGGGGCAGACCGACGGCGGCGACAACTGCCTGTCCTGGCCGCGCCGCGGCACCGCCGACCCGCAGCCGACCGACCTGAAGAACGTGCCCGACGTGCCCGTCCTGGTGCTCTCCGGGGACCTCGACACCAACACCCCCGAGGCCAACTCCCGCCTCTCCGCCGCCCAGTTCCGCCGCAGCGCCTTCGTCTCCGTGCCCAACAGCGGGCACGTCCCGGAGATGGAGTCCACCGGCTGCGCGGTGGACATCTCCACCCACTTCATCCGCACCGGCGCGGTCGGCGACACCTCCTGCCTCGCGCACATCCCCCCGGTCCCCGTCGTCCCGGTCCCCCGCTGACCCTCTGACCGGCCGCCCTCGACCACCCCCCGACCGGCATGACCACGCCCGCCACCAGCGAAGATGACACCATGACAGATCCCACCGCCGCCCGGCGCACCGTCCTGGTCGTCGAGGACGACCCCGGCGTCCGCAACACCCTCGACCACCTGCTGCGCTTCGAGGGCTACCGGGTGCTCACCACCGCCGACGGACAGGAGGCCCTGGAGCTCCTGGAGCACCGGCGCCCCGACCTCGCCGTGGTGGACGTGGTCATGCCCCGCCTCGACGGCCTCGCGCTGTGCCGGATGCTGCGCCGGCGCGGCGACCGCCTGCCCGTCCTGGTCCTCACCGCCCGCCACCAGCTCGGCGACCGGGTCGCCGGGCTCGACGCCGGCGCCGACGACTACCTGGCCAAGCCCTTCGCCACCGAGGAACTCCTGGCCCGCATACGCGCCCTGCTGCGCCGCACCGAGCCGCTCGGCGGCGAGAGCGCCGAACTCGGCCTCGACGACCTCGCCCTGGACCCCGGCGCCCGCCAGGCCCACCGCGGCGGGCGCCGGCTCGACCTGACCAAGACCGAGTTCGACCTGCTGGAACTGCTCCTGCGCAACCAGGGCACCGTCCTGACCCGCCACCAGATCTACGAACGCATCTGGGGCTACGACTTCGACACCGACTCGCGCTCGCTCGACGTCTACGTCGGCTACCTGCGCCGCAAGACCGAAGACGGCGGCGAGCCCCGGCTGATCCACACCGTGCGCAACGTCGGCTACACCGCCAGGACCGCCTGATGCTGCGCACCAGGATCGGCCTCGTGGTCCTCGCCTCCGTCCTGCTGGCCATCGCCGTGCCCGTCACCGCCGCCTACCGCGGCGTCAGCACCCTGGTCGCCGACCAGCTCGACCGGAGCCTGGAGGACCGGGCCCACACCGTGCTCGCCGCCCTGGACCTCGACCGCTCCCCGCCCGCACGGCCCGACACCGTCGAACAGCTGCTGCTCCCCGACGGCACCACCCGGCCGCTGGGGGCCCCGGGCGGCCCGGCGCTGCCCGTCTCGGCCCGGGCCCGGGAGGTGGCCCGTACCGCACAGGGCGCCCACCAGGAGGACGCCACCGTCGACGGCACCCCCTACGGCATCCTCACCAAGGCCCGCCCCGACGGGCAGGGCGCGGTGATGGTCGGCCAGACCTACGCCGGGGCGCAGACCGTCGACGACGCGTTCCTGCGCCGCATCACCTGGACCAGCGCCGCGGCCGCGGCCGCCTCCGCGCTGCTCAGCTGGCTCGTCCTCGGCCGGATCCTGCGCCCGGTGCGACGCCTGGCCCGCGCCGCCGAACACATCACCACCACCCGCGACCTGGCCACCCCGCTGCCCGCCGCCGGACGCGACGAAGTCGGCCGCCTCACCCGCGCCTTCGAGGCGATGGTCGGCGCCCTGCGCCACTCCCGCGACCAGCAGCAACGCCTGGTCCAGGACGCCAGCCACGAGCTGCGCACCCCGCTGACCTCGGTACGCGGCTGCGCCGAGCTCCTCCAGCGCGCCCGCGGCCGGCTCGCCCCCGCGGACGAGGAGCAGATCCTCGCCACCCTGGTCACCGAAACCGTCGCCCTCGACGAACTCGTGCGCGAACTGGTCGAGTTGGCCACCGACCAGCAGACCGTGGAGGACCCGGAGCCGGTGGACCTGACGGCCGCCGCCGAGGACAGCGCCCGGCGCTTCCGGCGCCGCACCGGCCGCGAGATCACCGTCACCGCCGAACGGCCCGTGCCGGTACGGGCCCGCCCGCGCGCGCTGCAGCGCTGCGTGGACAACCTGGTCGGCAACGCCGTCAAGTTCAGCCCGGACGGCACCCCGGTGGAGGTCCACGTCACCGGCACCCGGCTGGCCGTGCGCGACCACGGGCCCGGCATCGCCCCCGGCGACCGGCAGGCCGTCTTCGAGCGCTTCTACCGCGCCGCCGGCACCCAGTCGACCCCGGGCTCGGGGCTGGGCCTGGCCATCGTCCACGACCTCGTCGCCGCCGACCACGGCACCGTCTTCGCCACCGCCGCCCCCTCCGGCGGCGCCGAGGTCGGCTTCCACCTGCCACCCGCACCGGAGGGCTGACGGCCCGCCCGGAGGTCGGGACGAGGTCAGGACAGCGGGTCGGTGATCTGCGAGCCCGGCTGAACGGCGTGGCCCGTCGCGGACGGGTCGGCGCGTCAGTCGGGCTGTTCGGCGTTGCGGGCGCAGCGGAAGCCGGCGTGGCCGCTGGAGCTGTCGGGGGTGTTGGAGCTGCGGGCGGCGACGCGGTAGCGGTTGCAGTAGGACTCGTGGCACAGGTGGGAGCCGCCGCGGATGACCTTGGCGGTTCCGGTGGCGGGGCCGGTGGGGTTGGCCGGGGTGGGGGATGCGGGGTGGTCGGTGGTCCACCAGTCGGCGCACCACTCCCACACGTTGCCGGACATGTTGTACAGGCCGAAGCCGTTCGGTGCGAAGGAGCCGGCGGGGGCGGTGGCGCGGTGGCCGTCCGCGGCCGTGTTCTTCGCCGGGAAGGTGCCGCGCCAGATGTTGCAGCGGTGGGTGCCGTCGGGATCGAGTTCGTCGCCCCACGGGTACCGGGCCTGTTCGAGTCCGCCGCGGGCCGCGTACTCCCACTCCGCTTCGGTGGGCAGGCGCTTGCCGGCCCAGGAGGCGTAGGCGTGCGCGTCGTTCCAGGAGACGTGGACGACGGGGTGGTCGCCGCGGTCGGCGACCGTGCTGCCCGCGCCCTCGGGACGGTCCCAGGCGGCTCCGGTGACCGCGCACCACCAGGGGGTTCGCTCCACCCGCACGGCGGTGCGCCGCACGGCGGCCGGGAGGAAGCCGGCGAAGACGTAGGACCAGCCCAGGCGCTCGGCGTCGGTGCGGTAGCCGGTGTCGGCGGCGAACGCGGTGAACTGCTCGTTGGTGACCGCGCGGGCGTCGATGAGGAACGGGTCCAGCCGGACCTGCCGCACGGGGCCTTCGCCGTCGTCGGGGAAGCCTTCGGAGCCGTCGGTGCCCATCAGGAACCCGCCGCCGGGCAGGAGGACCATGCCGTCCGTCGGGCGGGCGGGACGCGGGGCCGCGAGGTGGAGCGGGCGGAGCGCGCCGGGGCCTCGCGAGGGCGTGCAGCAGGGCGCCGAGGGCAGGTTCACGGGTTCCTCCGGGAGTGGGTTCAGCCGGCCGTGTGAGGCCGGCCGCGCAAGGCGGGCCGTGCAAGGCGGGCCGGGTCAGGCCAGGGCTGCCTGGCGCCTGAGGTCGAGCTCCCGCTGCACCCGCTGAACGTCCTTCGCGTAGGGCAGGTGGAGCAGCGTCAGGAAGGCGCCGTTGACGAGCATGAGGACCACCAGGACCGCCAGGAACACCGGGCGGAGTCCGACCGCCTGGCCGAGGAAGCCGGCGCCCAGGCCGAAGGCGGCCCACGCGAGGGCTTCGAAGACCGAGACGTAGATCGTGAAGGCGGTGGCCCGCAGCTCGGGCGGGGTGACCGCCATGACCATCGGGCGGTTGAGGCTGGGATTGACGCCCTGGGCGACACCCATCAGGCAGAAGAGCAGGGCGTAGGCGCCGATGCCGCGGTAGTGGACCTGGGTGCCCAGGAAGGCGAGGACGGCGAAGGCGACCTGGGCGCCCTGGAGCGCGCCGGGAAGCCCGTGGCGGGGGCTGCGGCGGGTCGCCCAGTCGGCGAGGAAGCCGCCCAGCAGGGTGCCCAGCAGGTATCCGATGCCCAGCGGCATCAGGACGACGGCGGCTCGCTGGGTGGTGAAGCCGAACACGTCCACCAGGTAGACGACGGCGAACGAGGAGAGCAGCAGGTGTCCCGAGAGCAGCCGCGACACCAGGAGGATCGCGAAGCTGGGGATCTTGAACAGCGAGACGACGGCGGACAGGTCGATCTTCGTCCGGGGCTCGCGGGCGGCCCGGTCGAGGTCCGCGAGTTGCCGCTCGGCCGCGCCGCGGCCGGGGTCGCGGAAGCAGAGCAGCAGCACCCCGCCGAAGAGGATGTTCAGGACGCCGACGCCCCACAAGCCCCAGCGCCAGCCGTCGTGGACTCCCGCCAGTTGCCCGATGAGCGGGCCGAGCACCGAGCCGACCAGCGACAGCGCACCGTAGAGGGCGCCGACGGCGCGACCGCGCGACGCCGGGTCGAACAGGTCGCCGATGATCTCGGAGACCAGCGGCTGGGCGGCCGCGTAGCCGGCCGCGAGGACCGTGACGAAGACCAGCAGCTCGGTGAAGTCCCTGGAGAAGCCGGCGGCCACGCCCCACACCCCCCACAGGCCGGTGGACAGGACCAGGACGCTCTTGCGCGACCAGCGGCGTGCCGCCCACACCCACAGGGGGGCCGCGAGCACGCCGATCAGCTTGCCGGCAGCGGTCAGGACGCCGAGCGAGCCGAGGGTCAGTCCGAGGGCGTTCCTGATGACCGGGAACAGGCCGGTGACCAGGCCGGCCTCGGTGCCGTCGACCAGCATGGCGCCGCCGAGGACCGAGAGCTGGGCCCATCGGCCTTTGACCGGGGGCGGGCCGGTCCTCGTGGCGGGCCCGGGAGTGCCCTCGATAAGGTCGGACATGCGCGACTCCGCTCTTCGCATCGTTCGTCACAGGGGCAGTGCGGGGGAAAGGCGGCGTGCTCGCCGGTGACGGGGCTGCAACCCCGTCACCGGTACGTCGTGCGCCGGCTGGTCAGAGAGCGGCGAGTTCCTCGGCCACCCGGCGCAGGGCCGACACGTCGGTGAGGCCGCCGGCCAGGGCGGCGACGTCGATCAGCGGCGTCGGGCCGAGGAACTGCAGGAATTCGGAGTCGACGATGCCGGGCAGGTGCCTGCGCATCACCTCCACGGCGACCGGGTCGGAGATCAGGGCGAACACGGGGGTCCGCAGCGAGAAGCGTCCTGGGGGGTAGTCCTCCGGGTGGGGCAGCGGCTCGGCGGCCCGGTCGGCCTGCTCGCGCTGGGCCCGGACCAGCAGGTGCTCCGCGCCGACCGGGCCCTCGGCCGGCAGGCCGAGGCGCTCGTACTGGCTCGGCGGTGCGTCGCCCGCGCGCATCAGCTCCACCAGCAGGGTCGCCATCCGCAGCTCGGCCGCGTCGTCGACGAGGGGGGTGCGCTGGTCGGGGTCGCCCTCCAGGTCGAACAGCAGGGTGCCGTGCTGGTAGGGGTTGATGAAGGTGCGGCCGGGGACGCGCAGGGTGCGCACGCCCTTGGTGAAGGTGAACGGCTCCGCCAGTTGGAGGTTCGCCAGCTCGGCCGGGGAGAACCGCCCGCGCATGTGGGTGGGCATCAGCGTGTGTTCCAGCAGCGGCGCGTTCTGCGCCGTGGCGGGGGCGCGCATGTAGACGTACCGGCCGTCGGTGACGTTGACGTGGCCGCCGTGGATTCCGAACAGGGCCGCCTCCCGCACCGGGGTGTCCTCGGCCACCGGCAGCGGGCGGCCTTGCACGTCCGCGGGGCGCTCGATGCCGAAGTACTCCAGCAGCGTCGGTGCGAGGTCGATCGTCTGCACCAGGGCCCGGCGCCGTTCCCCGGCCTTGCCGGCCCGCGGGTCCCACACGAACAGCGGCAGGTGGACCAGTTCGTTGTACCAGGGCTGGACGGTCTTGCCCCACCAGCCCTTCTCTCCCAGCAGCAGGCCGTGGTCGGTGTTGACGATCAGCAGGGTGTCGTCCCAGAGGTTCTGCTCGTCCATCAGGTCCAGCACCCGCCCGAGGGAGTGGTCGCACATCGACAGCAGCGCCGCGTACTCCAGGCGGGCGTGCTCGACCTGGCCGGGGGTCTCCACCACGCGCTTGTAGTCGGGCCAGTCGAAGTGCGGGCCTTCGTAGTCGTGCGGGTAGAGGTCCTTGAACCGCTGGTGGCTGAAGAACGGCTCGTGCGGGTCGAAGGTCTCGATCTGCACGAACCACCTGTCCGCCTCCCGGTTGGTGCGGACGAACTCCAGGCCCGCGTCGAAGGTCAGCGTCTGCGGGTGGCGGTCCTCGGTCGCCAGGTGCGGGCGGTTCACCCAGTCCTGCCGGTAGGACTCGAACCGGAGCTTCTTCAGGTCCTCGGGGATCTCCGGGTCGGCCACCTGGCCCTTCCACGGGTCGCCCTCCTGGCCGCGGAAGAACTCCCAGGTGTTGTACCGGCCGTGGTAGGTGGCGCCACCGTCCTCCCAGTAGTGCGGGTGGTCGCTGACCAGGTGGGTGTACACCCCGTTCTGCTTGAGCAGTTCGGGCATGGAGTCGTCGAACGGCTCCAGCGGGCCCCAGCTGCGGTGCAGGAAGTTGTACCGGCCGGTGTGGATCTCGCGGCGGGCCGGCATGCACGGCATCGACCCCGCGTAGGCGCTGTCGAAGGTGACCGACCGCTCGGCCAGCCGCGCGAAGTTCGGCGCGTGCGTCCAGTCCCCGCCGTAGGGCGGCAGCATGTGCCGGTTGAGGCTGTCGAACATCACCATGATCGCCTTCATGCGGCGCTCCCCTCTCCGGCCGGCGGCGTCTTGCGCCCCGGCTGCCACTGTTCGAGACGCCGGAGCATGCGCTCCAGCCAGGCCACCCACGCGTCCATCGCGCCGGCGCCGTACTGGTGCAGTTCCTCGTAGACCTCGCGTGCCAGTTCCTGGTCCAGCTCGGGCAGCGGGTCCTCGAAGCGGACCGTGCGGTCGCGGGGCCGGTTGCGGGCGATCTGCTCGCGCCGGTGGTCCAGTTCGGTGCGGATCAGCCGGATCGCCGCCTCGCGGTCCAGGACCGCGGCGAAGGCGAAGCGGGAGAGGAAGTCCGCGTCCTGGAACCGGCTGGGCGGCTCGTACGGGGAGCGCACCCACTCCATCAGCGCCTCCCGCCCCACCGGCGTGAGCCGGTACACCTTCGCGTCGGGACGCCCCTCGCGCGGATCGACCTCGAACGCCACCCAGCCGTCCGCCACCATCCGCCCCAACAGGCGGTAGATCTGGCTGTGGTGGGCCCGCGAACGGAGGAACTGGCCCTCCGTCTCGACCCACTTGCGCAGGTCGTACCCACTGAACGGCCGGCCGGCCAGCAGGGCGAGCAGGACGTACTCGAACTGCATCGAGCCCCCTATGTGCGGAATCACCTATGTGCTCAGTGTGCTATCCGCGACATGGGGGCCGTCAACGCGGCGGGTGGCGAATTATCCCACCGTTCATATGAGTTCACGGTGATTCACAGTGCACAGCGCACAGTGCACAGCGCCTGCGCTACCGGCGGGGACGTCGAAACCCGGTGCGGCTGCGATGGAACAGGCCCCTCCCGGGAAAACGGGCGCCCCGCGGCGGTCCGGGCGAACCCGGAACCGCCACGGGGCGGGCCGTGCCGGTCGTCACCGGACCGGCACGGTCCCCGGCCTACGCGCCCGGGGCGACCCGGGCGGCCGGAGAGGTGTGCTCAGGAGAGGCGTGCTCAGTTGAAGACCAGGACGTCGGTGCGCATCGGCAGCGCGCTGCCCCAGCCGATGTTGATCTTGAACGTCACCAGTCCGCTGCCGGGGGCGATGCTCGACACCTGGAAGGGCGCCGCGCCGACGAACCGGTTCCCGTTGCCGTCGATCTCGGAGGCCGTGATGACGACCGTCGAGTCGATCCCGATGACGTTCCAGGCGATCTGGAGGTTGAACGTCCCGTTCCCCGGGGTCCACGTCCACCACCCCCGCCACACGGCGCCGACGTTGCCGCCGATCGCCGCGAGGCCCTGGTCCCGGTCGGCGGGCTGCGAACTGCTCGCGATCCGCGGCACCTCGATGGAGGAAGATTCGGCTGCGGCCATGACGGCTCCCCTCGCGCCGGGAGAGCCCCCACGAGCCCCCCGATACTTAGAGTGTCCAGTAATGCACACAGTGCAACAATCACTCGTGCGAGTGAACCTCCGGCGCGCCTCCCCCGGGGCTTTTCTACGGCCTCCGGTCGGGCGGTTCGATGGCGAGGGCGTGCCGGAAGATGTTGCGCGGGTCCCAGCGGGCCTTGACCTGTTGCAGGCGGGGGTAGTTGTCCTTGTAGTACAGGGCGTGCCACGGGGTGCCGGAGGTGTTCCACTCCGGGTCGGCGAGGTCGGTGTCCGCGTAGTTGATGTAGGAGCCGTCACTGACCTCGCCGGGGACGGGGACGCCTCCGGTGTTGCGGTACACATCGCGGTAGAAGTCGCGGACCCAGGCCAGGTGGGCGGCGTCGTCCGACTCGTCGGCCCAGACGGTGTAGTAGACGGCCTTCATGACCGAGTCGCGCTGGGCGACGGCGGTCGCGTACGGGGGCACCGCGTTGACCTGGCCGCCGTAGCCGACGAGGAGCAGGCCGCACTCCGCACCGCCCGTACCGTCCGTCAGGTGCCGGTAGGCGGTGGCGAGTTGGGTGTCGGTGAGGGAGCGGCGCAGGTAGCCGGCCTTGTCCTTGTAGCGCCGGGTGATCGAGTTGCCGGCCTCGCCGGTCCCCGGCCAGGTGCTGGTGGGCAGCCAGGGCATGGCGCCCCGGAGGGTGGCGGGTTCGGTGGCACCGACGTCGGCGGTCACCGCGCGCACGAAGTCGGTGAGCACCGCGTCGGAACCCGGAACGCCCGCGTCGATCTGCACGACCAGCTCAAGGGTGCCGGACTTGCGGTGTCCGGCGATGAGGACCGCGTACAGGTTCGCCGCGGGGGTGCCCGGTTCGCTGTTGCGCTCGTGCCAGGCGCCGTAGTTGCGCAGCAGGGTGGTGAACGCCCGTTCCGTCATCTTCTCGTCCCAGGTCCAGGCGACCAGGCACCTCCGCAGCTCGCCCGGGGCGCGCGGCAGGAGTGCAGCGGGGTCGCCGTGGGAGCGGGTGCCGGAGGCGTCGGGGCCGGGGGCGGGGACGTCGGGGCCGGGGGTGTCGTGGGAGCGGAGCCAGTAGCGGGTCACGACGCCGAAGTTGCCACCACCGCCACCGGTGTGGGCCCACCACAGGTCATGGTTCGGATCGTCCGGGTCCCGGGTGGCGACCACCGCCCGGACGGTCCCGTCCCGGTCGGCCACCACCACCTCCACGGCGTGCAGGTAGTCCACGACCGAGCCGTAGGCGCGGGACAGCGGACCGTACCCGCCGCCGGCCAGATGCCCGCCCACGCCCACCTCGGGGCAGCCGCCGGCCGGGATCGTCACGCCCCAGCCCTTGAACAAGACCCGGTACACGCGCCCGAGGGTCGCTCCCGGCTGCACCGCGAAGGCACCCATCGCGGGGTCGAAGCCGACGGCGTCCATGGGAGAGAGGTCCAGCAGGAGCTGCACCGCCGGGTCGCCGGTGAAGTTCTCGAAACAGTGGCCGCCGCTGCGCACGGCGATCCGGCGCCCGGAGCGGACGGCGTCGGCGACGGCCCGCACCACCTGCTCGGTGGAGCCGGCCAGGCGGATCTCCTCCGGCCGGCCGACGAAACGGTAGTTGTCGCCCCGCAGCAGGCTGTCGTAGCGGGAGTCATCGGGGCGGACCGTGACCGGCCCGAACGGCCGACCCTCCGGCCCGCCCCCACCTCCCGCCGGACCACCTCCCGCTCCCGCCGGCCCCGGGCCTTGGCGGCCCGCCGCCTCGGCGGGCCCGACGGCCAGGCCGGCGACCGCACCGCCGACCGCCACCGCACCGGCCCGAGCGAGCAGGTGGCGACGCCCCAGCCGTTCGTCCGCCGACCAGTCCATCTCTTCCTCCGTTCACCACGACCATCCGTCAGCGCATGCTACCGGCGCCCACGGAATCCAAATATGCTTACTGTAACGACAATTGACGTAGAATCAGCAACACTGATCGTCGACACGCCCAGCCCGCCCCCGGCGGACGTTCAGCGGGCGCCGCAGAAGACGGCGTCGAGGAACTTGATGCCCGCCTCGTTCTGCGCCGTCTGCTCGGCGTCATCGCCCCGCGGGGTGTAGGAGACCGCGACCTGGCGGTCGGCGGTGCCCCACAGCTGAGTGGAGAAGCCGAAGGTGCCGCCGTTGTGGCCCAGCACGGTGGTGCAGGAGAGCTTCGCCCGCGCCAGCCCCATCCCGTAGTCGATCTCGTGCGAGCCCGGCACGGTCTCGAGCATCGTGGTCATCTCGCGCTGCTCCGCCGGACGCAGCAACTTCCCGTTCAACAGGGCCTGCTGGAACCGGGTCAGGTCGTCGGTGGTGGAGATGATCTCTCCGGCGGCGCCCGCCCAGGAGGGGTTCTGGTCGGTGACGTCGATGTCGGTCTTCTTGACGTTTCCGGTGCCGGCGCCGTCCACGGTGGTCCAGTAACTGTGGGCGTGCGGGCCGGGGATCGTGGTGGAGCGGCCGGGGACCGTGGTCTTCGTCATCCCGAGCGGGCGCAGGATGCGCTGAGCGACCTCCTGTCCGTAGGGGTGCCCGGTGACCTGCTCGATGATCAGGCCGAGGACGTCGAAGTTGGTGTTGGAGTAGCCCCATTGGGTGCCGGGCGCGAAGTACGGCGCGTGGGAGACGGATGAGGTCACCAACTGGCGCGCGGTGAACGTACGGTTCAAACCGCCCTGGGCCAGCCATGTCCGGAAGACGGCCGGGTCGTTGAGGTCGGGAAAGACGTCGGTGCCGTCGTTGGTGGCGTCGAACAGGCCCGTACGCTGGTTGAGCAGCTGGCGGACGGTGATGTTCTGCCCGTTGGGGACCAGCCCCGGCAGGTGGCTCGACACCGAGTCCTCCAGGCCGAGCCGGTGCTCGCCGACCAGTTGCAGCACCGTGGTGGCGACGAACGTCTTGGTGACGCTGCCGATCCGGAACCGGCCGTCGCCACGGACGGGCGCCTGACCGACCAGGTCGGTCACCCCCGTGGTGCCGCGCCACCGCTGGTCACCGTCACGCACCTCGGCGATCGCGGACACCGCCTTGGCGTCGGTCAGCCCGTTGAGGGCGAGTTGCAGCGGACCGCCACGCAGGCGGGCCGACGAAGCTGCGGAGTCCTCGGCTCCCGCCACAGCGGCGGAGGCGGGTGACGCGGACACCGCCAGACAGAAGGCTGCGATCAGGGCACTGGTCAGACGACGAGACATGGGGCTTCCCTTCACTCGGGCGAACAGGAGTTCGCCACGAGTCAGCCTGTCAGCGCCGCCACCGAGGGAGCATCACTCCGGATGAGGACCCGTCCATCCTTCAACAGGCTTACGAAATCGACACCTTAGGACACCAGAGAGGTACGCGAGGGGTCGTCCGGCGGTCGCATCCGGGGATGCGCCCGCGCGCCCGGTGAGTTGTGGCCGGGGGAGCCTCTGGTCTGGTGGCTCCCACCGGCGTCGGCACAAGGCCCCGTTCTCCGGCCGGTCAGCCGGCGCTGACGACCTGGCCGCAGACGATCGTTCCGTTGAGCGTGACCGTTTGACCGAGGTCGTAGGTGGCGGCCACCTCCGTGTTCGTCAGCGTGACCGTCCAACTGTCGCCGGTCTTCGTCGCCTTGATGCCGGTCGCGTTGTTCTTCACGTAGCCGCCGACGTGGGCGGCGGTGCTGACCGGCATCATCCAGCCGGTGCCCGACTGGACGCCGGCGACGCTCGGGCCGCCGGCGTTCTGGTCCGACGGGGCCTGGAAGGACTCCAGCTCGCCCTTGATGACGGTGCAGGTGCTGTCGGCGGCCTTGATGGAGCCCGACTCCACGCCGCTGAAGGTCACGTCGGCGCTGCCCTTGCCGGCCTTCCCCGGCGCGCCGGTGGGGGCGCCCGCCGCCGGGGGCGCCGCCGCGTCAGCCGTCGCCGCACCCGCGGACGTCGAGACCTCGGCCCCAGGTGCGGTGGCGCTCTTCGCCGTGCTCGACGATCCGCATCCGGCGAGGGATATCAGCGTCGCACCGGTTATGAGCCCGATGACGACACGTCGTCGGTGGAGTTCGGTCCGTGACATGTTCTCGCCCCTAGATCTCGCGTGTGAGTACTTGTCGATCACTGCGCAGAGTACGGCAGGCGGCTGTCGGTCGCGGTACGCCGGCCGGATACCGGGCCGGTGTTCTGCGCTGTGATCGCCATGCCCGGCACCATAGCCTGACGGTCTGACGAAAAGTGTTCGCGATCGAGTTGGTGGACACCGGTCCACCTGGCGGCAGAACGGCCGCCCCTGACCCGCCACGCGGAAAACCGGATTCCTCCCCGGGCTGAAGGCCGGGACATCCCCCGAACCCGGGTGAAGCACCGCACGAGCGGTTCTTCACCCCGGAGGGCCCGGCGGAGCGGATCCTCGGCGACTGAGCGCATGTCCCCGCCGGCAACGGCCGCCGGGCCGTACGCGGGCCTCTGGAGGTCGCGCGATGGCCTGATCGGCGGTTCCGTGTCCTGAGCCGGTGTGCTACCCGGTCAGCGCCGCGTGCAGGGGGCCCAGCAGGGAGAGGTCGTCGGTGGTGACGGTGAGGTGGGTGGCGCCGGCGGACCGCCAGGCGTCGGCGAGGGAGCGCCAGGTGTCCGGCCGGCCGGGGGCGGGGCGCAGGCGGGCCTCGACGCCGAAGGCGCTCCAGTCGCGGCCGGCTTCGGTCACCGCCGTCCGCAGTTCGGCGATGAGTGCGGCACCGCGGTCGACCCGGTTGGCGAGCAGGCCGGACATGGTGAAGCCGTCGGCGAGGGTGGCGATCCGGCGCAGTGAGCCCGGTCTTCCTCCGGTGCGCAGGGTGCCGCCGCCCATCCAGAGGGGTACGGCACCCGGCCGGGGGGTGAGGGTGACCCCGGAGAACGCGACGTGCTCGCCGGCGAAGTCCGCGTCCGGCCGCGTCCACAGCAGGCGCAGCGCCTGGACCTGTTCCTCGAACAGTGCCGCACGGGTGCCCGGGGCGACGCCGAGGGCGGCGGACTCGGCGGGGTCGGATCCGATGGCGACGCCCAGCCGCAGCCGGTCGCCGCTGAGGTGGGCCAGCTGCGCGGCCTGCTTGGCGGCGAGCACCACCGGGCGGTGCGGCAGGATCGTCATCGCGGTGGCCAGCTCGATCCGGGTGGTGACGGCTGCCAGGAACGCCACCAGCGTCAGGCTCTCGTAGGCGGGCACGCCGGACACCAGGTGTTCGGGGACGGACAGGTGGTCGTACCCGAGGCTCTCCGCGGTCGCCGCGAACGCCCGGAGTCCGGTGGGTGAGAGGGTCGTCGGGACGGTCCAGCCGAGGCGGAGGGTCATTTGCGGAAGGCCTCCGGGTCGGCGGTGGAGACGAACACCGCGCGCGGGCGTTCGGCGGGCAGCAGCTGGGAGTTGAGGAGGTGGCGTAGCGCTTTCTCGCCGCCGGGGAGGGTGCCGGTGACCGACAGGTGGACGTGGAGGACCTGCGTGCCGTCCTCGTTCACCACCTCGGGCACGCAGTGCACGACCCCCGGGATGGCGTGCGCGGCCTGCCGGACGGTGTTCAGTGAGACCTTCTCGCCGCGCAGCACCACGAAGTCCGACAGCCGTCCGTGGAAGGTCAGATAGCCGTCGTCGATCGAGAAGGCGTCCCCGGTGGCGATGGTCCGCGGCCCCAGCAGGACTCTGCCGCTGTGCTGCCCGACCCGTCGCAGCAGGACGGTGCCGGATTCGACCAGCAGTTCGCCGACGTCGTCCTGCACCCCGCGCAGTGACGCGCGCACTCCCGGCAGCGGGCGGCCGACCGAGCCGTAGCGGTGCGCGGGCTCGGCGTGCGCGGCCAGGGTCGACACGCGTGGTCCGGCCTCGGTGAGCCCGTAGGTCAGGTACAGCTCCGCGGAGGGCCGCGCGGCCAGCAGGCGGGCCACCTCCGCGGGTGCGAGCCGGTCCCCGCCGACCGCCAGTGCCCGCAGGCCCCGTGGCACGAACCCGGGGTCGGCCAGGAGTTGGCGGGCGATCGTCGGGGTCACCGCCGAGTGGGTGACCCCGCGCGCGGTGACCGCGTCGCGGTACGCGGCCGGCGAGAACGGCGGCCCGTCGAGCACCAGCCGCGCCTTGGTCACGTACGCGGCGAACGCCTGCGCCACGAGGGCGTAGGAGTAGTACAGCGGCAGGTTCACCAGCAGGGTGTCGGCCGGGGTGATGCCCGTGGCCCCGGCGTGCAGGCGGGCGTTGTGCAGGAGCGAGGCCACCCGGTGCACGCACGCGCTGAACATCCCGGAGGTGCCGGAGGTGGACAGCAGGATCTCGCCCGGCCGGTACGGGGTGGTGGGGTGCCCGGTCGGCACGGCCAACGCGCCGCCCACCGGCAGCTGCGGCCCCGCGCCGGCCAGCCGGGTGGTCACCACGACGCCGGCCCCGACGTGCCCGGCCAGCGCGCGCACTCGCTGCCACGGCGTGCTCGGCGGCACGGCCAGCGGCACCAGGCCCAGCAGCAGCGACGAGAGCAGCACGCGCAGCAGTTCGACTCCGTTGGTGAGGCAGAGCACGACCGCGTCGCCCGGTGCCAGGCCCAGCCCGGCCAGGTCCGCCAGCACGTCGTCCACCCCGGCCGGGGCGCCGCCGCCCGTACTGGCCGGGGTTGCCTCGACCCGGGTCAGGAAGTCGGCCACCTCGGACCGGGTGAGGCTGTTCACCGGTCGTCCCGGGCGCTGGTCAGGACCAGGCAGCGACACAACTGCCCTTCTCCCGCGGCGGGTTGCAGGCCGACCAGGAGCACGTGCCGGGCGTGGCCGTCCGCGAGCCAGCCGCCGAGCACCGTGAACGCGACGGGGGTGGCCCGGTCGGGGTGCGCCGCCAGCAGCAGGGACGGCCCGCGCAACCCGTGGCGCAGGGCGGGCAGCCCGGCCAGGACGCCCGGGTTCGCTCCGGCGAAGCGCAGTGGCGACACCCGGGACCTCGGCACCGAGTCGGCGATGCGGCGCATCGTCCGCTCGCTCCCGGTCGCGCTCATGACCAGGATCCCGGTGTCGGCGGCGTCGTCGAGCACGGGTTCGGCGCAGTCCGCCAGTGCCCGGTCCACGGTCTCGGCGACCAGCCAGGCCGCCGGGTCGGCATAGAAGGACGGTTTGTTCACCGCGTACTCGTCCGGGTCGTCGGCGACGACCGTCGCCGAACCCAGCATCCGGGTGCCCGTCGGCACGTGTGTCACGCCCTCACCCCTTCGAACAGCAGGCACGTGTTGAACCCGCCGAACCCCAGCGTCAGGCTCAGTCCGGCGCCGGGGCCGACGGGTTGCGCCGATTCCGCGGCCAGCCGCAGCGGGGCCGCCGGATCGCGCAGCCCGAGGACCGGTGGAGCCTGTCGGTGGCGCAGTGCCAGGACCGTCGCCACGGCCTCGATGGCCCCGGTCGCGCCCAGGCTGTGCCCGAGCGCCCCCTTGGTGGCGAACACCAACGGGCCGTCGGCTCCGAACAGTTCCAGCAGGCTGCGCGCCTCGACCTCGTCGTTGAACGGTGTGCCGGTGCCGTGGGCGTTGACCACCGCGATGTCCGCGGGTGCCAGGCCCGCGGAGGCCAGGCAGCGTTCGACGGCGCGCAGCACGGCGCGTCCGGACGGGTCCGGTGCGGTGAGCCCGGCGGCGTCGTTGGCCGCGCCGGCCCCGCGCAGCCGGGCGTGCACCCGGGCGCCGCGTTCCCGGGCGGAGTCGGGGTGTTCGACCACCACGAAGGCCGCGCCCTCGCCGAGCAGCATCCCGTCGCGCGTCCGGTCGAAGGCCCGCAGTCCGGTGGGGCTCATCGTGCCCAGCGCGGAGTGCCCGAGCCGCTTGGCCTCGGTGACCACGTCCACCCCGCCCGCCACGCAGACCCGCCGCTCGCCCGAGCGCACCAGGGCGTGCGCGACGGCGATCGCGTCCGACCCCGCGGAACAGGCGGTCATGACGCAGACCGGCGTACCCGGGTGCCCGATGCCCGCCGCCGCGTCGTCGGCCCAGGCGTGCAGCGTCGGCTCCGCCTCGTCCAGGCAGGCGCCGAAGCTGGTGCCCAGGACGAGGCCGACCTCGGGGTCGGTGGTGGACAGCCGCGCGTCCGCGAACGCGGCGGACAGCGTCCGCCCGGCGAGCGCGCGCTGGCGCTCGCCCGCCGGGGTCCCGTACGGCACCGACGCGATGACGGCGGCGGCGGTGTTGCGCAAGGAGTGCGGCGAGTGGACGGGCGCCAGCGCCGAATCGCCCGCGCACAGCCGTTCCCACACCGCCTCCTGGTCCCGGCCCAGCGGAGTGTCCCAGGCCAGTCCGGTGATCACCGGGGTCACCACGGCCGGGCCGCCGCGGGATCGACCTTCGTCCGGCTCATCGCGCCGCGGAACCCGGCGACCGACCGGCCCTCCACGGTCACCACGGCGGAGAAGGCGAAGGTGGGGCCGGACAGCCGGTCCGCGCGGACGTCGAGCACGACCTGGTCGCCGGGCACGACCGGGGCGAGGAACCGGGACTTGACCGTGCCGACCAGGGTGACCTCGTCGTCGGCGAGCGGATCGCTGCTCAACTGGTAGAGCAGGACGCCGGACTGGGCGAAGGCCTGCATGGTGTGGCTGCCGGGCAGGATCAGCCCCGGGGTCAGGCCGCGCTCGGGCAGGTGCCCGGACAGCGCGCCCATCTCCGCCGAGACGGCGAACATGCTGCGCAGGAACACGCCGGGCTCATGGTCCAGAACCCGGTCGATGAACAGGCGGGGGTGGCGTCCGCGCACCAGGGCCGCGATGGCCGAGGTGCCCAGCGGACGTGCCTCGCGGACCGTGACGGGAGGGGGTGCCGATTCGTTCGGGTGTCGCATCCGGGACGATTCCTCTCAGGGCCTGTCGCAGCGGTGCCGGCAGGGGCACCGCGCGCCGGGTGTCGGGGGCGACGGCGGCGAAGACGAGGTCGCCGGTCACCAGCGGGGTGCGGGTGCCGTCCTCCTCCTCCCGCAGCAGACGTACCGCGAGGGCGAACCAGGCCGCGCCGACGTGGTCGACCCGGGTGTCCCCGATGATCACGTCGCGGTACACGGCGCTGTTGAGGTAGGCCACCCGCAGGTCGGCGACCACCAGGTCGACGTTCGCCGCGCTGAAGGCGGTCAGACCCGCGTCGTGCGCTTCGAGGTGTTCGGTGCCCGCGGTCTCCATCAACGAGGTGTAGCGGGAGAAGTGCACGATCCCGGTCGCGTCGGTGTCGACGTGCTCGACCCGGGTGCGGAACCCCTCGCTCACCACAGGGCCCGGGCGCCCGCCGCCACCCGGTCCACGATCTCGTCGGCCTGCGTCCCGGTGGTGATCAGCGGCAGCACGATCCGCAGGGTGGGGTGGACGTAGCGCCGGCCGCCGGGGCGTTTGCCCGCGCCCGCCATGAACTCCGCGTACACGCCCGCTTCGATCAACTCCCGGCGCAGCGCGCCGATCCGGTCGGCCGCCGCCGCGGTCAGTTCCACGCCGAACATGACCCCGCTCCCGCGGACCTCGGTGAACACGTCCGGGTGGCGGCCCACCAGGGCGTCGTCGAGATGCTTGGCCAGGTTCACGCCGACGTCGGCCGAGCCTCGCAGCAGCCCTTCGGTCTCGATGTGCTCGATGCCGTCGCGGATCACCGCGCAGTTCGGTGGTCGCAGGTCGGAGGTGGTCACGGCGCCGGAGGAGCGGACGGCGAGCTCCTTGCGGGCGATCACCATCGAGGTGGACACCGCGCCCATGCCCAGGAACTTGCCGATGACGGTGATGTCGGTGGGCACCGGTCCGTCCGCGTCGCGCATGGCGAACCAGCCGCCGGTCTTGGCGAACGTCAGCACCTCGTCGGCCACCAGCAGCACGTCGTCGGCCGCGCACCGCCGCGCGAGTTCGCGCAGGTATCCGGGCGGAGGCGGGAGGATGCCCGCGTCGCCCTGGATCGGTTCGACGA
Source organism: Kitasatospora sp. NPDC087271 (assembly GCF_044744605.1). Taxonomy (NCBI): domain Bacteria; kingdom Bacillati; phylum Actinomycetota; class Actinomycetes; order Kitasatosporales; family Streptomycetaceae; genus Kitasatospora; species Kitasatospora sp. NPDC087271. Next base: position 52,375 of record NZ_JBIUYQ010000003.1, read on the forward strand.
CGACGGCCAGCAGCCGGTCGGCGGACTCGGTGAAGTACTCCGTCAGGGCGTCGAGGTCGCCGAACGGGATGTGGTGGACCCGGACTCCGTACGGGCCGACGGTGTCCGTGCCGGGCAGCCCGGCCCGGTAGTACCTGCGGTTGAGCAGCTGCACCAGGCCGCCGGTCCAGCCGTGCCAGGCGCCGTGGAAGGCGAGGATGGTGTCGCGCCGTTCCTTGCCCGGGCGGTGGCGCAGCCGCCGGCCGTCGAAGCGGGATTCCAGCACGAGTCGCAGCGCCAACTCGTTGCCCTCCGAGCCGGAGTTGCGTCCGCTGACGTGGTACCGCCCCGTGGGGAAGTGGTCGGTCCACAACCCGCCGGGGCCGAGGAGCCGGTCGAGGAGCTCCGCCCGTTCCAGCGAGCCCAGTTCGTCGGTGACGTTGCCGACTCCGGTGCCGCGCGCCAGCGCCGCTCGTACGACGGGGTGGTCGCCGCCCAGGGTGGCGCTGGCGTAGCCGCCGCTGGCGTCCAGCAACCGCAGCCGCCTGCCCCGGTGTTCCGGGCTCAGATCGACCACGTCGAGGTGCAGACCGCTGCCGCCCACGCAGGCGAACGGGAGCCGGGCCGCCCCGTAGTGGTTGAGGTGCAGGTCCGTGCCGCGCGACAGCACACCGGTCCGGTCCCCGGCGTGGTCGTCGGCGCCGACCGGGGCCGTGCTCACGCGGTGGCCGAGGGGCGGTCGGCCCCCGACAGCCGCTCGACCAGCGTCAGCACATCACCGAGGGTGGACAACTCCCCCGCCGCGATGGCCTCGTCGGGGATGCTGATGTCGAACGCCTCTTCACACTGCACGCGCAGTTCCACGAAACCGAGCGAGTCCATGCCGTAATTCTCGCGCAGCCTGTCGTCGAGTCGCATCCGGTCGATCGGCACCTCCACCAACACCTCGGAGTGCAGAATTCGCTTGATGGTCTGCAAAGGATTCACCAGAACTTCCCCTCTGGGTGGGTTCATTCGAACAGGCTGCGACCGGACGTCCGGCGTGCGGAAAGGCGAGCGAGATCGCGGAAACGGTCGGGCCGAAAGTGGGCCGACGCTGATCGAAATTAAGGCGGTGTCAGCCATTCACGCTTTATCGAAGCTAGCCGAGGCTTTATCGCCTGTCAATGGTCCCCGATTTACCTGCCATGCGGCTTGGAGCGCCGGAATCGACGATTCTTTTGCACGTTAGTTCGACGGCGATTCGGCCATTCACGAACACACGGTCCCTTTACCTGCGAAAACCAGCCCGCAGCGCGCCTCCTGGGCGGGCCGGGATCGATGGGCAGGCGACAGTTATGCACCTTTTACACTATTTGAGACACATCTCCGCCTGGCGCATATGCTTCTTGTCCTGGTGAATCGTCCCGAACTAGCCTGAGGTCGTCCATTTGTCTGGATGGACGCACAGCGCGGGAACGGGTACGCCATCGGGCCCCCGGCGGCGGCGTCAGGCCTCGCACCCGGCTCCCTCCCAGTTCACTGCAAGCGCACCATCTGATGACGCTGACTACTTCTGCTTCCTGCCGACCGAAGTCCACCCCCTTGCACGGCCGTCGGCAGACTCCTTCGAAGGAGCTTCGAAAGTCATGAGTGTCACCCCGGACGCCCTGCGCGGCGTCACCGTGTTCGTTGGCGGCCCGATCCAGCACGCCTTGGTGCCCGGCGGGATGGCGGCGCCGATCCACGATTTCCTGAGACTGACCATCGACCAGTCGCAGCAGGCCGGCGCCACCGTGCTGTCCGCGCACGTGGCCGAACGATTCGGTGCCGACACCGCTTCGTTCACCCCCGAGGAGGTGTCCGTGCGCGACTACGCGTGGATGCGCGAATGCGATGTGTTCGTGCCGGTACTGCCGGTGCTCGACGGCACCTTGCTGCGCACGGACGGCACGCACATCGAACTGGGGTGGGCCAGCGCGCTGGGCCGCCCCATCGTGGGCATCACCGACCAGCCCTTCGCCGAGTCGGCCAGCCACCTGCTCAAGGGGCTCGCCCAGGTCGCGTCCGCGACGTTCCTGTCCGCCAAGGAGATCGCCAAGGACCCGGCGCTGCTGGTCGACGGCGTGCTCGCGGCGCTGGGCCGGACCAGGGCGGCGGCCTGACATGGCGGCCCCGACCCACCTGCTGGGAATGCACCTGGCCAACCCGGTCGTGGTCGGCTCCGGCCTGCTCACCGACCAGGAGCGCAACATCCGCAGGCTGCTGGACGCCGGCGCGGGCGCGGTGGTCACCAAGACCATCCACCCCAACCCGCCGATCGGCCTGGACGAACGCCTCGTCAGACTGCCCACCGGAATGATCAACAGCACCACCTACTCCAAACGGTCCGTCGATCACTGGGTGCGCATCCTGCGCGACCTGACCCGGGACGGGCTGCCGGTCATCGCGTCGCTGCACGCCGACAGCCCGGCGGAACTCGCCGAGTTGGCGGCCCGGGTGGAGGCGACGGGCTGCCCGGCGCTGGAACTGGGCATCTCCTGCCTCAACGAGGAGGACGGCCTCGACGACACTCCCGAGCGGGTGCACGCCTACACCGCGGCCACCCGCGCCGCGACGCGGGTGCCCTTCTCGGTCAAGCTGGCCAGCGGCGAAGGCCTGCACGCCCGGGCGTTCGCCGCCGCCCGCGCCGGCGCCGACGCGGTGACCATCAGCGACACCCTGCCCGCCGCCGCCGTGCACCCGGAGACCGGCGACCTCCAACTCGGCGGCGTCTTCGGCTACTCCGGACCGGGCATCAAGCCGCTCGTACTGGCCTCCCTGTGGAAGCTGCGCCGAGCCGGGTTCACCCTTCCCGTGCTGGCCTCCGGCGGCGTGCAGTCGGGCCGGGACGTGCACGACTACCTGGCGGTCGGCGCGGTGGCGGCCCAGGTGTACACCGCGCTGCACACCGACATGTACCACACGCTCGCCCGGATCGTGACCGAGACCACCGGGACGGGGAACACCGGAACGGGGAACACCGGCCACGGCCTCGCACCCGTCACCGGAGCGGACCGGTCCGAGCAGGTGCAGCCGTGACCCCCCGCAGCTCCGGGCCGCAGCTGTGCGACCTGAGCAGCGCCGACGTCCTGGCGGCCACCGCCGGGCGGACCGTGGTGTGGCCGGTGGGGGCCACCGAACAGCACGGTCCGCACCTGCCGCTGTCCGTGGACACCGTGCTCGCCGACGCGTTCGCCCGGCAGATCGCCTACGAGCTGAACGCCCTGACCCTGCCGGCGCAGTCCATCGCGGCGCGGTCGCTGCCGCAGAGCGGCGGCGGCCTGGCCTTCCCCGGCACCGTCTACGTGCGCGGTCGGTCCCTGCTGGCCTTCCTGGAGGACGTGCTGGAGTCGTTGTGCGCCCTGCCCTGGCGCCGACTGCTGGTCGTCAACGGCCACTTCGAGAACGAGCCGTTCCTCTTCGAGGCCCTCGACGAGGTGGGCCGACGGCCGGCGGCCGCGGGCAAGGAGTTCATCGCGCTGAGCTGGTGGAGCCTGGTCGACCAGGACTGGCTGGCCGGGCGGGTGCCGCTCTTTCCGGGGTGGCACGCCGAGCACGCGGGAATCACCGAGACCAGCCTGATGCTCTACCTCCGCCCGGACCTGGTCTCGGCCGCCCGGCCCGACCACGCCGACCCACCCCGCCCGGGGATCTACCTGCACCCCGCCGACGTGAACCGCACGACCAACCAAGGCGTCCTGTCCAGCACTTCGGGCGCCACCGTCGCCCTGGGCAAGGAACTCTTCTGGCACGTGGTCGCGGCCGCGGTCGACCTGGTGTCCCGGGGCGACGGACTTCTGCACGATCTGCACGAGGAGAAGCCTTGACCGTACCCACCCTCTGCGTGAGCAACGCCGTCGACACCCTGCGCGACTTCGCCGTCCGCGCCGACGACGTCGACGAGCTGCTCTCGGAGTGCTACGCCCAGCAGGACCAGGCGCTGTTCTGGGGGCCGCTGGACAAGATGCTCATCACCTACGAGCCGATCGGAGACCTGGATTGGCAGCGGAAGTTCCTGGAGATCGACGGTGTGGTGAACCTCAGCCCGGCGGGCCGCACCGGCTCGCTGTTCGCCGACATGCTCGCCGATCCCGAGCTGATGGCCGCCGTGGCCGCCCACGCCGGACCGGGCCGCAGACTCCGGCTGATCCCGCACACCACCACCGCCGACCTGTGGCGGTTCACCGAGGCCCTGCGCACCCGGTACGACGTGCTGACCGAACTGCCGGAGAGCCCGCCGCAGCAGGCCCTCCGGGACCTGCTGGACACCAAGACCGGCCTGCGCGACCTGGCCGCCGACCTCGGCATGACCGACGGACCCTGCCGCATCCCGCCCGGTACGCACTGCGCCGGGAAACAGGACGTGCCGGCCGCGGTCCGGGACATGCTCGCGACCGGCACACCGTGCATCGTCAAGGCGGACCGCGGCGAGGCGAGCCTCGGCCTGCTGATCTTCCGGCCCGGCGACGACGACATCGCCGAACGCCTGGCCGGGAGCACCTTCTACGACGAGGACCCGGTGGTCGTCGAGGAGTTCCTCGACGGCGACATCACCTTCCCGTCCGTGGAGTACATGGTGCCCGCGGACGCCCCGCCCCACCTCTGCTACACGACCGACATGCTGTTCGAGGGCGCCACGCACCTGCGCGGCAACGTCACCGCGCGCGAGCTGCGCCGCGCATGGTGGTACCGCCCGCTGACCGAGGGCGGGCTCCGGCTGGCCGAGGAGATGCAACGGCGCGGCTACCGCGGGCGCTTCGGCATCGACGCGATCGCCCGCGACGGCGTCGTCTACCTGCACGACCTCAACGCCCGCCGCACCGGGTCGAGCCACGTGCACGAATTCGGCGAGCACCTCATCGGCCCCGGCTACCTCGACACCCACGCGGTCGGCAACTACGACTTCTACGGCCTTCCGACCGGGCTGTACCTGCCGGAAGTGCTGCGCCTGCTCGGACCGCTCGTGGCCTCGCCCCGACACGCCGACCGGGGTGTGGTCCCGACCGAGCTGACGGACCTTCAAACTGGCAGACTGAGCTGCATGTTCTACGCCCCCAGCCTCGCCGAGCTGCACGACCTGATCGACCGAGCCAGGACGGCTCTGGACCTCGGCCGGTGAGCAGCCCGCTGCCCGTGGTCGGGACGGCCCGGCGCTGGCTGGTGCTGACCGTGGTGCTGCTGTGCTTCCTGCCCGCCGCCGTGGACGTCACCATCCTCACCATCACCGTCCCGACCCTCGCCCACGAACTGCGGGCGTCCCCGACCGAACTCCTGTGGGCGGTCGACGTGTACTCGCTCCTGATGGTCGGACTGGTGCTGGTCAGCGGGCCGTTGGGCGACCGGATCGGGCACAAACGGCTGCTGCTGGCCGGACTGGCCGTCTTCAGCGCGGCCTCGGCGCTGTGCGCGGCGGCACCGAACCCGCCGGCCCTGATCGGCGCCCGGGCACTGCTGGCGATCGGCGCGTCGATGATCATCCCGGCCACGCTGGCGCTGATCCGGCAGACCTTCGGCGACGGCCGCGACCACGCGGTGGCCATCGGGGCGTGGAGCGCGGTCGCCGCCGGCGCCTCGGCGCTGGGACCGGTGGCCGGCGGCTTCCTGCTCCAGCACTTCTGGTGGGGCTCGATCTTCCTGGTCAACCTGCCGATCGTGGCACTGGCCGTGCCCGCCGTGGCACTGCTGCTGCGCAACGAGGTCGAGTCCGAGCGGCAACCGTGGGAGGCCACCTCGCCCCTGCTCTCGATGGTGGGGTTCCTGGGCTGCGCCTACGCCATCATCGCCTTCACCCACGACGGCGTCGGCATCCCGGAGGTGGTGCTGCCGGCGGCGGCGGGCCTGACCGCGCTGGTGCTGTTCGTGCGACGGCAGCAGCGGATGCCGCACCCGATGCTGGACCTGTCCCTGTTCCGGCTGCCCGGGCTGCGCGCCGGAGTGGTGGCCTCGGTACTGCCGGTGCTGGTGATGGTCGGCTTCGAACTCCAACTGGTGCAGTACCTGCAGATCGCCGAGGGACTGTCGGCGGAGGCCGCCGCGCTGTACCTGATCCCGATGCCGTTGGCCGCGACGGTGGCGGGGCCGGTGGGCGGACTGCTCCTCTCCCGCCTGGGACAACCGCGCGCGGGCGTGCCCGCCGGCCTGCTGCTCGCGGCGACCGGATACGTCCTGGTCGCCTCCGGCACGGTGGCCCCGCTCGGACTGGCCCTGATCGGGTTCGGCCACGGGCTGGTCCAGATGGTCGCCTCGAACCTGATCATGACCACCGCGCCGTCCTCCCTGGCAGGCGCGGCGGCGGGCATCGAGTCCGTCGCCTACGAGGCCGGCGCAGGCCTGGGGATCGCCGTCTTCGGCACGGTCACCACGGTGGCCTACCGACTGCTCCTCCCCCCGGGCACGTCATCGTCCCCGCTGGACGCGGGCGCCTCCCCGGAAACCGCCCGGGCCTTCACCGACGCCTTCCACTCCACCACCTGGCTGGCTGCCGCCCTCACCCTGGCCACGATCCTCCCGGCCACCCCGAGGAGGGCGTCGGCGCGGTCCGGAACACCCGGCGCAGCCACGAACGCCTCGACCTCCTCGGCCCCGTCGAGTTCGGGGACGAGCAGCACTTCGGGGACGAGCACCACGCCGAGCAGGAGACAGCCGAACGAACGGACCTGAAAGCCCGTCAAGCAGACCCCGACGGCCACCTCACTGCTGCTGCCCGGATGCCGGTAGCGTTGACGGCCTGATTTCGAAGGCGAGGGCGGTCGAGCGCCCCGGCCGCTGACGGCCGGCGCATGAAGCTCCTCCAGGCCATCTGGCGTCAATGCTCACCAGCTGCCGATCCGGCGGCCGGTGATCTTGTCCGGGCGGACGCGTACCCACAGTGGCCGGGAACCGCCGGCCCACGGGGTGGCGCCGGGCAGGGCCGAGAGCCGTCGCTCCTCGTCCGGTTCGTGGACGTGCCGGGCCTCGCCGAGGACGAGGACGCTCCAGCCCCGGCTCCGGCGGTCGTCGATGTGGTCCACCTGGAAGGAGACCGGTGAACCGTCGGGCGGGGCGGCGGCGCCACCGGGAGCCGTACGGTAGACGATCGTTGCGGCGTCCACCGCGAAGTTGACCGGGAAAACGGCCGGTGCGGACGGGCCGGGCAGTCCGATCCGGCCGATACCGTGGGTGCCGACGAGCTCCCAGCACTGCGGTTCGGTGAGGTGCAGCGGCAGCGGGCGCGCGGCGGGCCTCGACCACCCCGGCGGGGCGTCCGCGCGATGGCCCTCCAGCAGCTCCGGCCAGGTCAGCCCGAGCGCGGCGGCGATCCGGACGAACCCGGGCGGGTCGAACTCCGGGCCGGCCTTCAGCAGGTACCGCAGATAGGTCGGTGCCATGGCCGCTTCGTGGGCCAGCATCTGCTCGCTCAAGCCGAGTTGGTCGCGGCGCTCGACGATCCGGCGGGCGATGTCGGTGGTGTCGGTGGTGTCAGGACGGTCGGTCATGGTGGCGGCGCCTCCGTAGGGCAGGGGTCACGTCCGGAAGAGCGCGACCTTGAGGGCCCCGGTGTCGGCCGCGTCGGCGAAGACGTCGTAGGCGTCCTGCATCTCGTCGAGGCCGAAACGGTGGGTGACCAGCCCCGCGACATCCAGGCGTCCGACGGCCAGCATGCCGAGCAGCATCGGGGTGCTGTACGTGTCGACCAGGCCGGTGGTGATGGTGACGTCGCGGATCCAGAGGTCCTCCAGGTGGAGCACCGCCGGCCGGCCGTGCACGCCCACGTTGGCGACCCGGCCGCCGGGGCGCACCAGGCGGGTGCACAGTTCGAAGGTCTCGGGGACGCCGACCGCCTCGATCGCGACGTCGACGCCGAGGCCGTCCCGGCTCAGCTCCCGGACGGCGTCCGGGGTGGCCTCCGCGGTGGTGAGGACGGTGTCCGCGCCGAAGCGCCCGGCCGCGTCGAGGCGGCTCCGGGAGAGGTCGACGGCGATGATGCGGGCCGGGCTGTAGAGCCGGGCGGTGAGGATCGCGGCGAGTCCGATGGGCCCGGCTCCGACGATCGCGACGGTGTCGCCCGGGCCGACCCGGCCGTTGCGGACGCCGACCTCGTAGGAGGTGGGCAGGATGTCGGCCAGCAGCAGGGCGTCCTCGTCGGTGACGCCGTCGGGCAGCGGGTGCAGGGAGGTGTCCGCGAAGGGGGTGCGGACGTACTCGGCCTGGCAGCCGTCGATCAGGTGGCCGAGGATCCAGCCGCCACCGCCCGTGCACTGGCCGTAGCCGGCGGTCCGGCAGTAGGCGCAGCGGCCGCAGGCGGAGATGCAGGAGATCAGGACGCGGTCTCCGGCCGTGACGGTGCGGACGCCCGGCCCGGTCCCGGTGACGGTGCCGACGGCCTCGTGGCCCAGGACGCGGCCCCCGGTGACCTCGGGGACGTCGCCCTTGAGGATGTGCAGGTCCGTACCGCAGATGGTGACCGCGTCCACCCGGACGACGGCGTCCTCGGGATCACGGACGACGGGGTCGGGGACGTCGCCCCAGGTACGGCGGCCGGTTCCGTGGTAGCTGAGTGCCTTCATGCCCTGACCACTCCTCTCGGGCGGCGGAGCCGGGCCGGGTCCGCCCGCACCTTCCAGGTTTCCGCGCGGCCGCGGTCGCCGCCAGGGGCCCGGTCGGTCCTGTGACTGGGCCGATCGGCCCCTGCGTGTCCGGCACGGCCGGCCGGGCGGGCCTAGGCTGGTCAGTGGCGTCGGGCGAGCCGTGGAGGATTTCGTTGGGCAGCGCACCGGAGAGTCCCGCCCCCGTGCCGAAGCTGCGCCTGGACGAGTTGCTGGACGAACTCCAGGCCCGGCTGGACGCGGCCCGGGGCACCCGCGACCGGGTGCACAGCCTGCTGGAGGCCGTGCTGGCGGTCGGCCGCGACCTGGAGCTGGCCCAGGCCCTACGGCACATCGTGGAGGCGGCGGTCACCCTGGTGGACGCCGAGTACGGCGCGCTCGGCGTGATCGGCGAGGACCAGCGGCTGTCGCAGTTCATCCCGGTCGGGGTGACCGGCGAACAGGTCAGGCGGATCGGCGCCCTGCCGTCCGGGCACGGGGTGCTGGGCGAGCTGATCCGCCACCCCGAACCGCTGCGCCTGGCCCGGATCTCCGACCATCCGGCCTCCTACGGCTTCCCGGTCGGCCATCCGCCGATGGGGACCTTCCTGGGCGTGCCGATCCGGATCCGGGGCAAGGTGTTCGGCAACCTCTACCTGACCGAGAAGCGGGGCGGCGGCGACTTCGACGCCGAGGACGAGTCCGTGCTCTCCACCCTCGCCGTCGCCGCCGGAGTGTCGATCGACAACGCCCGGCTGTACGCCCGGGCCCGGCGGCGGGAGCGCTGGCTGGAGGCGAGCGCCGAGATCACCAGCAGCCTCCTGTCGGGCAGCGCGGAGCAGGAGGTGCTGGACCTCCTGCTCGCCCGGGCCACCGAGATCGTCGGCGCCGACCTCGCCGTCGTCGCGCTGCCGCTGCCGGGCACCGGCGACCTGGAGGTGCGGACCGCCGTCGGTCTCGGCGAGCAGCAGCACCGCGGCCTGGTGCTGCCCGTGGAGGGCTCGTTCGTCGGCGCGGCCGTCCGCACCGGCGGCCTCGTGGTGAGCCCGGACGTCCGCAAGGACCCGAGGGTCACCGCCGGCCCACCGCGCTGGGAGGGACTCGGCCCGGCCGTCGCGGTGCCGATCGGCACCACCGCGCAGGGCGTGCGCGGGGTCCTGATGCTGGCCCGGGTGGCCGGCGCCCCGTTGTTCGAGGAGAACGAGTCCGGTCCGCTGCTGGGCTTCGCGGCCCAGGCGGCGGTGGCGATGGAACTCGCCGAGCGGCGCCGCGACTCCGAGCAGATCGCGCTGCTGCAGGATCGTGACCGGATCGCCCGCGACCTGCACGACCTGGCGATCCAGCGGCTCTTCGCCACCGGGATGACGCTCCAGGGCGCCACCCGTTTCATCGACCATCCCGAGGCGACCGAACGCGTCCTGCGGGCGATCGACGACCTGGACGAGACGGCGAGGACGATCCGCGCCACCATCTTCGGCCTGCGGCTGCGCGAGTCCGGCCCGGCTTCGGCCGGGCTGCGCTCCCGGGTGGCGCAGGTGGTCGAGCACGCCACCCGGGCACTCGGGTTCTCCCCGGCCCTGCGGACGACCGGCCTGCTCGACACCGCGGTGCCGGCCGAGGTCTCGGACGCGGCCGTCGCCGTCCTGGAGGAGGCCCTGTCCAATGCCGCCCGCCACGCGAAGGCGGGCGCGGTCGACGTGTCGATCACCGCCGGGCCCGAGCTGACGCTCGTCGTCCGGGACGACGGGGTGGGTCTGCCCGACGGCGGCCGGCGCAGCGGGCTGGTCAACCTGGCCGACCGGGCCACCGCCCTGGGCGGCACCTTCACCGCCCGCAGCCGGCCCGAGGGCGGCACCGAACTGGTCTGGCAGGTCCCGCTGCCGACGGACTAGTCCAGCACGTGGCCGGCCGCCAGGCGAGGGGTGGGGGCGCCCTCGGGGCCGTAGCCGAGCCGGATCAGCATCTGGACGAATCCGGGGCGCTGGCGCGGGTCGCGGGTCTCCCACCGCAGGTAGGGCCATTCCATCGCCTGGTGCAGCAGGGAGGCCCGGACGCCGTGCACGGTGGCGGTGAGCAGCACGTGTTCCAGGGCGGTCCCGGCGCGCAGCCAGTCCGTCGGGGTGTCGTGCTCGGTGGTGAGCACGGCGATCCGCGGCTCGTGCTCGAAGGCGGCGGGGGCCTGGTGCTCTGCGGCCCGGAGGGCGGCGAAGTCCCGCATCGGCAGGCGGCCGTCCAGGTCCTGCGGGCCGAGCGCGGCCACCGGGATGCCGTAGGGCGGGGTGTCGCCGGTGCGGATCCAGTCGCGGCTCTCGGTGCGTTGGGCCCGGTCGGTGGTGTTGCGGCGCTCTGCCTCGGCGGTCAGTTGCAGCAGCCGGGAGGTCTCCGCGTGGTCGGGCAGGTGGAGCGTCGCCTCCTCGGCCCGGGCGGCCGTGGCCAGTTCGTCGAGGACGGCCGACGGGACCGGCTCGCCGGTGAACGGCGTGCGGATGGAGTGCCGGTGCCAGATCGCCTCGTACAGCTGCTCCGTGCCCGGGACCGGCGCCGTGGCCGGGGTGTCGAGCCGGACGGCGGCGAACAGGTCCGGCTCGGCCGGATCCGGCAGCAGCCGGACGTCGGGCGCCCAGCCGAGGTGGCGGGCGGCCACGCGCAGGTTGAGCACGGCTGCGCCGACGGAGATGTGCAACGCCCGGCCCTGCGGATCGGCGGCCGGGACGGCCCGCTCACGGGCGGCCCGGACTTCCAGCGTCGACGTCGCCGGTTCGAGCCGGAAGCGCCAGGGCTGACTGTTGTGGATCGACGGCGCCGCGACCGCCGCGGAGACGAGCTTCTCCAGTGTCGTGGCATCGAGGGCGAGGGTGGGCATGGCCGCCTCCAGGTGTGCTTCGTCGGGCACGGCTGCCGGGTCACCTCCACCGTGCGGCCGGGCCCCGGGGCGGCGCTTGGGCCGTTCGGCTCAATCCGCGGGCCCACCCGGGCACCGGGGCTCAGTGCGGGCGCTGGTGGTGTTGCTCGGGCTCTGCGTGGGCGGCGAGGACGGCGGCCTGGAGGCGGCGCTCGACGCCCAGTTTGGCGAGCAGGCGCGAGACGTGGTTCTTCACGGTCTTCTCGGCCAGATAGAGTTCCTGGCCGATCTGGCGGTTGGTCTTGCCCTCGCCGACGAGGGTGAGGATCTCCCGTTCGCGGGGCGTGAGCCCGGCGAGGGCGGCGTCGGTCCCGCTCTCCTCGTGGTGGCGCAGGCTCTCCATCAGCTTGTGGGTGGTGGCGGGGTCGAGCATGGACTGCCCCGAGGCGACCGTACGCACCGCGCCGACCAGGTCGGCGCCCTTGACCTGCTTCAGGACGTAGCCGGCCGCTCCGGCCATGATCGCGTCGAGCAGGGCGTCGTCGTCGTCGAAGGAGGTCAGCATCAGGCAGACCAGGTCGGGCATCCGGTCGCGGAGCTCTCGGCAGACGGTGACGCCGTCGCCGTCCGGCAGGCGGACGTCGAGGACGGCGACGTCCGGGCGAAGCGCCGGCACCCGGGCGAGAGCCTGCGCGCAGGTGCCCGCCTCGCCGACGACCTCGATGTCGGGCTCGGCTTCCAGGAGGTCGCGGACACCGCGCCGGACGACCTCGTGGTCGTCCAGCAGGAACACCCGTACGGGCTGGGGCGTGTCCATGGCCTGCTCCCTGGGTGCGCGGAGGGTGACACCACCGATTCTGCGCCGCCGGTCCACTCCGCGCACCGGGGCCGATCACCACCCCGCGCGGCGGCGGCCCGTGGGGGGGCGGAGGGAACCGGGGCCACCGCCGTACCCCCGTTCAGGCGGGCGTGGCGAGCCTGAGTTCGACGCCGACCACGCCGGGTACGGAGCGCACCAGCCGTTCCAGGACGGGGGCGGTGACGGGGGCGGGCAGGCCGCCGGTCAGGGTGACCCGGCCGTTCTCGGAGCGGACGTCGGTGTCCACCGCGGCGGCCGGCCCGAGGGTGGCGACCAGTTCGAAGCGGACCCGGTCGGCGAGTTCGCGGTCATCGTCGAGGTAGACCTTCAGCAGGTCGCCCCGGCTGACGATGCCGACCAGGTAGTCCTCCTCGTCGACCACCGGCAGCCGCTTGAGGTGGCCGCGGGCCATCGCCCGGCCGGCCTCGTTGAGCGGGCTGCCGGGGTGCACGGTGACCGCCGGGACGGACATCATCCGCCCCGCCGTCAGCGCGTCGGCGCGCTCGCCGTCACGGTCCCGGGCGGTGAGCAGGTCGGCCTCGGAGACCACCCCGACCACCCGGCCGTCCCCGGCCAGCACGGGAACCGCACTGACCTGCCAGCGCTGCAGCGTCTCGGCCACCTCACGGAAGTCCGCGTCGCGGCCGACGGCGACCACCCCGTGGGTCATCACGTCGGCGACGGTGCTCGGTGTGCGGGTCACGACAGCCTCCTACGGTGCTGCGCGGTAGGCGCGAGGGTGTTCGAACTGCTGACCGGTGTCGTCCTCGGTCCAGTCGAGCGTGGCGTGGACGGCGACCACGCCGTCCACGGCGCGGCACAGCTGCTCGGTGATCGGGACCAGGCTGCGACGGGGCAGCCGGCCCTTCAGCGTGACCACGCCGTCGTGCACCGCCACCTGGACCTCACCGGGAGCGAGCCACAGGGTCCGTCCGAGCACGTCGTGGTGGATCTCCTCCAGGATGGCCGCGTCGTGGCGCAGGAACACCTCCAGCAGGTCCCGGCGACTGACGATGCCGACCAGGCGGCCGATCTCGTCGACGACCGCCAGGCGCTTGACCCTGTGCCTGTCCATGGCACGGGCGGCCTCGGGCACCGACCAGCCGGGGCGGGCCGTGACCGCAGGGCTGGTCATCAGCCCACCGGCGGTCTCCGCCTCGGCACGGGCTCGGTCCTTGGCGTCCAGCCAGCGGCCCGGGAAGCGGCCCTCCGGATCCGGCAGCACGGCCTCCTTGCGGATCAGGTCCGCCTCGGACACCATGCCGAGCGGCCGCCTCTGGTCGTCGATCACCGGTATCGCGGTGATGTCGTTGCGGTGGAACAGCGCCGCGACCTCCTTGAACGGTGTGTCGGGCCGGGCGGTGACGACCTCATGGGTCATCACCTCGTTGACGCTGCGGTGCTGCATCATCCTCACTCCTCCTCCGGTGGTCCCGCCTTCACTGTCCGCCCGCCCCACGCCGCCGGACAGGGCCGGACGGTCCCTGTCACCTGGGCCGATCCGGCCCGGGACAGCACGGCCGGACGGCGCGACGATGGAGACCCCGAGTCCCGCTGGAGGCGGCCATGACGACGGAGAGCGGCGGACCCCGACCGCGGCCCCGACCGGGCCTGCTGACCTTCCTCGGCGGCGTGGGCACCGTCACCGGCAGCAAGTTCCTGGTCGAGACCGACCACGCCCGCCTGATGATCGACTGCGGCCTCTTCCAGGGCCTGGCCGAACTGCGCCGCCGCAACCGGCGCCCGCTGCCCCTGGACGCGGCCGACGTGCGGGCCGTGGTGCTCACCCACGCCCACCTGGACCACTGCGGCTACCTGCCCCGGCTCGTCCGCGACGGCTTCCGCGGGCCGGTGCTGACCACCCCCGACACCGCCCGGATCGCCGAGCTGATCCTGCGCGACAGCGCCCACCTGCTGCGCGAGGAGGCCGACCACGCCAACGAGCACGGCTGGTCCAAGCACCGCCCGGCCCAGCCGCTCTACGACGACGAGGACGTCGAGAACGCGCTGCGGATGTTCGACCCCGTCCCGCTGGACACCGACGTCGAGATCACCGCCGGCATCGTGCTGCGGCTGCACCGAGCCGGGCACATCCTCGGCTCCTCCTGGGCCCACCTCACCCTGGAGGACGGCCACACCATCGCCGCCAGCGGCGACCTCGGCCGCCCCGTCCACCCGCTGCTGCGCCCGCCCGAGCCGTTCACCGGCGCCGACGTCCTGCTGATGGAGTCCACGTACGGCCACCGGCAGCACGACGAGACGGCCGCCCGCGAGTGGTTCGCCCAGGCCTTGGAGCGCACCCTGGCCCGGGGCGGCACCGTCGTCATCCCGTCCTTCGCGGTCGACCGCACCGAGGTCGTGCTGCACCAGCTCGCCGAACTGCGCCGGGTCCGCCGGCTGCCGACTGCCGTGCCGGTCTACGTGGACAGCCCGATGGCCCTCGCCACCCTGCAGATCTACCGGGACGCCTTCGCGGCCGGCTCCGACCAGCTGCGCCCCGACGTCCTCGCCGAGGGCCCGGCCGCCCTGGACCCGGAGCCCTTCACCCTGGTCCGCTCGCTCCAGGAATCGCTCGCCCTGGACCGCGCGCACGGCCCCGCGGTCATCGTCTCCGCCTCCGGCATGGCCACCGGCGGCCGGGTCGTGCACCACCTGAGCCGGCTGCTGCCCGACGCCCGCAACACCGTCGTGGTGGTCGGCTACGCCGCCGAGGGCACCCGGGCCCGGGACCTGGTGGACGGCGCCCGAGCGCTGAAGATGTACGGCACCTACGTCCCGGTGCGCGCGGAGGTCGTCAACGTCCCCGCCTTCTCCGCGCACGCCGACGCCGCCGAGATCATCGAGTGGCTGCGTCCCGCGCCGCCGCCCAGCACGGTCTACCTCGTCCACGGCGAGCCGGAGGGCTCGGAGGCGCTGCGCGACCGGATCGACCGCGAGCTCGGCTGGACCGCCGTGGTGCCGCGCTCGGGCGAACGGGTGCTGATCCGGTGAGCGACATAGCCTGAGGGACGGGGCCGATCGACACGGTGCGGAGGTGCCGTCGATGAACCGATTCGTCGTGGTGGGCGTGGACCCGTCGACCCGGAGCCGGGCCGCGGTCGACTGGGCGGTCGACGAGGCCTTCCGCCGACGGGCGGACCTGCGGCTGGTCCACGCCAGGTACGGCGGCACCGGGCCGGCCGAGGCCCAGCGCCTCGACGCGGAGTGGGCCCGGGTCGCCGCCCGCCACCCGGGGCTCACCGTCGCGGCCGAGCTCGTCGACGGTCCGCCGCGCGAGACCCTGGTCGGGGCCGCGGCGGGCGCGGAGCTGCTCGTGGTCGGCGACCGGGGCTCGGGAGGCTTCCCCGAACTGCTCGTGGGCTCGACCAGCCTGTACGCGGCCGCCCACGCGCCGTGCCCGGTCGTGGTGGTGCACCACGAGCCGGTGACCGAGGGCGGCGTGGCGGTCGGGGTCGAGGGCAGGGAAGCGGAGGGCCCGGTGCTCGCCTACGCCTTCGAGGCCGCCCTACGGCAGTCCCTCCCCCTGGCCGTGCTCCATGCCTGGAGCTACCCCCCGCTGCTCGGCCCGGGCCACGAGGTCCCACCGGTCTACGAGGAGGGGCACATCGCGGCGGAGCACGAGCGGCTGCTCGCCGAGGTGCTGGCGGGCTGGCGCGAGCGGTTCCCGGACGTCGCCGTCACCACGTCGGTCGTGCGGTCGGGGGCCGCGAAGGAGCTGGTCGCGGCGTCGGCCGACCAGCGGCTGGTCGTGGTGGGCCGCCACGGCCGGCCGAACGGTCCGCTCGGCCGGCTCGGCTCCACCAGCCAGGCGGTGATCCAGCACGCCCAGTGCCCGGTGGCGGTCGTTCCGTTGTGAGCCTTCCCTTGCGAGCCTTCCGTCGTGAGCCGGGGTGCGGTCAACCGACCGGCGGAACGCCGTCGTCGAGGTCCCAGGCGAGGTGGTCGGCGAGGCCGGTGAGTCCCTCGATGCGGGCGATCTGGAGGCAGAGCGCCGCCGCGTCGCTGCGGGTGCGGGTGCGGCCGGTCACCGCGACCCGGCCGCGTTCGCAGCGGACGTGCAGCGAACTCGGGGCGACGCCGCTGCCGGGGGTGAGGGCGAGTTCGAGGGCCTCGGCCCTGATCTCCTCGTCGACGCGACGCAGGGCGTCCAGCAGGTCGTGCGAGGACAGCAGCCCGACCAGCCGGCCGTCGCCGTCCACGACGGGCAGGTGGTGCAGCGAGCGCCCGGCCAGCAGGGCCACCGCCTCGACGATGCCGGTGTCGTCCGTGACGGTGACGCCGGGAGAGGCCATCAGGTCGCGGGCGAGCAGTTCGCCCTCGCGGTCCTCCTCGGCGTAGGCGGCGAGGAGGTCGGACACGGCGACCACGCCGGTGACGGTGCCGTCCGGCGTCACCACGGGCACGATGCCGCGCCGCGAGGCGCTCAGCACGGCGGCGACGGTGGCGAAGTCGGTGCCCGGGGTGACGGCGACGCCGGGGCGGCTCATGCAGTCGCCGACCCGGGTCCTGCCGGGCGGTCGTGCGGAACCTGAGGCCGGGAAGGTGTCGGCCGACGTGCCGTCGAGGATGCTGTGCTTCACGGTGCCCACTCCCCCTCGGTGGCCGCCGGCCGACGCAGCCGCCGCAGGTAGGGGTCGAAGGACGGCCTCGGTTCGAGGCGGACCCGGGCGTCCACGCAGAGCGCGCCGTCGGGCCGGGCGATGACGGGGTTGAGGTCGGCCTCGACGAGTTCCGGGAGGTCGTCGGCCAGCCGGGACAGCCGGGCGAGCACGGACCGCACGGCGGCGAGGTCCACCGGGGGCGCGCCGGCGCCGCCCGACAGCAGCGGTGCGCTGTGGAGTTCGGTGACCATGGTGGTCAGGTCGCGTTCGCTGAGCGGGGCGAGCCGGGCCACCCGGTCGGCCAGGACGTCGGCGGCGGTGCCGCCCGCCCCGAGGACGACGAGCGGGCCGAAGACCCGGTCCTGGACCACGCCGGCGAGCAGTTCCACCCCGGGCGCCGCCATCGGCTGGACCACCGCCCCGGCCAGCTGAGGACCGAACTTCTGGGTGAACTCGCGGTAGGCACAGCGCACTTCGGCATCGGTGGCCAGGCCGGTGCGGACGGCGCCCAGCGCGCTCTTGTGTACCTGGCCGGGCCAGTACGCCTTCATGACCGCCTTCCCCTCGTGCCCGAGCCGGCGCAGACCGGTGGCGGCGACGGAGGCCGCGTGTTCGTCGCGGGCCCAGACCGTGGTGGTCAGCGGCAGCCCGTAGGCCTCCAGCAGATCGGCGGTGGTCAGCGGGTCGAGCCAGCCGCCCTCGGGGTGGGTGGTGAGGTAGCCGTCGACCAGGCTGCGGGCGGTGCGCCGGTCGCAGTCCGGGGCTTCGGCGGGCACGGAGGGGGCTTCGGCGAGCCACCGGGCGCGGTCCCGGGCGTGCGCGAGGGCACGGGCGGCGGCGAGGGTGTCGGAGTAGGCCGGCAGCATGCCGCCGTCGGCGCAGCCGCGGTAGCGCACGGGCACCTGCTGGTCGAGCAGCACGGCGGCGATCGGGACGCGTCGCCGGGCCGGGGCCTCCAGCAGGGCGCGCACCGGTTCCTGCGCGGGGGTGGCGCACAGCGCCGTCGGGGCCAGGCACACCAGGATCGCGTCGACGGCCTCCTCGCGCTCCAACGCGCGCAGGAAGAGGGCGAGTTCGGTCGGACGCACCGCCGCCGTGGTGTCCACCGGGTTACGGACGGAGGCGCCGGGCGGAAGCAGATCCCCCAGTTCCACAGGGAGTTCCGGCAGTTCCAGGCCCGCCTCGACGCAGGCGTCGGCGGCCAGGATGCCGATGCCGCCGGCGTTGGACACCACGGCGACCGCGCTGCGCGGAGCGGGCAGCGGCTGGGCGTGCAACAGGGCGGCGGCCTCGACGAGTTCCTCGATGCTCCGGGTGGCCGTGATGCCCGCCTGCCGGAACAGCGCCTCCCGGGTCACGGTGGGGGTGGCGGCGGCCGCGGTGTGCGAGGCGGCGCCCCGGCGGCCGGCCGTCGAGCGGCCGGCGTCGACGGTGAGCACCGGGATGGTCCGGGTCACGCGGCGGGCGGTACGGGCGAAGGCGCGCGGGCTGCCGAAGGACTCCAGGTGGAGCAGCGCCAGATCGGTCCGGCCGTCCGCCTCCCACCACTGGAGCAGGTCGTTGCCGCTGACGTCGTACTTGTCGCCGAGCGAGACGAAGCTCGACACCCCGATGCCCAGCCAGGCCAGCCGCGAGAGCAGCGCGATCCCCACCCCACCGCTCTGGACGGCCACCCCGGCGCTGCCCGGCCGGGGGAAGGCGCCGCCGAACTCGGCGTCCAGCCGGATCGCGGGTTCGGTCTGGGCCATGCCCAGGCTGTTCGGCCCGACCAGGCGGATGCTGTGGCGGCGGCAGGCGCGCATCAGCCGCCGGGCCTCCTGCGGCCCGAGCCCGGAGGTGAGCACCACCAGCGCCCGGACCCCGACGGCGCCGCACTCCTCGGCCACCCCTGGGACCGCGGCGGCGGGCACGGCCAGCACGGCGAGGTCCGGCACGGCGGGCAGCGCGCCGACGGACGGGTACGCGCGCTCGCCGCCGACCTCGTCCGCGTGCGGGTTGACCGCCCAGACCGGCCCGGTGAAGCCGCCCTGCCGGATCTTCCCGAGGACGGTCCGCCCGACCGACCCCTCCCGGCGGGACGCCCCGACCACCGCGACCGAGGCCGGGCGCAGCAGCGCCGCCAGGCTCGCCAGGTCGGCCCGGCGCCCGCGTTCGTCGACCGCGGCGCGGTAGCGCTCGTCCGTCTCCTCCAGCGGGACCCGGAGCCTGACCTCGCCGTGCGCGAAGCAACGCTGGACGGGCAGGCCGAGGTCGGCGAAGACCTTGTGCACCGCGCGGTTGCCGAACAGGGTGTCGGCTTCGAAAGCACGGATGCCGGCCGCCCGGGCGGCGTGCACGAGGTGCTCCAGGAGCAGGGTGGCGACGCCTCGGCCGTGCCAGTGGTCGGCCACCGCGAGCGCCAGTTCCGCCGTCTCCGGCGGGTCGTCCAGCGGTTCGCAGTCGGCCTCGCCGAGCAGTTCCTCCCCCATCCAGGCCCCCAGCGCCAGCAGGCCGGGGCGCGGCGGCCCGCACAGCCGGTCGGCGGCCTGCCCCGGCGCGTTGCGGCTGACCCCGAAGAACCGCATCCGACGGCTCTCCTCGGACATCCCGGTGGTGTGCAGGTCGAGCACCGCCTGGTGGTCCCGCGGGCCGAGTGGGCGGATCCCGACGGTGGTGCCGTCGGCCAGCAGCGCCTCGGCGGTGCTGCGCGGCGGATGAACGGTGGGCATGGCGCGTCTCCTCGGCCCTCGCCGATCGGTCTCCTCCAGCCTCCACGCCCGGCCACGGCCACGGGAGGGCCGACCGGCCCCGGCCGCCCGGCCGACCGGCGGCCCGGCGGCCCGGCTGCCCGGCTGCCCGGCTGCCCGGCTGCCCGGCTGCCCGGCCGCGCACCGTCCGAGGGGCGGGCCGGTCGGGCGTTGCTCAGACTGGGGTCAGGCCGGTCGGCAACGGAGGTCTCGTCGTGGCAACGCACACACCGGCGGGGTACCCCGTCATGCCCGACCCCTGGACCCTCCGCTACCGGGGCTTCGACCCGGCCGAGGAGGGGCTACGGGAGGCGCTGTGCGCGGTCGGCAACGGCTACGTGGTCAGCCGGGGTGCCGCGCCGGAAGCGTTCGCGGACGGGGTGCACTACCCGGGGACGTACCTGGCGGGCTGCTACGACCGGGCGGAGTCG
This sequence comes from Kitasatospora sp. NPDC087271, assembly GCF_044744605.1. NCBI lineage: Bacteria > Bacillati > Actinomycetota > Actinomycetes > Kitasatosporales > Streptomycetaceae > Kitasatospora > Kitasatospora sp. NPDC087271. The sequence goes on from NZ_JBIUYQ010000003.1 coordinate 72,398, forward strand.
ACGGTCGCGGGGCGGGTGGTGACCAACGAGGACCTGGTCAACTGCCCGAACTGGCTGCCGCTGACCTTCCGCCCGGTCGGCGGCGACTGGTTCGCCGGTCCGCCCGCCGAACAGACCGTCGAGCTGGACCTGCGCCGGGGCCTGCTGACCCGCACCGCCCTCGTGGTCGACGGCCAGGGCCGACGGACCCGGCTGGTCCAGCGCCGCCTCGCCAGCCAGGCCCGGCCGCACCTGCTCGCTCTGGAGAGCACGTTCACGCCGGAGAACTGGACGGGTGCGCTGGAAGTCCGCTCGGCGCTGGACGGCGCCGTCGCCAACACCGGCGTCGCCCGCTACCGGGGGCTGGCCGAGCAACACCTCGTCACGGCCGGCCAGGGCGTGGACGGCGACGGGCTGCTCTGGCTGGAGGCCGCCGCGGCCGGCTCGCCCCTTCGGATCGCCCTGTGCGCCCGGACCAGGGCGCGACGGGCCACGGTGACGGCCGAGTGCCGTGACGGCTGGACGGCCCACCTCCTCACCGTGCGGGCCCGGCTCGGCCGGCCGGTGACGGTGGAGAAGACCGTGGCCCTGCACACCTCCCGCGACCGGGCGATCGAGACCCCGCTGCACGCCTGTCGGCTGCTCGCCGCCGAGGCCGGGGGCTTCGACGACCTGCTGGCCGAACACACCGTGCGCTGGGCGGAGTTGTGGCGCCGATGTCGGATCGAGGCGGACTTCGACGGCACCGGTCCGCTGCACCTGAACCTGTTCCACCTGCTCCAGACCTACTCCGAGCACTCGATCGACCTGGACGTCGGCGTCCCGGCCCGCGGGCTGCACGGCGAGGCGTACCGGGGACACGTCTTCTGGGACGAGCTGTTCGTCCTGCGGCTGCTCAACCTGCGCTTGCCCGAACTCGCCCGCGCCGTGCTCCGCTACCGCCACCGCCGTCTGGACGCCGCCCGCCAGGAGGCCCGCCGGATCGGCCTGCGCGGGGCGATGTACCCGTGGCAGAGCGCCAGCGACGGCCGCGAGGAATCCCAGCAGCTGCACCTGAACCCGCTGTCCGGCCGCTGGCTGCCCGACCACAGCCACCTCCAGCGGCACGTCGGCTCCGCGGTCGCCTACAACGTGTGGCAGTACTACCAGGCCACCGGGGACCGGGACTTCCTCGCCTCGGCGGGTGCCGAGACGCTGCTGGAGATCGCCCGGTTCTGGTCCTCCGCCGCCGTCTACGACCAGGGGCGCCGGCGCTGGTCGATCCGCGGTGTGCTCGGCCCCGACGAGTACCACGACGCCTACCCGGGGGCCGACCGGCCCGGTCTGGACGACAACGCCTACACCAACGTGCTGGCCTCCTGGGTGCTGGCCCGGGCCCGGGACGCCCTGGACGTCCTGCCCGGCTACCGGCGAGAGGAACTGCTGGAGCGCCTCTCGCTCGACGCCCTGGAGCTGGACCGCTGGCAGGAGGTCGGCCGCCACCTCCACGTCCCGTTCCACGAAGGCGTCCTCAGCCAGTTCGACGGCTACCAGCGGCTCGCCGAGCTCGACTGGGCGGCCTACCGGCGCCGCTACCCCGACCTGCGCCGCCTCGACCGCGTCCTGGAGGCCGAGGGCGACACGGTCAACCGCTACAAGGCGTCCAAACAGGCCGACACCCTGATGCTCTGGTACCTGTTCTCCGCCCGCGAGGTCCGCGACCTGCTGCGGCACCTGGGCTACCCCGCCGGCCACGAACTGCTCCGCCGCACCACCGACTACTACCTGCGGCGCACCGTCCACGGTTCGACGCTCAGCTCCGTGGTGCACGCCTGGGTGCTCACCCGATCCGACCGCCGCGCCTCCTGGCGGTACTTCCGCGACACCCTGGCGGCCGACCTGCGGGACAGCCAGCGCGGCACCACGGCCGAGGGCGTCCACCTGGGCGCGATGGCGGGCGCGGTCGACCTGCTACAGCGCTGCTACACCGGTCTGGAGGTCCGCGAGGACGCTCTCTGGCTCGACCCGCACCTGCCGTCCGCCCTCGGCCGGCTGGACCTCGACCTGCGCTACCGGGGCCACTGGGGCCTCACGATCGCCGTCGACCGGCGCTCGGTCACGGTGAGCCTGCGCGAGGACCGCCAGGAGCCGGTCCTGATCCGCCTGCGCGGCACGCAGACGACGGTCCGGCCGGGCGAGACCCGCCGCTTCCACCTCTGACACCGGTCCGCCACCCGGCACCGCTCCCTCACTTCCGCCCGGACCAGAGCGGCTCGACCTGCTCCCAGGCGGGCTCCCAGTCCTCCTCCGCCCGCCGGTCCAGCGTGTGGCGGCGCAGCGCGAAGCCGCCCTCCGCCGCCAGCCCGAGCACGAAGACCGTGCCCAGGCCCACCAGGGCGGCATCCGACAGGATCTCCGTGGCCGCCTTGGGCGCGCCGACCGGGTTCCCGGCGTCGTTCAGCCCGGTCGCAACGGCCGTCCCGGCGACCGTGCCCTCCGGCACCGGGACGACCCCGCCACCCGGCCCGACCGGGTACGTCCAGCGGGCCGGAGCGTGCGCCTGCGGGTTTCCCGCCCGCAGATCGTCCGACCGGGCCGCGCCGGTGGTGACGGCGGTGACGACGTGCCGGTGTCGGGCCACCTGCTGCGCGGTGTGCGTCTCGGCGCCGAACACCAGGAGCGCCGCCACCGAAGCCAGCACGAACGTGGCGAGCATCGTCAACGCCAGCCCCGCGACCAGACGGCTGTACGCCCGGTCCACCGGGCGGCAGAGCGGATTGCCGTCCCGGCCGGTGGCCCGGCGGACGTGCTCGCGCAGGGACGTGCGCGAGGCCGGATGCCTGTGCGTGGTGGCTGCGACGGACATGACGCGCCTCCTCCCTGCCGGGGTGGCAGGTGCTGTCGTAGGTCAGTCTGCCGAACCCGCCTCTGTCTCCCGAGGGCCTGACGGCCCTGGTGACTGGCCCGAGGGGCCCCTCGCTGTGGGTCGCCCGCCCCCGACCGGGCCGGCCGCGAAGTCGCCACGGACGAGGACCACGGGGCAGTGGGCGTGCCGGACGCAGTACCGGGCGACCGAGCCGAGCAGCGCGCCGACGAAGCCGCCGAGGCCCCGGCTGCCGACCACCAGGAGTGCGGCCCCCTCGGAGAGCTTCACCAGGACCTCGCCGGCGCTGCCGTGCTCCACCCGCTGCCGCACGGCGGTCCCCGGGGCCCGGACCGTCTCCCGCGTCACCAGCTCGGCGAGCTCCGCCCCGGCGACGGCGTCGGACTCCTCCGGGGACACCGTGATGCCCCGTCCGTACACGCCCGGCTCATCCCAGCTGGTCACCGCCTCCACGACGGCACCGGTCAGCCGGGCCTCCCCCAGAGCCCAGCGCAGCGCTGCTCGGGACGGGCGCGAGCCGTCCACGCCGACGACGATCCGCCGCTCACCCGTCGTCCGGTCGGTGCCGTTCATCTCGTTCGCCTCCGTGGGGTGCGGGCCGTCCGCCGCGCCTGCGCTCCCCCAGCACACCGCAGGTCGGGCACCGGCGCTTGGGCCGGCGGGCCCCGGCCCGGGACCGTCCGGCCCCTGCACCACCCCACGCGCAGTGGTGCCATGGAGGTACGGACGGTCGGCCCGTCCAACGTACCGACCCTGGGAGGACGGCATGAAAGCCGCCGTGGGAGACCGCATCATCGTCCAGGGCACCCGGCCCGGAGCCACCAGGAGGGACGGCGAGATCGTCGGCCTGCACCACCCGGACGGCAGCCCGCCGTACGACGTGCGCTGGTCCGACAGCGACCGGGTGACGGAGTACTTCCCCGGCCCGGACGCCCGGATCCACCACTTCCGCAACGAGCACGAGGCCGCCGCGCCCGTACCGCCCAACCCGCACCTCTTCGCCGACTGACGGGCCGAGGGGCCGGCCGGGGAGTCGCGGGTGGGGCCCGTGGGCTCCGGCCGTGGGGCCGGTCGACCCTCGTGCAGGGCCTCGGGCCTGCCTAGGGTCGGAGTCGGGGTCCGGTCACCGGGCCCGAGGAGGAGCCATGACACCCGTGCGTTCCGACGGCCCCAGCGATCCCGTCGTCCTCGGCGTCGACGCGCTCGACACCGGCCCGATGACTGCCGCCTGGGCCGCCGACGAGGCCGACCGCCGAGGCCTGCCGCTGCGGCTGGTGCACGCCGTACCGTCGCCGTTCCGCGAGTTCCGCGCCTTCGACGAGGGCCGGTACCACACGGCCCTGCGCCAGCGGGCCGACGAGGCGCTCGACGGGGCCTGCGCGGTGGCCCGGGAGCGGCACCCCGGGCTGGCGGTGACCACCGCCGTGGTCGAGGACGTCCCCGCCCCGGCGCTGTGCCGCGAGTCCGCCCACGCCACTCTGGTCGTGCTCGGATCCCGTCGGCTGCGCCGGGCCGCGGAGGTGCTGAGCGTCTACTCGGTGGCCGTCCCGGTGAGCGCGCAGGCCCACTGCCCGGTGGTGGTCGTCCGCGATCCCGAGCACGTCACCCAGGACCCGCCCTACGTCGTGGTCGGTGTGGACGGCAGCCCGTCCTCGGCGGCCGCCGTGGACTTCGCCTTCGACCTCGCCGCCGAACGGCGTGCGGCGCTGCGCATCGTCTGGGTGTGGCAGCGCCCGCCGGTCGTCAACCTCGACGAACGCGACACCGAGCGGATCCTGCGCCGGATGCTCTTCGAGACCACCGCCGGCCGGCGCGAGCTCCACCCCGACGTCGCCACGGCCCACGAGCTGATGCGCGGCCACCCGGTCGAGGAGCTGGCCGAGGCCGCCGAACACGCCCTCGCCGTCGTCGTCGGCCGCCGGGGGCACGGTGGCTTCACCGGGATGCGGCTCGGCTCCGTCCCGCACGGCCTGCTGCACCGCGCGCACTGCCCGGTCGTGACCGTTCCCTCGCCGCCGTACTGAACCCGCCCGGCACCGGAAGGCGTCGGCAGCTACCCCCGCCGATACCGGCCGGGACGGGACGGGATCCCGGCCGACCACGTTCGTCGCGTCCCGGGCCGGGCCGACGCCCGGAGGGTCGGCCCGGCGCGTGATGCCGGTCAGGCCGCGTCCGCCCCACCCACCGGTCGGACCACCGCCACCGGGCACATCGCGTACTGCAGCAGCGCGTGGCTGACGGAGCCCATGGCGAGTCCGTGGAAACCGCCCTTGCCACGGGAGCCGACCACGGCGAGGTCGGCCCGCTCGGAGGCGCGGATCAGCGCGGCGCTCGGCCCGGAGCGGACCAGTTCCTCCTGGACCGTGACGTCCGGGTGGCGGGCCCGCAGGCCGACGAGCTGTTCACCCAGCTCACGCCGGAGCCGCGCGGTGACCTCCCCGGGGTCCGCCGCCGCGGCGCCGGCCTCCGCGGTCGCCGGCATGCCCCAGGACCGCAGGACGTACAGCACGGCCTTGCGCAGGGACGCCTCCTCGAAGGCGTAGCCGAGCGCCGCCGTGGAGCCCGCGGAGCCGTCGGTGCCGACCAGGATCCGGTCGTGCCCGCTGTTCACGTAGCCGACCACGACGACCGGGGCGGCCGCGTGCCCGACCACCTGGAGGCTGACCGAGCCGAGCAGCACGTTGCGCAGCCCGCCCTCTCCCCGGGCGCCGAGCACGACCGCGCTCGCGTGCTCGGCCGCGTCGATGAACACGGTCGCCGGACGTCCGATGATCAGCTCCGGTGACACGTCGAGGCCGGGTTGGCTCTCCGTCGCGATCGCCGCGGCCTCGGCGACGATGTCGGCGCCCCGGTCACGGACGTTGAGCCACATGCCGGGCGGGTGGAACGGGATGTCGTGCTCCCAGGTGGGCAGCACATGGACGACGCGCAGTCGGGCCCCGCGCAGGGCCGCCTCGTGGGCGGCCCACACCAGGGCGCGCAGGCTCCGTCCGGAGCTGTCCACACCGACGATGACGGGTTCGGTCATGGCTGGGCCTCCGTGATCCGGCCGTAGCGGTAGGTACCGGCACATGAGCGTGCAGGCCGGGCCCGGCAGGCCCCGCCCCGCTCTCCACGTGCCGCCCCCACGGCCAGGCTCGCTCGCCCTCGCGCCCGCCCATAGGGCCGTACGACCCCGGCCGCGGGGCCGCACGGCGACCGTGGCCTACGAGGAGACACCCCGGCGCACCGCGTAGGCGACGGCGCCGGCCGCCAGGACGGTGGCTCCCGAGAGCACCGCGGACAGGGGCAGGGCAAACGCCAGCACCAGACAGCCCGCCAGGCCGACTGCGGGAACCAGCCTCGGCGGGCGGCCCTCTGCCCTGGTCAGCGTCCACGCCGAGGCGTTCGCGACGGCGTAGTAGGCCAGCACCCCGAAGGAGGAGAACCCGATCGCCCCGCGCACATCCGCGGTCACCGCCACCACCGCGACGACGGCGGCGACCGCGAGCTCGGCGCGGTGCGGCACCTGGAACCGGGGGTGGACCGCCGCCAGCGCGTGTGGAAGGTGCCGGTCGCGGGCCATCGCGAGCGTCGTGCGGGAGACGCCGAGGATCAGGGCGAGCAGCGAGCCGAGCGCGGCCACGGCCGCCCCCGCCCGCACCACCGGGGCCAGCCAACCGGTGCCCGCCACTCGGACGGCCTCGTCCAGCGGCGCAGCGGCCGCGGCCAGGCGTTCGGGCCCGAGCACCGCGAGGACCGCGACGGCGACCAGGGCGTAGACGGCGAGCGCGATGCCCAGCGCCACCGGGACGGCCCGGGGGATGGTGCGGGCCGGGTCGCGGACCTCCTCCCCGAGGGTGGCGATCCGGGCGTAGCCGGCGAACGCGAAGAACAGCAGGCCCGCCGCCTGGAGGATCCCGTGCGCCGTGGCGTCCGCACCGACGTCCAGCCGGGACGCCTCCGCGCCGTCCGAGGTCAGCGCGGCCACCACGACGGCGGCGAGCACCGCCAGCACCACCGCGACGATCGCCCGGGTCAGCCACGCGGACTTCCGCACGCCGGCGTAGTTCACCGCCGTCAGCGCCACCACCGCGGCCACCGCCACCGCGTGCGCCCGACCGGGCCACACGTAGCCGCCCACCGTCAGCGCCATCGCGGCACAGGACGCGGTCTTGCCGACCACGAACCCCCAACCGGCCAGGTAGCCCCAGAACTCTCCCAGCCGCTCGCGCCCGTAGACGTACGTCCCGCCGGACTGCGGGTACCGGGCGGCCAGCCGGGCCGAGGAGGTCGCGTTGCAGTACGCCACCACCGCCGCGAGCACCAGCCCGAGCAGCAGGCCCGAGCCGGCCGCGCCGGCGGCCGGAGCCAAGGCGGCGAAGATCCCCGCGCCGACCATCGACCCCAGACCGACGACCACGGCGTCGAACACGCCCAGCTGACGCCGTAGTCGCGGCTGCCCGCTCTCGACCGGTCGTCCCATGGCAAGCTCCCGTATCGCCCCTCGATGACGGTGCACGGTATCCCGGCGAGGCGACGGGACGGTCGGCCCCTGGGTCGAACGGCCCCGGTCCGGCCGCCGACCGGACCCGATCCCGAGCCCCTGCGGCACTGTCCCGCGTCTCCGGGCCGGGCGGACAGTGACAGGGACGGAGCCCCCGGCGCGTCCGGCGCCGTGCGGCCGCCCTGCCAGCGCGCCTGGAGGAAGCCATGCGCCGTGTCATCCCCTTCCGCGACCTCGGCCGGGAGGACGTCGGCCTGGTCGGCGGCAAGAACGCCTCGCTCGGCGAGCTGATCAACGGGCTGGGGCCCACCGGCGTCCGGGTGCCGGACGGCTTCGCGACCACCGCCGACGCCTACCGGGAGCTGCTGGACACCGACGGCCTGCGCGAGCGGATCGCCGGGCAGCTCGACCGCCTGCACGAGGGCGCCCCGCTGCCCGAGGTCGGCGGCGCGATCCGCTCCGCCGTGCTGGCCACGCCCCTGCCGCCGGCGCTGGAACGGGACGTGGCGCAGGCGTACGAACGGCTCGCCCGTGAGGCCGGGCGTCAGGACCCCGACGTCGCCGTGCGCAGCAGCGCCACCGCCGAGGACCTGCCGGAGGCGAGCTTCGCGGGCCAGCAGGAGACCTTCCTCAACGTCCGCGGGACGGAGGCCCTGCTCGCCGCCTGCCTGCGCTGCTACGCCTCGCTGTTCACCGACCGGGCGATCGACTACCGCGAGCGGACGGGCTTCGACCAGCTCGCGCTGGCCCTGTCCGTCGGCGTCCAGCTGATGGTGCGCTCCGACCTCGCGGGCGCGGGCGTGGCGTTCACCCTGGACACCGAGACCGGCTTCCCCGGCGTGGTGATCGTCAGTGCGGCCTGGGGGCTGGGCGAGACCGTGGTGAGCGGGCAGGTGGACCCGGACGAGTACACCGTGTTCAAGCCGACGCTCAAGGACCACCGGCTCGACCCGGTGATCCAGGTGCAGCTCGGGGCCAAGCGCCGCAAGGCCGTGTACGCCGCGAACGGCTCGACCCGGACCGTCGACACCGAGCCCGGGGAGCGGGCGGCCCGGGTGCTCGGCATCGGTGACATCCGCACGCTCGCCGAGTGGGCGACGGCCGTGGAGGAGCACTACGGCTGCCCGATGGACCTCGAATGGGCCAAGGACGGGATCAGCGGGCAGCTGTTCCTCGTCCAGGCCCGTCCGGAGACCGTGCAGTCCCGCCGCCGGGGCGAGGTGCTGCGCCGCTTCCGGCTCACCGGCACGGGCGAGCGGCTGGTGGACGGCATCGCCGTCGGCGAGGCCATCGGGGCGGGACCGGTGTGCGCGCTGGCCGATCCGGTCGGACTGGAGCGGTTCCCGCAGGGCGCGGTCCTGGTCACGCAGATCACCGACCCGGACTGGGAGCCGTTGATGAAGCGGGCCTCCGCGATCGTCACCGACCACGGCGGCCGCACCTCGCACGCGGCGATCGTCAGCCGCGAGCTGGGAGTGCCGGCGGTGGTCGGCACCGGGACCGCGACGGCCGTGCTGGCGGACGGACAGGAGGTGACGGTCTGCTGCGCCGAGGGCGCGGACGGCCACGTGTACGCCGGACTGGTCGCGTACGAGGCGACCGACACCGATCTCGGCTCGCTGCCGGCCACCCGGACGAAGGTCATGCTCAACCTCGCCGACGCGGGTGCCGCGTTCCGCTGGTGGCGGCTGCCGGCGGACGGCGTGGGCCTGGCCCGTACCGAGTTCGTGGTCGCCCACCAGGTGCGTGTCCACCCGATGGCGCTGGTCCACCCCGAGCGGCTCTCCGCCGAGGACCGGCGGCTGGTCGACGAGCTGACGTACGGCTACCCGGACCGGACCGACTACTTCGTCGACCGGCTCGCCCACGGCGTCGCCCGGATCGCGGCCTCCCGCTGGCCGGACCCGGTGGTGGTGCGCACCAGCGACTTCAAGACCAACGAGTACGCCCGGCTGGTCGGCGGCGCACCGTTCGAGCCGGTCGAGGCCAACCCGATGATCGGCTGGCGCGGCGCGAGCCGCTACTACGCCCCCGGGTACCGCGAGGGCTTCGCCCTGGAGTGCCGGGCGCTGCGCCGGGCCCGGGACGAACTCGGGCTCACCAACGTCGTGGTGATGATCCCGTTCTGCCGCACCCCGCAGGAGGCCGACGAGGTCCTGGCGGTGATGGCCGACAACGGGCTCGCCCGGGGCACGAACGGCCTGCGGGTGTACGTGATGGCGGAGATCCCGGCCAACATCCTGCTCGCCGAGCAGTTCGCCGAGCGCTTCGACGGCTTCTCGATCGGCAGCAACGACCTCACCCAGCTCACCCTCGGCGTCGACCGCGACTCCGGCCTGCTCGCCCACCTGTTCGACGAGCGGAACCCGGCCGTCACCCGCAGCATCGAGACCCTGATCGCCGCCGCCCACACGGCCGGCCGCCACGTCGGCCTGTGCGGCCAACGCCCGAGCAACGACCCGGATTTCACCCGCTTCCTGGTCCGCGCCGGGATCGACTCGATCTCCGTCACCCCGGACAGCTTCGCCGCCGTCAAGCGGGCCGTGGCGGACGCCGAGGCGGCGGACTGAGCGGCCTGGCACCGGTGCACCGCTGCAGGGCCCCGCCGCTCGACTCCGGTCGTCGCCCCCAGCCTCGCGGCGCCCGAGTCATGGCTCTTCGTGTCCGTCATGTCGACCGCGCTTGAATACGCGGCACCTCGACCTGCGGGCCTACCAGTCCCGGGGCCGGAGCCTTCACTGCGTGATGAGGACGGCGGCTCCGGTGACCCGGTCCGCCGCGAGGTCGGCCAGCGCGGCGTCGGCACGGTTCATGGGGTAACGCTGCACGTGCACCGTCGGGTGGTGCCGGGCGACTTCCGCGAGGTAGGCGAGGCCGTCCTCACGGGTGTTGGCGGTGACGCTGCGCAGACTGCGCTCCTGGAAGAGGTGCCGCCGGTAGTCGAGGGCGGGTACGTCGGTGAGGTGGATCCCGGCCACCGCCAGCGTGCCGCCGCGGTCCAGCGCGGCGAGCGCGACCGGCACCAGGTCGCCGACCGGGGCGAACAGGATCGCCGAGTCGAGGGGTTCGGGCGGTGTGTCGTAGGCGTCGCCGACGGAGGACGCGCCCAGCTCCAGGGCCAGGCGCCGGGCGCTCGCGGCCCGGGTGAGGACGTGCACGGTGGCGCCCCGGGCGAGCGCGAGCTGCGCGGTGAGGTGCCCGGAGGCGCCGAGGCCGTAGATGCCCAGCCGTCCGCCGGGCGGCAGCTGCGCGCGTTCCAGGGCGCGGTAGCCGATGATGCCGGCGCACAGCAGCGGGGCGAGGTCCTCGTCGGGCGGCCCCTCGGGGAGCGGGTAGGCGTACCCGGCGTCCACGAGGGTGTGTCCGGCGTAGCCGCCCTGGACGTCCCAGCCGGTGTACCGGGAGTTCGGGCAGAGGTTCTCGCGGCCGGCCCGGCAGTACCGGCAGCCGCCGCAGGTGCTCGCGAGCCAGGCCGCGCCGACCCGGTCGCCGGGAGAGAAGTCCCGCACCTCCCGGCCCGTGCTCAGCACCCGGCCGACGATCTCGTGCCCCGGTGTGCAGGCGGGCCGGTGCGGCGGAAGGTCGCCCTCGGCCAGGTGCAGGTCGGTGCGGCACACTCCACAGGCCCCGACCTCGATCAACAACTCCCGGGGTCCGGGCGGTTCCAGCATCCGCTGCACCCGGCGCAGCGGGGACGAGCACATCGGGCCGGGGCGCTCCACCACCCAGGCCGTGGTGCGCTGCCCTGCACTTTCGGCTGCTGTCATGGCCGTTCCTCCGACAGTGGTCTTCCGTGGTCGGCGCCGCCTGCTCACACCCTCGGTCGAGGCCTACCGCGTCGAGTGCGGTGCGAACGCGTGCCGCCCCGAGCGGTCCGGAGCGGGAGCCGATCGCGGGACGTCACGGGAGGGGTCGGCCGGTCGGGAGCGGAGCGCCGTCCGCCACTGACCGTGGTCACCCGCCTGTCCGTGCGCCTTCCGTCGGGGCGCCCGCGGCGGCCAGGAGTTCGGTGGCGGTGCGGGTGTTGGCCGGTTCGCATGCCGCCGTCATCAGCCACTCGGCGGTCTGGGCCTCGGTCCCGGGGGGAATCACCAGGAGGTCCAGTCGCCGGGGCACGAAGGAGCACACCACCACCTCCTCCGCGTCCTGTTCCTGTTCGAACCAGCCGACGTGGATGACATGGCCGGTGACCGGGACGCGCCGGGGGATGACCGGCCAGTGCGCCGGGTTCACGGTGACGCGGAGGATCTCTCCCCACGACGGGGCCAGCGTCGCCGCCAGCGGGGGGAGTTCACGAAGGAGGTCGTGGGAACGGGGCCACCAGGCCCCGCCCAGCCGCCCCGGGGCGACGCCCTCGGGGACCAGCGAGAGCCGCGCGGGCGGCTCCGGGTGGGACACCCGGCCACCGCCGGGCTCGGAGGTTGCGGTCATGTCGGAACACCTGCCCTTGGCTCGCCTGGATCGGCCTGACGCTCTCGCCGGGGCACCACGGACCGAACCCGCGGGCCGCGGACAGTGGCTCTTCCACCGTACTCCGGACGCCGACGGCGCCCCAGGGGAAGAGGAACGGCGGACGGATGGGCCGACCGGGCACGGGGAGGCACCCGCCCGATCGGGTGCGCTCGGTTTCGGTGACGGCGGGCGGCTGCTGCTCGCGAGCCGCAGGCCTCGACCGTCCGCGGTTCGGTGTCATGACGCCTCCGCCCGGTGCCCTTCCACCGCCCGGCGGACCTCGGCGACGACGCGCGGCACCGCGTCGACGACAGCCGGGCTCAGGCCCTCGCCGATCGATAAGTCCACGCCCTCCACCGCGACGATCAGCAGCTCGCGCGGCAGCCTGCCGAGTGCGGCGGCCAGCGCGACACCGTGGCCGAGGCCCAGGCCGTGGGTTCCGGCCGCCGCCTCGTCGTCCGCCAGGGGGTCGGCGAGCAGGTGGTCGGCGTCGACGGTGACCCGGTGGATCCGGCCCGGCTCGCCAGGGTGGCCGTGCACCGCGTCGACCACGACCGCCAGGTCGGCGCCCTCCCACAGCTCCATGAGTCGGGTGGACTCACCGTCGCAGAGGGTGAGGCGGTCGGCGGCGAGGCCTCCCGCCGCGAGTTCGGCCAGGACGGCCACGGCGGCGCCGTCGTCGTGGCGGTACTCGTTGCCGACGCCGATGACGACGATCCGCTGGCCGCCCACTCCCTCAACCCCGGTCCACGGTGAGGGCGAGGAAGTGCGCCGCGCAGGAGATGCAGGGGTCGTAGTTGCGGATCGCCTGCTCGCACTGACGGGTCAACTCGGCGTCGTCGAGGTGCAGCCGGGGTTGGATGAAGGCCCGCAGGTCGGCCTCGATCGCGCTCTGGTTCTGCGCGGTCGGAGGGACGATGACGGCCCGCCGGACGATGCCGGCGTCGTCCAGGTCGTACCGGTGGTAGAGCAGTCCGCGCGGGGCCTCGGTGGCGCCGTACCCGGTGCCCGCCCGCGGCGCGACGGGCACGGCCGGGGCGAGCGGGCGCTCGTACCGCTCGATGACGCGTTGGGCCTCGGTGACGGCCCACAGCACCTCGACCGCCCTGATCACGATGGTGCGGAAGGGGTTGTCGCAGTGCTGGCCGAGCCCGGCCTCGGCGGCCAGGGTGCGGATGCCGTCGGGCAGCCGCTCGCTGCCGAGGTTCCAGCGGGCGAGCGGCCCGGTGAGGTGGGGCCGGCCGGCGAGGGTGGCGTGCAGGGCGGTGGAGTGCGGCACCTGGTGTTCCCGGACGCGCTGCTCGAAGTCCCGCAGCGCGAAGGTGCCGGAGAGGGCGGCGGTGGGGGTGCCGGAGTCGATGGCGTAGCCGTCTGGCTCGGTCAGGGCGAGCAGCTCGTGCCGGACTGTCAGCGGCGGGAACTCGAACCCGGCCACCCAGCCGAGGGTGTCCTCGGCGTCCGTCCGCGCCTGGCGCAACACCATTGCCAGGTGGTCGAGTTCGGCCTGCGTCGGGAGCCGGTGGAAGCCGCCCACCCGGACGTTGACCGGATGGATCGCGCGCCCGCCGAGGATCTCGACGATCTCGTTGCCGGCCTTCTTCAGCCGCAGCCCGCGCTGGAGCAGCGCCGCGTCGGCGCGGGCCAGCGCCAGGGCGTCGGGCAGGTGCAGGAAGTCGGGGGCGTGCAGCAGGTAGATGTGCAGCGTGTGGCTCTCGATCCACTCGCCGCAGTACAACAGCCTTCGCAGCTGGGCCAGCTGGCCGTCCACCACGACCCCGCAGGCCTCCTCGACCGCGCGGCAGGCGCTCATCTGGTACGCCACCGGGCAGATTCCGCAGATGCGGGAGGTGAGGTCGGGCGGCTCGGTGTAACTGCGCCCGCGCAGCAGAGCCTCGAAGTAGCGCGGAGGCTCGTAGATCTCCAGCCGGACGGCCTCCACCTCGTCCCCGCGAACCGCGACGTGCAACGCGCCCTCGCCCTCGACGCGGGCCAACGCGCCGACGGTGAGCAGCCGTTGGGAACCGTGGGTCATCCGCTGTCCTCCTCCGTCGCCGCCCGGGCGGCCTCCGCGAAGCCGGGGGCCTCGGCGTTGAAGGTGCGGTAGAGCCGGGCGGCGTCCGCCTCCGTCACCCCGTCGCGGCGCAGCAGCGGCAGCATGGCGCGGGTGTTGGGCGTCTCCATGGGGCCGAAGCAGCCGTAGCAGCCGCGCCCGTAGGCCGGGCAGAGCGCGCCGCAGCCGGCCTGGGTGACCGGGCCGAGGCACGGGGTGCCGTGGGCGACGGTGACGCAGGTGGTGCCGCGCAGCTTGCACTCGAAGCAGACGCTGTGGGTGGGGATGTCGGGTTTGCGGTCGGCGAGGTAGGCGGTGATGACCTCCAGGAGCTGCCGCTTGTCGATCGGGCAGCCTCGCAGCTCCAGGTCGACCGGGACGTGGGCGGAGATCGGGGTGGAGTGGTCGAGGCTGTCGATGTACTCGGGGTGGGCGTAGACGACGGCCTGGTAGTCGGGCAGGCTCACCAGGTTGCGCAGTGCCTGGACGCCGCCGGCGGTGGCACAGGCGCCGATGGTCACCAGGTAACGGGACTGCTCGCGCACCCGGCGGATGCGTTCCAGGTCGGCGGGGGCGGCGATGGAGCCCTCGACGAGGGAGAGGTCGTAGGGAGGCGGCAGTTCACGGCGGGACGCCTCCAGGAAGTAGCCGATCTCGATCTTCCCGGCAAGCGCGAGGAGTTCGTCCTCGCAGTCGAGGAGGGTGAGCTGGCAGCCGTCGCAGGAGGAGAACTTCCAGACCGCCAGGCGCGGGGTGCCCATGGCGCTCACCGCTCGGGCGTGGACAGCAGGCCGTCGGCGTGGTCCCAGCCGAGGACCGGGCCGTCCCGGCAGACGAGGACGGGGCCGAGCTGGCAGTGGCCGCACCAGCCGGTGGCGCAGCGCATGTTGCGCTCCAGCGAGACCCGGATCCGCTCGGCGGGGACGCCTCTGCGGATGAGCCCCCGGGCGGTCGCGCGCATCATCACCTCCGGGCCGCACAGGTAGGCGGCGCAGCGGTCGGGACGGAAGTCGGCCTCGTCCAGCAGGGCGGTGACGAGGCCGGTGGCACCGCGCCAGCCGGGCTCGGGGTGGTCCACGGTGGCCAGGACGTTCGCGCGGGAGCGCCAGAACGGCACCTCTTCGAGGAACAGCTGTTCGCCCGGGTTGCGGTACCCGGCGAGCACCGAGACCGTGCCGAACTCGTCCACCCGGCCGAGGACCTCCTCGATGAGTGGACGCAGCGGAGCGAGTCCGATGCCGCCGGAGACGATCAGCACGTCGCTCCCGGCGGGAGGGGTCCGCCAGGCCGTGCCGTAGGGACCGCGGGTCCCGATCCAGTCACCCGCCTTCGCCCGGCACAGCGCCTCGCTGACCTTTCCGACCGCGCGGACGGTGTGACCGAGCGTGTCGCCGGTGATGCCACTGACGGAGAGCGGGATCTCCCCGGTGCCGAAGGCGTACAGCATCGCGTACTGCCCGGGCCGAAACGGCCGCAGCGAGCCGGCCTCGGGGACGAGGTCGAGGGTGACCGTGTCGGCGCTCTCCCGGCGTCGGGCTGCCACCCGGTACGGGACGGGAGTCATGGCGTGCGTCACGGTGTTCCCTCCGCGGTGGCGGCCTCCGTGCGCAGGGCGGCGACCTCCTCGGTGATGTCGATGCCGACCGGGCACCAGGCGATGCAGCGGCCGCAGCCGACGCATCCGGAGGAGCCGAACTGGTCGTACCAGGTGCCGAGCTTGTGGGTGAGCCACTGCCGGTAGCGGCTGCGGGCGGAGGACCTGACCGGACCGGTGCCGTGCAGGTAGGAGAAGTCGAGGTCGAAGCAGGAGTCCCACCGGCGCCACCGCTCGGCGTGGTCGCCGGTGAGGTCCGTGGTCTCCTCGGTGGTGGTGCAGAAGCAGGTGGGACAGACCATGGTGCAGTTGCCGCAGGTGAGGCAGCGGTCGGCGACCTGGTCCCAGCGTTCGGCGGTCATCGTGCCGGCCATCAGCGAGCGCAGGTCGGTGGCGTCCATCTCCCGGCCCATCCGCCCGGCGGCGTCGGCGACGGCCGTCCGGGCGCGCTCGCCGTCGGTGGGGCGGGTGGGGAGTTCGGCGAGCAGGTCCTCGCCGTCCGGGCTGCCCGCCCGGATCAGGTACCGGAGGCCGTCGGACTCCACGGTCTCGGTGAGCGCCAGGTCGTACGCCGAACCGTCCGGCAGGCCCGGGCCGGTGCCCATCGACGCGCAGAAGCAGACCCCACCGGGCTCGGTGCACTCGACCACGACGATGAACACGCCGGTGCGCCGTGGCCCGTACACGGGGTCGGCAAACGCGCCGCCGGTCAGCACCCGGTCCTGGACGGCGATCGCCCTCAGATCGCAGGGGCGCACCCCGAGGAAGGCGTAGCGCGGCGGCGGATCATCCTCCTCACGGACGACGACGGTGCCGTCCTCGGCCCGGTCGGCCTGCCAGAGCCGGGCCCGGGGCGGGTGCAGGAAGGTCTTCCAGGACTGCGGTCCGGCGGAGTGCGCGAAGGCCGCACGGTCGTCGCGCCGGTGCAACCGGTACCGGCCGGCCTCGGTCTCGACCCCCCAGCCGTGCGGCAGGTCGTCCGCCGAGGCCAGCTCGGCGAGGACGATCGCGCCATCGCGCACGGTGGGCCCGATGACGGTGAACCCCCGTTGCCACAGCGTCTCGACCAGCACGGCGAGGCCTCGTCGATCCAGTTCCGCGAGCGGTGGCCTCGTCGTCTCCATCGGCCCTCCTCCGGTTCACCGCCGGGCCCTCCTCGGCGGACGGCCCCCGTACTCCCACTGTCCGCCGACACCGGTCGTCCCGCACGGGGCCGTCCGGCCCCGACACGCGTTCCAGCAGGTCCCCCTTGGCACAGGTTGGGCTGATCGGCCCATACCCGAGCAACACTCGGCCCCGGCCGTACGGGCGTTCGGGGCCCGGGGCCGTTGGTGTGGGAGCGGCGGGCGCTGTCCGCGCCCGGACCGCAGGAGATCCTGGTGAGGCGGAGGTGGAGGCGTGCGGGGTGTGCCGCACCGACCTGGTCACGGAGAGCCGTCCCCTCGAAGGCGGCGGGGCCCACCGGCCCGCGTCTCCGGGCCCGACCGGCCCTCCCCCACCCGCACGACGGCGCACGACGATGAGAGTGGTCAAGGCTCCTCGCAGAGCCGGTGACGGCGCCGGCCAGAGCCGAAAGGAGACCGCGATGAACGGCTTCGAAACCCGCCGCCCCGTGATCGTGGGCGTCGACCGCTCCGAGGCGAGCCGCTGGGCCGTACGCTGGGCGGCGGACGAGGCCGCCTGGCGCGGCCTGCCACTCCAGCCCCTGCACGCCCAGGACTGGCCCATCGGCCAACCGGTGGGGGACCACTGGACGATCGGCCTCCGCGCCGCCGGCGACACGCTGCTGGACACCGCCCGGCTGCTGGCCTCCGAACGCCACCCCGGACTGGAGATCACCCCCCGGCTCGCCGAGGGCCGCCCGGTCCGGGTGCTGCGCGAAGCAGCCGACGAGGCCGCACAGCTCGTCCTCGGCATCCGTCGGCTCACGGAGGCCCACTCCGCACTGCCCATCGGCTCCAAGGGCGCCTCCCTGGTCGGACACCTGGGGTGTCCGATCGCCCTCGTCCCGGAGCCGCCCGACGGCGTCTCCGGTCCCGGCCCCGTCGTCGTCGGAGTGGACGGCTCGGAGGCCTCCCGGGCCGCGATCGGCTTCGCCTTCGAGGAGGCCTCGCTGGCCGGGGCCGACGTGCAGGCCGTGGAGATCCGCCGCCCCGCCGACGCCGCACAGCCGGACCTGGTCGAGGAGTCCCTGGTGGACCTGTCCGAGGCGCTGGCCGGCTGGCAGGAGAAGTACCCGGACATCCGGGTGCGGCGCGAGGTGCTCACCGGCTCTCCCGCCCCGATGCTGGCGGCCGTCGCCACCCGCGCCCGCTGCCTGGTCATCGGCAGCCGGGGCCTCGGCGGCTTCCGCGGCCTGCTGTTCGGCTCCACCGGCCGCGCCCTGGTGCACCGCTGCACCGTCCCGCTGGTGATCGTCCCGAACAGCGAAGCCGTCTGAACGGGGAGATCGCCATGACGACCGCGAACGACAGCGGGACGCGCCCCCGCCCGGCCGACCCCGGCGACCTCGGGCGCCGGGTCGCCCGCCGCCGCACCCAGCTGGGGCTCACCCGCGAGCTGGTGGCCGAGCGCGGCGGCCTGGACCCGGGGTTCCTGGAGTACCTGGAAACCCACCCCGTCCCGGTCGGCGTCGGCACCCTCACCCGGCTCGCCGACGCGCTCGACACCACCGTCGGCTGTCTGCTCGGCGGCGGCCGCGACGTACCGTCCGGCCACGCCCGGGCCAACGCCCGCGTACTCCTGGAGGAGTTGGACCCGGCGGCCTGCTGGGCCAAGCTCTCCCCCGGCGGCGTCGGCCGAGTGGTGCTGACGGCACCGCGCGGCCTCGTGGCGCTGCCCGTCAACTACCGCGTGCTCGACGCCACCATCCTCTACCGCACCGTCGACGACGGCACCCTCGCCAGGACGGCAGGCGACGAGGTCGCCTTCGAGGCCGACCGGCTCGACGAGGTGTTCGCCACCGGATGGAGCGTCCTGGTGAACGGCACCGCCTCGGTCGTCTCCGACGAGGAGACCGTGCGCTGGTTCCGGCAACACGCCGACTCCCGTCCCTGGGCGGGCGGCACCCGGGACACCTGGATGCGCATCCGGCCCACGGGAATCAGCGGCCGGATCATCCGCCCCGACGGCCCCCCGATCGTCGCACCCGAGTAGGAGGCACGGATCCCGCGATGCCTTCGAAACCGCACGTCCTCGTGGTCGGTGGGGGTTTCGCCGACCTGGAGACGGCCTTCGGCCTGCGCCACCTGCTCGGCGACCGCGTCCGGATAAGGAAAACGCGCAGGCCGGGCAGCACCAGCGGGTGCTGTTCCTCGTCCCGCCCGACAACAAGTGCGCCGGGCCGCTGTACGAGATCGCGCTGATGCTGGACACCTGGCTGCGCCGGGCCAAGCTCCGATCCCTCGTCCACCTCACTTGGACCACCTACGAGTCCGGTTACGTCCAGGCCTTCGGTCCGCGTCTCCACCAGGTGGTCGACCACGAGTTCGCGGCGCGCGGCATCGAGGGTCACACCTCGGCCGTGGTCGACGAGGTCGGCGACACCGAGGTCCGCTACACCGACGGCACCGCCCGTTCCTTCGACCTGCTCGTCGCCTTCCCGCCGTACGTCGCCGCCGTCGACTACCCCGGCCTGCCCCACGACGACCTCGGCTTCCTGAACACCCTCTCCGTCACCCGGCAGGTCCGCGGGCACCCGCAGATCGACGCCGCCGGACACCCCTTCCACGCCGGTCTCCCCTGGCAGGCCGTGCAACTGGCCCTCGACGGCATGTCGCGCACGCTCGCGAGCCCGCCGGACTGACCCCGCACGCCTGCGCGGCTCCCCCGGCGAAGCCGCACCCTCCGCCCGTCTCCCCGCGCAGGAGACGGGCGGAGGAACATCCGGCTACCCCTCCGGCGGGTCGAGGACGTCCTCGACCCGGCGACGCGGGCTGGCCGCACCGGACGGGCCGTAGCCGAGGCGCAGCACGAGCTGGACGTGCCCGGGTCCCTCCTGCGGGTCGCGCAGGCGCCAGCGGGTGTCGGGGATCTCGACGGCCTGGTGCAGGACGGAGGCACGCAGGCCGTGGACGGTGGCCAGCAGCCACACCCGTTCCATGGCCTGTCCGGTGCGCAGCCAGTCCGCCCGGCTGTCGAGGTGGGTGGTGAGGGTGGCCAGTTGCGGCAGCGCCTCGAAGCGTTCGGCCGGGGTGCTGTGGCGCGGCGGGTGACCGGCGAAGCCGCGCATCGGGACGCGCGCGTCGCGGTCGTGCGAGCCGAGGGCGGCGAGCGGGATGCCGTCGTAGGAGGGCTCCAGCCGTAGCCAGCGGCGGGTCTCGGCCTCGCGGGTGACGTCGGCGGCGATCCGGGCCTCGGCCTCGGAGGTGAGGGCGAGCACGCGGCGCACCCCGTCCTCCTCCAGCACGGTGAGCGTGACGCCTTCGTCCCGGCCCGCCGAGATGAGCTCGGCGACCAGTGCCTCGGGGACGTCCCGGTTGGTGAACGGCTGCCGGCTGGAGTGGCGCCCGGCGATGGCCGGGTAGAGGTCGGCGCCGAAGGGCAGCGGTGTGCGGGCCGGCGCGGACAGGTCGAGCACGGCACACGGCTGCGCGCCTTCGCCGGCCGGCAGCAGCCGGACGGCGGCCTCGCGGCCGAGGTGGGCGGCGGCCACACGCAGGTTGAACAGGGCAGCGCCGATCGAGATGTGCAGCGCCCTGCCGGCCGGGTCGGCGGCCGGAACGGCCCGGCTCAGGTCGGCGCGGACCTCCAGGCCGAACAGGTCCGGCGTGGGACGAAGGCGCCAGGGCTGGCTGTTGTGCAGCGAGGGCGCCAGGCCTCCGGCTTCGGCCAGCAGGTGCAGATCCTCAGTGGTGAGGGCGGTTTCGGTGGTCATGGTTGATCACTCCCTGTTCTCGGCGGGGAGCGCCGGTGATTCGAGCATCCGCCGGGCCGGTGGTGCTGAGCGAGGGTCCTAAGGCCCTGGCCCCACAGCCGAGCGGCACCGGTGCCCGCCGACGCGTCCGGCCTCGCCGGGCAGGCCCGCGCCGGCCCCCGCGGATAGGGCCCACCGGAGGGCCGAACAGCCCTGCCGCCTCGCACTCGGCGGCGGTCTGCTGGACGGGAGAGGCCCGGTTCATCGTGCCGGGCCCTGAGTACCGGAGGCACGGCCGTGCTGACCGACGACTCCCGCACCGCCACCCAGCAACTGATGCACACGACCAGTGGGCGCACCGTAGCGGTGTCCCGCTTCATCCCCGAAGTCCTGCCGGACACCGGCCGCGTCGTCCTCGACACGGTCCGCAAACCGTACGACACGGGCGAGGTCTGGATCTCGCTCACTCCCGCCGAGGCCCGAGAGCTGGCGGGGATGCTGCTCCGCCAGGCCGCTGCCGCCGAACGTCACGGTCTCGTTGAACGGAGTCGAAAGGGCCCTCGCGTCATGAAAGCCGCAGAGCTGATGACCGCACCGCCGGCCACCGTCGGCCTCGCCGCGACCGTCTTCGAAGCCGCCCGGCGGATGGAGCAGCAGGCGGTCGGCTGCGTCCTCGTCACCGACGACGGCCGACTACGGGGCATCCTCACCGACCGCGACCTGACCGTCCGCGGACTCGCCCACGGACACGACCCCGGGCAGCCGGTCGCGGACCTGATGACCACCCCTGTCACCACCGTGGACGCCGACGACGACCTCGACACCGCGTACCGCACCTTCCGCACCTCCGGTGTCCGCCGTCTGCCCGTCCTGGACGACGGCCGCCCGGTCGGCGTGCTCACCGTCGACGACCTGCTGCGCGACGTCGTCGAACGGCTCGTCGACCTGCTGATCCCGGTCTCCCACAGCACCCTTCGGGAGAACGCCACCTGGTCCCCCGTCGGCCGGGCCGGATCCCCGACCACGGAAGTACCACGACCCCTATCCGCTGGAGGCCATGATGGCCGGTGAACTGCTCAGAAGATTCCCCTTCGGCTACCGGTGGCCGTCCCTGCCGGACCTCTTCGAGGACTTTCCGCTCGACCTCCGCGTACCGGAAGGCGAGCACGTGATCCGTATCGAGGAGTCCGAGACCGACGGTGTCTACCAGATCAAGGCCGAACTCCCCGGCGTCGACCCCGACAAGGACATCACCATCAGCGTGGACGACGGCATCCTGACCGTCCGTGCCGCGCGCACCGAGGAGAAGAAGGACAAGCAGCGCTCCGAGTTTCGCTACGGCTCGTTCACCCGCAGTGTCCGGCTCCCCGCCGGTGTCCGCGAGGAGGACGTCACCGCCGCCTACGACCAGGGCGTCCTGACCGTCCGCGCACCGATCGGCACGACCGAAAGGCCCCCTCGCACGATCGAGATCACGCGGGGCGGTTGACCCGACCGGCCGGGCGGGCCCCGGGCCCACCCGGCCCTGAGAGGACCGGACATGAGCACGAACGCCGCGACACCGATTCGCACCAAGCAGTGGGCCCTGCGCCTCGACCTCTTCGAGGAGGGCGACAGCACCAAGGTCCACGCCGTCCTCGACACCGGCGACAACACCCTGGAGTCCCGCACCACCGCCCGCCGCAACCCGCACGACCCACTCGTCCCCGAGATCGGCGACGAGTACGCCGCGGCCCGCGCCCTGATCGACCTCGGGCACCAACTGCTCCGCGCCGGGATCGCGGACGCCGCAGCGAACGACCGCTCGGAAGCCGGCTGAGCGAACCCTGCGGCGGAGTTCCTCGCCGGGGTTCCTCGACGGATCCGCTCCCGAGGACGGCAGCCCCGGCATCACCCGCCCCGCCGCGTTGCCCCCCACCCGGCCGGCCGGCCGCTTGATCCACTCGCGGTAGCCCAGTGGGTCACGTGGTGCGGGCCCTGAGGTGGGCCCGCTCTCCCCGCGCACAGCACGTTGATCCGCCCCCACCCGCCGAGACGCCCCGCAGCACCCACGGGCTTGGCGGAACACCACTACTTGACGAAGCTCTCCACGACCTTCGGTGGCCAGACCCCGACCTTGAGGGCCCCCATCGAGTAGGCCCGGGAGACCAGTGCGGCGCGGTTGGGGACCCGCAACTTCCTCAGCAGGCACGTCACGTGGTACTCCACGCCCTGACGGCTCAGGTACAGCCGGGCGGCGAGCGGCACGGTCGAGACGCCGGCCGCGATGCCCTCGAGAATCTTCGCGTCGATCTCGCTCAGCAACTTCTTCCGGCCGGCCACGACCTCGGACCCACCCGAGTCCGGGCGCCCGTCGGGCATCATCACCAGGATCGACGACTCGTCAGGCAGACCGCCGTGCACCATGACGGCGGTGAGCGGGACGGTGAACGTCTCGTCGTGCGGACCGACTGCTATGACGTCGGTGGCGAAGCGGTCACGCCGCCCTTCGATCAGTCCGGAGAACTGACGCAGCAGGGGTTGTTGGACGCTCGGGTGCACGAGGTCGCTGAAGGTACGGCCGCAGAGGTCCGCCGAGGAACGTCCGAACTGCCAGAAGAAGGCCTCGTTCGCCTGCCGGATGGTGAGGGCCCGGTCGAGCTGGGCCATGGTCAGGCCGGTTTGTCCGGCCAGCGGCTGGTGCTGCGGTCCCGCGCCGGAGGCCGGGACGGGATCGGGTTCGACGGTCCGGGTTGCACCGGCCTGGGCTGCGTATGACATCACCACGGAGAATCGGATCCCTTCAAGGCACGGATGGTGCGGTTGGATCTCCCCGAAACAATCCGGCGCATTCTCCGTCGGCCCGAACCGCCGTGAACTCAGCACGGAACTCCGGCACCGGTGGAGACAGCGGTTGCAGGCGGCCGAACTTTCCGGCCGAAACCATGGATGTACGGATGAGTGATTCGATGACGATTCCGATATTCCGGGGGCCACGCCTGGAACGACCCGCAATTACGGCTGACGGGGGTTCAGCGTACCCAGGCGCCTCCGACCGGAATATATGGGACTCGTCAAGAAGCGGACCGCGCCCGAAGCATCCGCTCGGGGACCAGGTTCGGGGCCGCCGATCGATGTCCGACCACCCGACGGGCCGGGGGCGTCCGGGGAATCCTTGGAGGAGCCTTTGAATCCCCTTCACCGGCCACTTCCGATCAAATCGGGACACACCAGCATGATCGGGCCGGGCGACCATCCGACCGGACCAAGGACTAAGGAATTCCCGACACCGGGCGTGAGACCAAGGTGGGGTGCAGTCCCGATCGCCAACCCCGCCCCGAGGGAGTCCGATGAGCGCCGTGCAACGGCCGATCCTGTTTGCCAGCCTTCCGGAGAGCGGCCTGCTCAACCCGCTGCTGGTGCTGGCCGGCGAACTGGCCCGACGGGGCGTGCCCGACCTCTGGTTCGCCACCGACGAGCCCCGGCGCGCCGACGTCCTGGGCCTCGCGGACCGGTCGGCGGTGGAGTTCGCCTCCCTCGGCGACGTCTTCTCCGAGCTGTCCGCGGTCAGCTGGAGCGACGAGGTGTACCGCCGGGTGACCCAGCCCTCGCGCTTCAAGGCACACCGGGCGGTGATCCACCAGTCCTACCGGCCCGACATCCAGGCCGAGAAGTACCGCCGGCTCGCAGCGGTCGTGGACAAGTGTGATCCGGCCCTGATGGTCATCGACTGCGTCAGTGCCTTCGCCGTCGACCTGGCGCTGACCCGGGGCATTCCGTTCGTCCTGAGCGTCCCGTTCCTGCCGAGCAACGTCCTCACCTCGCACAGCCCCTTCGGGTCCTCTTACACCCCGAGGGACTTCCCCGTCCCGCATTCGGGCCTGCCCTACCCGATGGGTTTCGGCCAGAGGTTGAGCAATCGCCTCTTCAAGCTCCGCACGCTCGCGCTGTTCTTCCACCCCACGATGGGGAAGGTGCTTTCCGAGGACGCCCGACTGCGCAAGGAGCTGGGCCTGCCGAAGCCCAGCCCCATGACGCGGGTCGACCGCGCGGAAATGGTGCTCTGCAATTCAGTGCGGGAGCTCGACTATCCTTTCGACATTCCCGGGAAGGTGAAGCTCGTCGGTGCCATGGTGCCGCCGCTGCCGGAGGCCTCGCCGGCCGACGACCCGACCGGCGTCATGGACTGGCTGGACGTGCAGTCCTCCGTGGTCTACATGGGATTCGGCACGATCACCCGGCTCACCCGGGCGCAGGTGGGCGACCTGGTGGAGGTCGCGCGACGCCTGGACGGCCGGCACCAGGTCCTGTGGCGGCTGCCGGCCGAGCAGCAGCACCTCCTGCCGCCGCGCGACCGGCTGCCGAACAACCTGCGGATCGAGAGCTGGCTGCCGTCCCAACTGGACGTGCTGGCCCATCCCAAGGTCGAGGTGTTCTTCACCCACGGCGGCGGCAACGGCTTCCACGAGGGCGTGTACTTCGGGAAGCCGCTGGTGGTCCGGCCGTTGTGGGTGGACTGCTACGACCAGGCCGTACGCGGCCGGGACTTCGGGATCAGCCTCACGCTGGACCGGCCGCAGGACCTCGACCCGGACGACGTCGTGGACAAGCTCACCCGCGTGCTCGGCGACCGTTCCTTCCGCGAGCGGGCCGCACGCGTCGGCGAGGCGCAGCGAGCCGCCGGTGGCCGGTCGGCCGCGGCCGACCTGCTGCTCGGGCTGCCGGCCCTGACCTGATCCCTTCCCCGACCTTCCACAAGCCGACCCGCCGTACGGCGGCCCGTCCCGTAGTGAGGACCCCATGCCCTTCACCATCCCCGTGTCCCGGCCGAGCCTCGACGGGCGGGAGCTGGAGTACGTCAACCGCACGATCGGCGACGGCTGGATCTCGTCCCAGGGGCCGTTCGTCCGGCACTTCGAGGAGGCCTTCGCCGAGTACAACGGCTCCGCCCACGGTGTCGCCTGCTCCTCCGGCACGGCGGCCCTCACGCTGGCCCTGCGCGCGCTCGGCGTGGGCCCCGGCGACGAGGTCATCGTGCCGGAGTTCACCATGATCGCCTGCGCCTGGGCGGTGACCTACACGGGCGCCACCCCGGTGTTCGTCGACTGCGCCGACGACCTGAACATCGACGTCACACGGATCGAGGAGCGGATCACCCCGCGCACCAAGGCGATCATGCCGGTGCACGTCTACGGCCGCCGGTGTGACATGACGACGATCATGGAGATCGCCCATCAGTACAACCTGCGGGTCGTGGAGGACTCCTCCGAGGCCCACGGCATCCGGCCGGTCGGCGACATCGCCTGCTTCTCGCTGTTCGCCAACAAGATCATCACAGCCGGTGAAGGCGGCATCTGCCTCACCGACGACCCCCGCCTGGCCGGCCAGCTGGCCCACCTCCGGGCCATGGCCTTCACCTCCGACCACAGCTTCCTCCACAAGAAGCTCGCCTACAACTTCCGCATGACGGCCATGCAGGCCGCCGTCGCCGTCGCCCAGACCGAGCGCCTGGACGAGTTCCTCGCGGCCCGCAAGGAGATCGAGCGGCGCTACGACCAGGGCCTCAAGGACGTCCCGGGGATCACCCTGATGCCGCCCCGGGACGTGCTGTGGATGTACGACCTGCGGGCCGAACGTCGCTCCGAGCTCCGAGAGTTCCTGACCGGCGAGGGCATCGAGACCCGGCTGTTCTTCCAACCGATGAGCCGCCAGCCCGGCTACCTCGATCCGGCATGGCCGGGCCTCAACGCGGCCCGTTTCGCCGCCGACGGCCTCTACCTCCCCACCTACACCACCCTGACGACCGCCGACCAGGACCGCGTGATCGAGCGGGTCCGCACGTTCTACGGCACGCCCTGAAGCGCACCACACCCGAGGGAGACCCGACGACATGACGAGCGCCGAACCGCGGGTGGTCGACTTTCCGCTGCGTAGGCCCGGCGAGGCTTTTCCCCCGCCCCGCTACCAGGACTACCGCGAGCAGCGGGGCCTGGTGGTGTGCCCCCTGCCGAACGGGAACCGGGTGTGGCTGGTCACCCGGCACGAGGACGTCCGGGCCGTCCTGACCGACCGCAGGATCAGCTCCAACCCCGACCACCCGGGCTTCCCCAACATCAGCCAGACCATGGGCGTGCCCCGCCAGGAGCAGATACCCGGATGGTTCGTCGGCCTGGACTCACCCGAGCACGACCGCTTCCGCAAGGCGCTCATCCCCGAGTTCAGCGTCCGCCGCGTCCGGGAGCTGCGGCCCGCCGTCGA
Organism: Kitasatospora sp. NPDC087271; assembly: GCF_044744605.1. Classification (NCBI taxonomy): domain Bacteria; kingdom Bacillati; phylum Actinomycetota; class Actinomycetes; order Kitasatosporales; family Streptomycetaceae; genus Kitasatospora; species Kitasatospora sp. NPDC087271. The sequence continues at coordinate 98,914 of NZ_JBIUYQ010000003.1, forward strand.
GCAGACCGTGGACCGGTGCATCGACACCATGCTGGCCGCCGGCAACGAGGCCGACTTGGTCGCCGACTTCGCCCTGCCCGTCCCGTCACTGGTCATCTCGGCACTGCTCGGGGTGCCGCCGGCCGACCGGGACTTCTTCGAATCCCGCACCCGCACCCTGGTTGCGATCCGCGCCTCCACCGAGGAGCAGCGCGACACCGCCTCGCGCGAACTGTTGCGCTACATCAACCGGTTGGTCGCCATCAAGCAGAAGTGGCCCGGTGACGACCTGATCAGCCGACTACTGGCCACCGGCGTGATCGAGCCCCGGGAGATGTCCGGGGTGCTGATGCTGCTGCTCATCGCCGGGCACGAGACCACCGCCAACAACATCGCCCTCGGCGTGCTCACCCTGCTGGACAACCCCCGGTGGATCGGGGACGACCGGGTCGTCGAGGAGACGCTGCGCTTCCACTCGGTCGCCGACCTGGTCTCCCTGCGGGTCGCGACCGAGGACGTCGAGATCGCCGGCCAGCCGATCCGGGCCGGCGAGGGCATCATCCCGCTGGTGGCCGCGGCCAACCACGACGAGCAGGCCTTCGCCTGCCCGCGCGCCTTCGACCCGGCCCGCACCGAGCGCCATCACGTGGCCTTCGGCTACGGCATCCACCAGTGCCTGGGCCAGAACCTGGTCCGGATCGAGATGGAGACCGCCTACCGCAGGCTCTTCGAGCGCATCCCGGGCCTGCGCCTGGCGGTTCCGGCCGAGGAACTGCCGTTCAAGTACGACGGCGTGCTGTGCGGCCTGCACGCGCTGCCGGTCCGCTGGTAGCCCACGACACCGCCCCAGGAGATGTCCATGCGCGTCACCGTCGACACCGCACGCTGCGTCGGCGCGGGCCAGTGCGTGCTCAACGCCGGCGCCGTCTTCGACCAGGACCACGACGGCGTGGTCGAACTGTTCGACCCCGCCGCGGCCGACGAACACCCGGACGCGGTCGAACTGGCCGCCACGCTCTGCCCGTCCGGCGCCATCACCGTTCACCGGGACTGAATCCCCCACCGAAAGAGGCCCGAACCCATGACCAGCCCCGGCACGTCGAGCACGCTCTGGCTGCGCCGCTTCCACCCGGGAGCCGACCAACCCGTGCGCCTGGTGTGCTTCCCGCACGCCGGCGGCTCCGCCACCTTCTACCACCCCGTCTCCGCGGCCCTCGCCGACGACACCGAGCTGATCGCCCTGCAGTACCCCGGCCGGCAGGACCGCCGTCTGGAGCCCTGCATCGGGGACATCGACACCCTCGCCGACCGGATCACCGACGAGTTGCTCACCCTGGACGACCGTCCCACCGTCTTCTTCGGCCACAGCATGGGCGCCGTCCTCGCCTTCGAGACCGCCTGGCGTCTGGAGCAGAAGGGCACCCACGCGCCCCGGGCCGTCATCGTCTCCGGTCGGCGGGCGCCATCCACCACCCGGATCGAGAACGTGCACCGCCAGGACGACGAGGCGGTCATCGCCGAGCTCAAGCTGCTCAACGGCACCAGTGCCCGACTGCTCGGTGACGATGAGATCCTGCGCATGGCGATGCCCGCGATCCGCGCCGACTACCGCGCCATCGAGCGCTACACCTGCGGTCCGGAGCGCATCCTCGGCTGCCCGGTCACCACGCTCACCGGAGACGCCGACCCGCGGACCACCATCGCCGAGGCCCGGGCCTGGCAGAACCACACCACCGGCGCCTTCCGGCTGCAGGTCCTCCCCGGGGGCCACTTCTTCCTGGCCGAGCAGCAGGCGGCGGTGCTACGGGAGATCACCTCCGAACTCGCCGTGCTCCGCTGACAACCGCCGGCAGACTCCCGGCCCCGCCCGGCGGCACCGGCAGGACAAGGACCACTGATGCGCACTCTCCTGGTCGACAACTACGACTCGTTCACCTACAACCTGTTCCACTACCTCGCCGAGGTCAACGGGCGTGAGCCGGAGGTCGTCCGCAACGACGACCCTTCCTTCCGGCCGGAGCTGCTCGACGACTTCGACACCGTCGTCCTCTCCCCCGGCCCCGGTACGCCGCACAACCCCTCCGACTTCGGCCACTGCGCCGGGATCGCCCGCGAGGGCCGACTGCCCGTCCTCGGCGTCTGCCTCGGTCACCAGGGTCTCGCCCTCGCCCACGGCGCCGCCGTCGGCCGGGCGCCCGAACCCCGGCACGGGCGCACCTCGGACGTGCGGCACACCGGCACCGGGCTCTTCCGCCACCTGCCCAATCCGCTGGAGGTCGTCCGTTACCACTCGCTCGCCGTCACCAGCCTCTCCCCCGTACTGGAACCGATCGCCTGGGCCACCGACGACGGCGTGGTGATGGCCCTGTACCACCGCGAACTCCCGCTGTGGGGTGTGCAGTTCCACCCCGAGTCGATCGGCACCGAGGCCGGGCACCAGCTGCTCGCGAACTTCCGGGACCTCGCCGAGCGCTTCAACCACGCGCACCGCCACGGCCGCAGACGCACCCCCGGCGTACCGCGGCCCCGCACCCGGCCCGACCACACCCCGCTCCCGGCCCCCCGGCAACTGACCGTGCTGACCCGGAAGATCGACACCCGGTGGGACGCCGAAACCGTCTTCGACCGGCTCTTCCGCATCGGCAGCCACCCGTTCTGGCTGGACAGCAGCCTCCCGGGCGGGCGGCTCGGCCAGGTCTCAGCGATGGGCAACGCCTCCGGCCCGCTCGCCCGGGTGGCGAGCGCGGACGTCTCCCGGGGGACCGTCACGATAACGGCCGGGGGCGGCACGCGGGTGCTGGAGGACGAGTTCCTGCACTGGCTCGACGCGGACCTCCGCTCGCTGCACGTGGAGGTGCCCGAGCTGCCGTTCGATTTCGCGCTCGGCTGGGTCGGCTGCCTCGGCTACGAGCTCAAGGCCGAGTGCGGCGGCGACCGTGCCCACCGTTCGCCCGACCCGGACGCCGTCATGGTGTTCGCAGACCGGGCGGTCGTCCTCGACCACCGCACCGGCGCCGCCCACCTGCTCGCCCTGGCCGAGGACGGCCGGACAGGGCCCGCCAGGGCCTGGCTGCGGGACACCGCCGCCCGGCTCACCGGCCCGGCGCCACGCACCGACCCGCCGGCCCACAACCCGCCCGGCCTGTCGGCCGGCCTGCGGCTGCGCCACCCCCGTGAGGCCTACCTCAAGCTCATCGACGCCTGCCAGGACGAGATCGGGGCCGGCGAGACCTACGAGGTCTGCCTCACCAACATGATCGACGCCCCGGCCGCGTTCGACCCCTGGCAGGCCTACCGAGCCCTGCGGCGGATCAGCCCGGCACCGTTCGCCGCCTTCCTCGGCTTCGGCGGGCTGTCCGTGCTCAGCTCCTCCCCCGAGCGCTTCCTGCGGATCGGGCCGGACGGTGTGATGGAGTCCAAGCCCATCAAGGGCACCCGCCCGCGCGGCGCCACCCCGCAGGAGGACACCCTGCTCGTCGCCGACCTGGCGACCAGCGAGAAGGACCGGGCCGAGAACCTCATGGTCGTCGACCTCGTCCGGCACGATCTCGGGCGGTGCGCCGAGACCGGATCCGTCGTCGCCGACCCGCTCTTCGACGTCGAGACGTACACCACCGTCCACCAGCTGGTCAGCACCGTACGGGCTCGGCTGCGCCCCGGGTACAGCGCGGTCGACGGCGTCCGGTCGGCCTTCCCCGGCGGCTCGATGACGGGCACGCCCAAGCTCCGCACCATGCAGATCATCGACCGCCTGGAGAGCGGCCCGCGCGGCATCTACTCGGGCGCGATCGGCTACCTCTCGCTGACCGGCGCCGCCGATCTGAGCATCGTCATCCGCACTGCCGTGGTGAGCGAGGGGCGGCTGCGCTACGGGGTGGGAGGCGCGATCATCGCCCTCTCCGACGCCGAGGCGGAGTTCGACGAGACGGTGGTGAAGGCCCGCCCGCTGCTGGCGCTGCTGGACACCGGGTTCCCCGAGCAGCGCCCGGCCGTTCCCCGCGCCGCCTCGCGCGGGCTCTAGAGAACCTCTAGGGCTTTCCCCGCGCTCTGAGGCCGAGGATGACAGCCGCAGCCCGCACCGACCCCGGGAGTGAAGGTGTCCGTCCACAACGATGACTACACGATCGATCCGGCCCCCGGAGCGCTGGGCGGTCACACCCTGTCCGGGGTGTTCGCGGCGGCCGTACGGCGCGCCCCCGACGCCGTCGCACTGGTCGACGGCGATCACGAGCTGACGTGGCGCCAGTGGCGGACGGAAGTGGCGTCGCTGGCCCGGGCGCTCCAGGAGCTGGGCGTGGGTCCGGGTGAGGTGGTCGCGGTCCAGCTGCCGAACTGCTGGGAGTACCAGACCGCCCACCTGGCCGTCGCCGCCGTCGGCGCGGTCATGCTGCCGGTGCACGCCGGGTTCGGCGCCGCCGACGTGCGGGCACTGCTGGGCCGGGTGGACCCGGTGGCGGCCCTGTTCGCGCCGGAGGCGGTGGCCACCGCCCACGAGCTGTCGGCGGCCGTACCGTCCCTGCGGGCGGTCCTGGTCGCGGGGGATCCGGACGGGCTGCCGTCCGGGGTCCGCTCGCTGGCCCGGACGATGGCCGACCACGCGGGCCGGGAGCCGCACCCGGTCGAGGTCGTACCGGACCAGCCGCTGGTCCTGCTCCCCTCCTCCGGCACCACCTCGGCACGGCCCAAGATCTGCCTGCACAGCCACGACGGACTGCTCTCCAACACCGCCCCCGTCGCCGAGGAGGGCGGCGCGGCCTTCGCCGACGCGATCCTGACGGCCTGCCCGCTCACCCACCTGTTCGGCCTGCAGTCCTTGCACACCGCGCTGTTCCGGGCCTGCCGACAGGTCCTGCTGCGCGGCTGGGATCCCGAGCGCTTCCTCGCGCTGGCCCGGCGGACCGCACCCAGCGCGGTCTTCGCCGTCCCGGCGCAGCTGCACGACATCGTCGGTGCGCTGGCCCGCAACGGACGGCCCGCCGGATTCCGGCCGCACCAGGTGCGCACCGCCGGGGCGGCGGTCCCCGCCGCGCTGGCCGCGGACGTGCGGGCGGCGCTCGGCGGCGAGCTGGTGGTGGTGTGGGGCATGTCCGAACTGGGCACCGGCACCCGTACCTCGCCGGCCGACCCGGACGGGGCCGCGGTGCGCAGCGTGGGCCGGCCGACCAGCGGGGCGCGCGTGCGGATCATCGGCGAGGACGGGCGCGAACCGCTCCCGGGCACGCCGGGCGACCTCCAGTACCGCAGCCCGAGCATGTTCCGCGGCTACTACCGGGATCCCGAGCTGACCCGCGCGGCGATCACGCCGGACGGCTGGCTGCGCACGGGCGACCGGGCGAGTCTCGGGGAGGACGGGCTGCTGCGCTTCCACGGGCGTGCGGCGGAGCTGATCAACGTGGGCGGGCGGAAGTTCGACGCGACAGAGGTCCAGGAGCTCCTGGCGGCGATGCCGGGCATCGGCCCGCTCGCGGTGGTCGGGCGGGCGGATGCGCGCCTCGGCGAGATCCCCTGCCTGGTGCTCACCCGCGCGGCGGACCCGGCAATCGGTTTGCGGGCCGTGACCGGCTTCCTGCGGGAGCGCGAGGTCGCCGAGTACAAGATGCCGCTGGAGCTGGTGACCGTCGACGACCTCCCGCGCACCCCGGCCGGGAAGCTGCACCGGCGGTCGCTGGAGGAGCTGGTGGCCCAGGAGGCGTTCGTCCCCAGTCCGTACGCGCTCGACCACGGCGACGCGCTGGACCTCGTGCGCTCGTGCGTGGCCGAGGTCATGGACCGCGGCCCGGACGACGAGCCGATCGGCGCCGACACGGCGTTCCGCGCGTACGGGCTGGACTCGGTGCGCACCATCCGGCTGCGGAACCTGCTGGCGGAGGCGACCGGCCGTCCGCTGCCGGTGAGCCTCGGCTTCGACCACCCCACCCCGGCCGCCGTCGCGTCCCTGCTGTCGGGCGCAGCGCCGGACCGACCGGACGAGGGCACGTACGACGCCTCCGACGAGCCGGTCGCGATCGTCGGCATGGCCTGCCGCCTGCCGGGCGGGATCTCCTCCCCCGACGACCTCTGGACACTCGTCGCCGACGGCACCCACACCGACTCCGCGTTCCCCGCCGACCGCGGGTGGGACCTCGACGGCCTCTTCCACGACGACCCCGAGCACCCCGGGACGTCCTACGTCCGCCGGGGTGGATTCCTGGACGGCGCAGGGCGGTTCGACGCCGTTTTCTTCGGTTTCTCCCCGCGCGAGGCCCTGGCCGCCGACCCGCAGCAGCGGCTGCTCCTGGAGACCGCCTGGGAGGCGCTGGAGCACGCCGGCATCGACCCGACCGGGCTGCGCGGCAGCCGCACCGGCGTCTTCACCGGGGCGATGTACCACGACTACGGCACCACCGCCCCGGCCGAGCTGGAGGGGCTGCTCGGGATCGGCACGGCCGGCAGCGCCCTGGCCGGGCGGATCTCGTACTGCTTCGGCCTGGAGGGTCCGGCGCTCACCGTCGACACCGCGTGCTCCTCCTCGCTCGTCGCCCTCCACCTCGCCTGCCGCTCGCTGCGCTCGGGCGAGTCCTCGCTCGCCCTGGCCGGCGGCGTCGCGGTGATGGCCACGCCGGGGTCGTTCGTCGAGTTCTCCCGGCTGCGCGGCCTCGCCCCCGACGGCCGCTGCAAGGCCTTCTCGGACGACGCCGACGGCGCCGCCTGGGCCGAGGGCGCGGGCCTGCTCGTCCTGGAACGGCTGAGCGACGCGCGGCGCAACGGGCACCCGGTGCTCGCCGTCGTGCGCGGCTCGGCGGTCAACCAGGACGGCGCCTCGAACGGCATCACCGCGCCCAACGGCCCCGCGCAGCAGCGGGTGATCCGGCGCGCGCTCGCCGACGCGGGGCTCGCCCCCGGCGACGTCGACGCCGTCGAGGCGCACGGCACCGGAACCCCTCTCGGCGACCCGATCGAGGCGCAGGCGCTGCTCGCCGTCCACGGCGGCGCGCGCCCGGCGGACCGGCCGCTGTGGCTGGGGTCCGTCAAGTCGAACATCGGGCACGCCCAGGCGGCGGCCGGAGTGGCCGGGGTGATCAAGACGGTGCAGGCGCTGCGGCACGGCCTCCTGCCGAGGACCCTGCACGTCACCGGGCCGACCACCCGGGTGGACTGGTCCTCCGGCGCAGTCAGGCTGCTGACCGAGGCGCAGCCGTGGCCCAGGGAGGACGGGCGGGCGCGGCGGGCCGGCGTGTCGTCGTTCGGGATCAGCGGGACCAACGCGCACGTCGTGCTGGAGGAGGCGCCGGCGTCGTCCCAGGTTGTCAGCGGTTCCTCCGGCGGGCCGGTGCCGCTGGTGCTCTCGGCCCACAGCGAGCCCGCTCTGCGGGCCCAGGCCGGGCGGCTGGCCGAGCACGTCGCCACCCAGTCCTCGTACGCCCTGTCCGACCTCGCCCATGCGCTCGCCACCACCAGGGCCGTCCACGGCCACCGGGCGCTGCTGGTCGGCGCCGAGCGGGGCGAACTCGTCGACGCACTCAGGCAGTTCGCTGCCGGGGAGCCCTCGCCGGCCGTTCCGGCGGCGGGCCGGCGCGACAGCGGCGGGCGCCTCGCCTTCGTGTTCGCCGGGCAGGGCAGCCAGCGGCCCGGGATGGGGCGCGAACTCGTCGCCGCTTTCCCGGAGTTCGCGGCTGCGCTGGACGAGATGTGGGCCGGTCTCGACCCGCTGCTGGAACGGCCGCTGCGCTCCGTCCTGTGGGAAGACGACGGGCGCGGGCATCCCGAACCGCTCCTCGACCGGACGGAGTTCGCGCAGCCCGCGCTCTTCGCCCACGAGGTCGCCCTCTACCGGCTGCTGGAGTCCTGGGGCGTGCGGCCCGACCTGCTGGCCGGGCACTCGGTCGGCGAGATCGCCGCCGCGCACGTGGCCGGGGTCCTGTCGCTGACGGACGCGTGCGCGCTGGTCGCCGCCCGGGGACGGCTCATGCAGTCCCTCCCGGCCGGGGGCGCGATGCTCGCCGTCCGGGCGGAGGAGGACGAAGTGCGGCCTTTGCTGGGCGAGTTCGTCTCGCTCGCGGCGGTGAACGGGCCGTCGTCCGTCGTCGTCTCGGGCGCCGAGGACGCCGTCGCGGCGATCGAGGCGCACTTCGCAGACCGGCGGACGACGCGACTGCGCGTGTCGCACGCGTTCCACTCGCCGCTGCTGGAGCCGATGCTGGCGGAGTTCCGCGGCGTCCTCGAAGGCCTGTCGTTCGCCGCGCCCGCCGTGCCGCTGGTCTCCGGCGTCACCGGCCGCCCGCTGACCGCCGACGAGGCCCTCGACCCCGGCCACTGGGTGCGCCAGGTCCGGGAACCGGTCCGGTTCCGGGACGCCGTCGAGCAGCTGCGCGGGGAGCGCGTCGACGCCTATCTCGAACTCGGGCCCGCCGCCGCGCTCGCACCCATGCTCGGCGAGTGCCTGGCCGCCGGGGAGGCCGGACCGTCGGCCGCCGTCATCGCGACCGGCTCGGCGGACCAGGCGGACGAGACGCGGGCCCTGCTCGCCGCCGCCGGGCGCCTCCACCTGCACGGCTCACCCGTGGACTGGGACGCCGTCCTGCCCGGCGCCCGGCCCGTGCCGCTCCCGACGTACCCGTTCCAGCGGCAGACGTACTGGCTCGCGCCGGCCGCTTCCACGCCCGCGGTCATGCCGGCCCTCGACGGACCGTCGGCCCCCAGCGCCGAGCGGTTCGCCGCGGCGAGCCCCGAGGAGCGCGACGCCCTCCTCCTCAAGCTCGTCCTCGCCGAGACCGCCGCCGTACTCGGGCGCGGCGCCGACGACCTCGACGCCGCCCACGCGTTCTCCGACCTCGGCGTCAACTCCGTCAACGCGATCGAACTGCGCGAACGCATCGCCGCCGCCAGCGGCACCTCCCTTCCCGCGACCCTCGTCTTCGACCACCCGTCCCCGGCCGCCGCCGCCCGCGCCCTCGGCGCCCACCTCGACCGGGGGGCCGCGCCGGAGCCCACCGCCGCCTACCTGGTCGACCGGCTCGCCGCACTGCTCGCCACCGGCACCGCCCTCGATCCGGCCACCGCCACCCGGCTGCGCGACCTCGCCCGGCGCTGCGCCGCAACCGCCGGCCCGGCCCGCCCCGGCCCCGACCTCGACACGGCCACCGACGAGGAGCTGTTCCGCCTGATGGACGCCGTCGACTGACACCGGCCGCCCCCTTCGACGCTCGCCGAACCCCCGTACGGAGACCAGACCATGCCTGCCCGCACCGCCCCGCCCCCGCCCGCCTGGGCCGACGACGACCTCGTGATCGAGGCGGTCGACGTCGGCATGACCTTCGGCACCGTCCGCGCGCTCGACTCGGTCAGCCTCGCCGTCCCCCGCGGCACCGTGCTCGCCCTGCTCGGCCACAACGGCGCCGGCAAGACCACCCTCGTCGGCGTCCTCACCACCGCCCTCGCGCCCACCACCGGCCGGGCCAGCGTCGCCGGGTTCGACGTCCGGCGCCGCCCCGCCGAGGTCCGCCGCCGGATCGGCCTCACCGGCCAGTACGCCACCGTCGACGGGCGGCTCAGCGGGCGCGACAACCTCCTCCTGCTCGCCGGGCTGCTGGGAGCCGGGCGGCGCGCCGCCCGGGCCCGCGCCGACGACCTCCTCGACCTGTTCGACCTCGGCCACGTCGCCGACCGGCCCGCCCGCGGTTACTCCGGCGGCCTGCGCCGCCGCCTCGACCTCGCCGCGAGCCTGGTCGGCCGGCCCGAGGTGGTGTTCCTCGACGAGCCGACCACCGGGCTCGACCCGGTGAGCCGGCTCGGTCTCTGGGAGATCGTCGAAGGCCTCGTCGCCGAGGGCACCACCGTCCTGCTCACCACCCAGTACCTCGACGAGGCCGATCGGCTCGCCGACGCCATCACCGTGCTCTCCGACGGCGCCGTCGTCGCCCACGGCACCCCCGCCGAGCTCAAGGCCCGGGTCGGCCGGCGCACCGTCACCGTCGTCCTCGACGGGCCTGCCGGGAACGACTCCGGAAACGACTCCGAGCGGGCCGCCGAGGCACTGCGCCGTGCCGGGCTCGCCCCGGTCACCGGCCGCGAGGACGCCGCCCTCGTCGTCCCCATCGAGGCCACCCGCGACATCGCAGCCGTCGTCCGCGCGCTCGACGGGGTCGGGATCGAGGCCGCCGAACTCACGTTCGGCGAACCCGGCCTGGACGACGTCTACCTCGCCCTGGCCCACCGCCCCGACAGCCCCGCCCGCCTCGTCAGCCCGGAAGGACCCGCTCGGTGACCACCACGCTCGACACCGGCCGACCGCCCCGCACTCCGACGGCCACCGCGCCCACCTGGCACGGCAGTTCGCGGCTCACCCAGGTCCGCATCCTCACCGGCCGGTCTCTGCGCGCGCTCGTGACCGACCCTGCGGTGCTTCTCTTCGGCCTGCTCCAGCCCGTCATCACGCTTGTGGTGCTCTCCCAGGTGTTCAGCCGGATGGGACTCCCACCGCACTTCCCACCGGACGTCACGTACCTGGACTTCGTCCTGCCCGCCGTCCTCGTCGACAACGCGGTGCAGTCCGCCGTCCAGTCCGGGGTGGGCCTCGTCGAGGACCTCCAGAACGGCATCGTCGCCCGCCTGCGCTGCCTGCCCGTCGCGCCGAGCTCCCTGCTCGTCGCCCGCAGTCTCACCACGCTCGTGCGCGCCGCCGTCCAGGCCGTGATCATCCTGGTGCTCGGGACCCTCGTCCTCGGCTACAACCCGCGCGGCGGGGCCGGCGCGGTCGCCGCCTCGATCGGGCTGACGCTGTTCATGAGCTGGGCACTCGGCTGGCTGTTCATCGCGGCGGCGGCCTGGCTGCGCCGCGCCGAGCCCATTCAGAACCTCGCGATCATCGCCGTGCTGCCCCTGATGTTCGCCTCCAGCGCCTACGTCCCGACCGCCGACCTCCCGGACTGGCTGGCCGCCGTCGCCCACGTCAACCCGCTCACGTACGCCATCGACTCCACCCGCGCCCTCGCCCTCGGCCTACCCGGAACGGGCACCGCCGTTCCGGCGCTGCTGCTCGGCGCGGCGGTGGCAGGGGTCGGCGCGTGGCTCGCAGTGGCCGGCTTCCGGCGGCCTTTGACACCCCGCTGAACACGACCGGCCGGGCCCCCTTCCGCATCCGCGGAAGGGGGCCCGGCCGTCTGCCGGTCAGGAGGACGGGGCGTCGGTCCCGGTACGGACGGCCGTGGAGTACAGCGGCCAGCCCTCGTGGTCGGGCCGGCAGGACACCTCGGCGAAACAGCCGGACTCCCGTAGCAATGCCGGAACCGTCGCGCCGTGCAGGTGGCCGTGCTCGACGACCAGCGTGCCGCCCGGCCGCAGCAGCCCCGCCGCCGCCTCCACCACCTGGCGGACGACCCGCAGGCCGTCGGCTCCGCCGAACACGGCCTGGCGGGGCTGGTAGCGGCCGAACTCGTCCGGCACGTCGGCCGCGTCCGGCATGAACGGCGGGTTCGCGAGCACCAGGTCCGCCTCGCCCGCCAGCCCGGTCAGCGCGCCCGCCCGGCCCGCCACGCCCTCGTGGACGGAGACCTCGGTGTCCCCGAGCGCGGCGCGGCGGGCCGCGTTGCGGCGGGCGAAGTCCGCGGCAACCGGGTCGAAGTCGACCGCGTGCACCCGGGCGTCCGGCCGGGCGTGCGCGAGGGCCAGCCCGATCGCGCCGGAGCCGGCGCACAGGTCGACCACCGTCGGCCCGGCCGCGTCCCCGAGGGACTCCAGGCCGGCCGCCAGCACGAGCTCGCTGTGCACCCGCGGCACGAACACGCCAGGCCCGACGAGGAGTTCGAGGCCGGCGAACACGGTCCGCCCGATCAGGTGACCGAGCGGCACGCCGTCGGCTCTCCTGCCCACCAGATCCCGCAGCCGCCGTACCGATCTGCCGTCGACGTCCCGCCGCGGGTCCAGCCCGGTCGACTCCACTCCGAGCACCCGTGCGGCAAGTTCCTCCGCGTCCTGCCGTGCGTCCGCACTCCGAAGCATCAGCACCGCCTCGTCGAGCAGGTCCCCGAGCACCATCGTTCCCATCCGTCGCCTCCCGGCCTGTGGTGCGGCGCCCCCGGCCGCACGATGCCGCCAACTGTGCGGCCGGGAAGGCTAGGAGAGTGTCCAGAACTGGTGCCGGAAAGGGTGGGCCGAGCCCCGGCGCCGACGGTCGGGACCGCAGACAGGGCGTCGCGGGGGGCCCCGGGGGGGGGGCCCCCCCCCCCCGGGGGGGCCGGGGGGGGGGGGGGGGCGGCGCGCCCCCCCCGGGGTTCCAAAAGTGGAAAAAACACTCCTGCCCGGGCCCCCAGCAAAAGAAAGCCCCCGCGCCCCCGG